>JAZQRJ010000001.1:0-21983 GCA_045629505.1 Novosphingobium sp.
TGGTGCTGCTGGGGAGGATTGAACTCCCGACCTCACCCTTACCAAGGGTGCGCTCTACCACTGAGCTACAGCAGCGTTCCGGGTTCGGACCCTCGAACAGGCGCGGCCTATTGTCTCGACCGCTTGTAATGTCAAGCACGACCTTGCGCTTGATGGTAGAGCGGGGCAAGGAAATCACATGACGACCCAAAGTCCACCCGAAACCCGAGAGGATAGGCTTGCTGCAAAACTGCGGGAGAATCTGCGCCGCAGAAAGGGGCAAGCGCGGGCAAAACAAGCCGAAGACGCGCCGCCCCTTTCCAAAGAGCGGCCAAAAAGCTAGGGCGACGCCCTTTCCAAGTGTCCGCGCAAGCTGAAGGAGCACCCAGACAGTGCCTCGCCTGATCCTCGTCCGCCATGGCCAAAGCCAGTGGAACCTCGAAAACCGCTTTACCGGCTGGTGGGATGTAGATCTCACGCCAAAGGGCGAAGACGAAGCCCGCGCCGCTGGCGCGCTGATGCGCGAAAAGGGCATTCTGGCCGATATGGCCTTCACTTCGTTCCAGACGCGCGCAATCCGCACTCTCCATCTGGCGCTGCACGCAGCGGGCCGGCTGTGGATTCCCGAAACCAAGGACTGGCGCCTGAACGAGCGCCACTATGGGGGGCTGACCGGGCTCAACAAGGCGGAAACCGCCGCCAAGCACGGTGAGGAGCAGGTGCATATCTGGCGCCGCAGCTTCGACATTCCGCCGCCGGTTCTCGACACCGGCTCGGATTTCGATCTTTCTCAGGACTCCCGCTACGAAGGCATCGCTATTCCGCAGACCGAAAGCCTGAAAGATACGATTGCCCGCGTTCTGCCCTATTATCAGGGCTCGATCGTGCCGCATCTGCGGGCTGGCGCAACCGTTCTGGTTTCTGCTCACGGCAACAGTTTGCGGGCGCTGGTGAAGCATCTCTCCGGCATTACCGACGAAGAAATCACCGGGCTTGAGATTCCGACCGGCCAGCCGATCATCTATGAACTGGATAGCGATCTCAGCGCCACGGATCGCTATTACCTGTCGGAGCGTTGAGCATGAGCAGTCAGCCGCCAGTAGCAATCGTAATGGGCAGCCAGTCGGACTGGCCGACGATGCAGCGCGCGGCTGAAGTGCTGGACAAGCTGGGCGTCGCCTATGACGCCCGCATTGTCTCTGCCCATCGCACACCCAAGCGGCTGGTAGATTTTGCTGAGGGCGCAGCGGATGAGGGCTTCAAAGTCATCATCGCGGGCGCGGGCGGCGCAGCGCATTTGCCCGGCATGGTGGCTTCAATGACCCATCTGCCGGTGCTGGGTGTGCCTGTGCAGTCCAAGGCGCTTTCGGGGCAGGACAGCCTGCTCTCGATCGTGCAGATGCCCGCAGGCATCCCCGTTGGCACGCTGGCGATTGGCGAGGCAGGTGCCACCAACGCCGGCATTCTCGCCGCTTCGATCCTGGCGACGACCGATGGGGTACTGGCGGAGCGACTGAAGGCGTTCCGCACAGAGCAGACTTCTGCCGTTGCCCAACGGCCTTCCTAAAACGGTGACCACACTCGGAATGATTCCTCCCGGTGAGACAATTGGCATTGTGGGCGGCGGACAGCTCGGAAAGATGCTGGCCACGGCCGCGGCACAATTGGGCTATCGCTGCCACATTTATGCCCCTGAAGCACACAGCGTAGCCGCCGACGTAAGCCATGCCTTCACGCAGGCAGCATATGATGATGCTGAAGCACTTGCCCGATTTGCGGCGAGTTGCGCGGTAATTACCTACGAGTTCGAGAATGTTCCGGTCGCTCCGCTGCTGGACCTCGGCCAGAAGATACCGCTGCATCCGGCACCCCGCGCGCTGGAAGTTGCGCAGGATCGACTTAGCGAAAAGCGATTTGTCGCCGATCTGGGCGGAGCCACCGCTCCGTTCGCGCCGGTCGGTTCGGCTGAGGATCTGGCCGCCGCCATGCGTGAAATCGGCGCCCCCGGCATTCTGAAGACCCGGCGCGATGGCTATGACGGCAAGGGCCAGTTCCGCATCGCTAGCGAGGCCGATGCCGATGCATTCACCATGCCTGCCGTGCCACTTATCTATGAAGGCTTTGTAGATTTCTTCGCGGAGTTTTCAGTCATCATGTGCCGCGCCGCCGATGGATCGGTGCGTTTCTGGGATACGCCGCATAACACGCATGAACACGGGATCCTTGCACTCTCGCAAGTGCCCGCGCCCGAATCGGTGCTGGCTATGGTGCCGAAGGCCCGCGAACTGGCGCAGCGAATCACAGAGGCGCTGGGCTATGTTGGAGTGCTGACCTGTGAGTTCTTCGCGACGAACGATGGCCCGGTGCTAAACGAGATAGCCCCGCGTGTGCACAATTCCGGTCACTGGACGGTTGAGGGTGCACGCACCAGCCAGTTCGAAAACCATATCCGCGCCGTCTGCGGGCTGCCGCTAGGCGATACCACGCTAACAGCAAGTCGGGTTGAAATGCGCAATCTGATCGGTGGTGATGCAAACAACTGGGCCGAGATACTCGCTGACCCCGTGAACAGCCTGCATCTATATGGCAAGGGCGAGGCAAGGCCCGGACGCAAGATGGGCCACGTCACTCGTCTGACGCTGGTGTGACCAGGGCAATGGCGCGCGATATCTTCCTGATCTACGCGCGCGCCGCCAACGGCACGATCGGCAAAGATGGCAAGCTGCCGTGGCATATCCCCGCCGACCTCAAACGATTCAAGGCTCTCACCATGGGCAAGCCCATGATCATGGGCCGCAAGACGTTTGCAAGCTTTCCTTCTCCCCTGCCTGGTCGACGCCACATTGTGATGACACGCGATCCCCAGTGGCAGGCGCAAGGAGCCGAAGTCGTATATTCGGTGGAAGAAGCGCTTGCTTCGGCCGGTGATGGCGATGTCGCGGTTATCGGCGGTGCGGAGATCAGCGCGCTGTTCATGCCCCATGCCCACCGAATCGAACTGACCGAGGTTCACGCCGATGTTGAGGGCGATACACATATGCCTCCGCTCGGGCCGGAATGGCAGGAAGTGCACCGCGATGAACACCCCCCAGAAGGCGAGCGTCCCGCATTCGCTTTTGTCACACTCACACGCGGCCTATAGGCGCTGTCTAACATGATTCGTCTTGACCATCGCCAACCGATCCCGGCCGAAATGCACGGCGCAATCCTTGCTCTGGGGAATTTTGACGGATTCCACTTGGGCCATCAGGCCGTGGTGGGGGAAGCCGTCCGCTGGGCAAAGGCTGAGGGTCGTCCGGCGATCATCGCCACGTTTGATCCTCATCCGGTTCGCTATTTCTGGCCAGAAACAGCGCCGTTCCGCCTCACGACTCTGGATCAGCGCGAAGAATTGTTCGCCGCCGCCGGGGCCGATGCCATGCTGGTTTTCCATTTTGACGAATCAATCGCCGGGATGATGGCCGAACGCTGGGTTGAAGACTGGATCCACGGCAAGATCCACGCGGCAGGTGTCGTTACCGGCGAAGATTTCGTGTTCGGCAAGGGCCGCTCCGGCAACGCGACTTCGCTGCGTGAGCTGGGCAAGCTTTTCGGTATTAAGACGCGCGCCGTGCCTGCAGTGCATGATGTATCCGGCCCGGTTTCGTCCAGCCGCATTCGTGAGGCTCTGCAATCCGGCGATTGCGAAACAGCCCGCCAGCTTCTCACCCGTCCCTTCGCCATTCGCGGCACCGTGCAGCATGGCGACAAAGTGGGCCGCACCATCGGCTATCCCACGGCAAACATAGATATCGGGGCCTATCTGCGCCCCCGCTTCGGCATCTACGCGGTGACGGGCCGTTTACCAGACGGGCGCTTGCTGCGCGGGGCTGCCAACATCGGCGTACGCCCCACGTTCGAACCGCCGAAGGAGCTGCTCGAACCCTATTTCTTCGATTTCCGTGAAGACCTGTATGGACAGGAAATCGAAGTTGCCTTTCACCATTTCCTGCGACCTGAGGCCCGGTTTGACTCGCTTGAGGCACTGACCGCCCAGATGGAGCGGGATTGCGATGAAGCGCGCAAGGTCCTAAGCGCCGGACAAATGAACTGATCCCGGACATCATGAGCGAAAAGCCAGACTATAGAGACACCGTCTTCCTGCCGAAGACCGACTTTCCGATGAAGGCCGGCTTGCCGCAGAAGGAACCGGCCATCCTGAAGCGCTGGCAGGACGCAGATATCTATCGCCAGACGCGTGAAGCGCGCGCCGGGCGGGAAAAGTTCATCCTGCATGATGGCCCGCCGTATGCGAACGGCGACATGCACATCGGCCATGCGCTGAACCATATCCTGAAGGACATGGTGGTACGCACGCATACTCTGCTGGGATATGATGCGCCTTACGTTCCGGGCTGGGATTGCCACGGCCTTCCCATCGAATGGAAGGTTGAGGAACAGTACCGCAAGAAGAAGTTGGACAAGGATCAGGTCGATCCGGTTGAGTTTCGTGCCGAATGCCGCGCCTATGCCCGCCACTGGGTCGATACGCAGCGCGAGCAGCTGAAAAGGCTGGGCGTCAACGGTGATTGGGACAATCCCTACCTGACGATGGATTTCGACGCGGAAGCGACCATCGTTGGCGAACTGTTGAAGTTTGCCGAAAGCGGCCAGATCTATCGCGGCGCGAAGCCGGTGATGTGGTCGCCGGTGGAAAAGACCGCGTTGGCCGAGGCTGAGGTGGAATATGAGGATATCACCTCCACACAGATCGACGTGGCGTTTGAGATCGTGGAATCGCCTATCGCAGATCTGATCGGCGCTTACGCGGTAATCTGGACAACCACGCCGTGGACGATTCCTGCCAATCAGGCGATCGCCTATGGGGCCGATGTAGATTATCACCTGTTCCGCGCTGATGACGGCCGCCGCTTTGTTGTGGCAATCGATCTTCTGGGGGCTTTCTTCGATCGAACCGGACTTGGTCCGCATGCCGAAGGTCTGACCGAGGGCATCGACCTTGCAGAACACGCTTTGGGAACCTTTACGGGTTCACAGCTCGCCGGAACCAAGGTTCGCCACCCGATGGCGGCCACGTTCCCGGATAGTGATTTCTACACCCGCCTGCGCCCGATGCTCGACGGGTCCGATTTCGTCACCACCGAAAGCGGCACTGGCCTGGTCCACATGGCTCCCGATCACGGCGAAGACGACTTCGACTTGTGCAAAAAGCACGGCATTGAACCCGTCTTCGCAGTGGGTGCGGACGGCGTCTATCGGGACGACTGGCCATGGCTGGGCGCGGATGATGTCGATGACGATGGCAAACCGCGCCGCCGTGCGGTCATCAATCCCAATTTCAACTCACCCGAAGGCCCGATCTGCTCTGACCTGCGCAACGCGGGTGCCTTGCTGAGCGCCTCGGCGAATTACAAGCACTCCTACCCGCACTCATGGCGTTCCAAGGCCAAGGTGATCTACCGCTGCACGCCGCAATGGTTCGTGCCGATGGACAAGGTGATCGACCGGCAGGCGCCGCTTTGCGCGAATGAGGCCGAGATACGCGGCGTTCAGGTCGATGGCGAAACACTGCGCCAAACCGCGCTGCGCGCTATCGACGACACGCGCTTCGTGCCCGCCAAAGGCCGCAACCGCATCGGATCGATGGTGGAAGGTCGGCCAGACTGGGTGCTTTCCCGCCAGCGTGCGTGGGGCGTGCCGATCACGCTGTTCGTCGATCGCAAGACCGGCCACTATCTCAACGATCCGGCCGTAAATGCCCGCATCGTTGCGGCCGTGCGCGAAGGCGGAGTGGACGCATGGACAGACGCGCGGGCACAGGAATACCTCGGCAGCCAATACGCGACTGACGATTACGAGCGTGTCACCGATATTCTCGACGTGTGGTTCGATTCGGGTTCGACCCATGCTTTCGTACTGGAAAGCGGCAAGTGGCCCGATCTGCTACGTCCCGATGGCTATCAGGGGCCGCCAGCCGATCTCTATCTGGAAGGCAGCGACCAGCATCGCGGCTGGTTCCAGTCCAGCTTGCTGGAAAGCTGCGGCACTCGCGGTCGCGCGCCTTACAAGGCAGTACTCACCCACGGCTTCACCATGGATGCCGCGGGCAAGAAGATGTCCAAGAGCCTTGGCAATACCATCGACCCCAACAAGGTGATGGAACAGTACGGGGCAGACATCATTCGCCTGTGGGCGCTCTCCGTCGATTACACGGAAGATCACCGGATCGGGGACGAGATCCTGAAGGGCGTGGCTGATCAGTATCGCAAGATCCGCAACACCTTCCGCTATTTGCTGGGTGCGTTGGACGGCTTTGAAGAATCAGAGCGGGTCGACGCGGCGCAAATGCCAGAGTTGGAGCGCTATGTTCTGGCCCTGCTCGGACAGCTTGATGGCAAGCTGCGGCAGGCGGTCGCGGATTTCGATTACAACACTTACACGCGTGAAATCGCCGAGTTCTGCAATGAGGACTTGTCTGCGTTCTTCTTCGATATCCGCAAGGATTGCCTCTATTGCGATGCGCCTGCCGATCTGAAGCGGCGCGCCTATCGCACGGCGCTGGACGTGCTGTTCCACGCACTTGTCCGCTATGCGGCTCCGGTTCTGGTGTTCACGGCAGAGGAAGTCTGGGGCACGCGCTATCCGGAAGGCGGCAGCGTGCACCTGCTGGAATGGCCCGAACTGCCTAAAGGCGATGCAGACCAGGCACGCTGGAACGTCCTGCGCGCCCTGCGCGAGCGGGTTAATGAAGCGATCGAGCCGCTGCGCCGCGAGAAAACAATCCGATCCAGCCTTGAAGCAGAAGTGACTGTACCTTCCGACGCGCCCGACGCGGATCTGGAGGAACTGTTCATCACTGCGAAAGTGACGCGCGGTCAGGACGAGACGGTGACTGTAACGCGAAGTGAAAACGCCAAGTGCGGACGCTGCTGGCGGCACCTGCCGGATGTTGCGGACGATGGCGACCTGTGCGGACGCTGCGATTCGGTGGTAAGCCTCGGCACCGGGGCACCTGCTGCATGACCGCTTCTGGGCACAACCGGATCGTGGGCCTCATCGTGGCGCTTGTTATCTTCGCTGCAGACCAGTGGTTGAAAGCCTTTGTGGTTTATGATCTGGGGCTGCGTGAAGTCGGCCAATCCGTTGAACTTCTGCCTTTCTTCGATTTCACACGCGCCAACAATTACGGCATCTCGCTGGGAATGCTGCAGGCGGGATCGACCGAGATGCGTTGGATGCTCATCGCTCTTACCAGCGCGATCGCACTGTTCGTGTTCGTCTGGATGATGCGCGAAAAGATTCTCGCGGATGTCCTCGCGCTCAGCCTGATTCTCGGTGGCGCGCTTGGGAACATCCGTGATCGGGTGAACTACGGTTTCGTGGTCGATTATGCCGATCTGCACTTCGGCAATTTCCGCCCCTTCCTGATTTTCAACCTCGCCGATGCGGCAATCTCGATCGGCGTTGTCATTATTCTTGCCCGCACCCTGCTTTCGCGCGACAAGCCCGATCAGGAAGCGGAAGTCCGTCCGGAGAGCTGAACGATGCGCATTTCAAACAAGTCCAGTGCTGTAATTTTAGCCGTTGCAGGTGCGGGGCTCCTATCAGCCTGCGGCAGTGGCAGTCTGCTCAGCCGTGATCGTCCGGATGAATTTGCAGTGCAGCGTCAGGCCCCACTGGTGGTGCCGCCTGATTTCTCGCTCACCCCACCCAAAGATGGAGAACCTCGCCCGGCGGATCGCGCCCTTCAGGACGAAACGCTTGATGCCCTGTTCGGCGGCCCGGCCGCGCGCAGCCAGGTGGAACGCGACGCGATCAGCCGTGCCGGCCCAGCCGCGCCGAGCATCCGTTCAACCGTGGGCGATGTTCAAACTTACACGGTGGCCAAAGGCCGCGTAACTCGCGACATTCTCGCTGCTCCTGAAGGCGACGGGCAGGTCGCTCAGGCCAGCGCTGGAAGCTGAAGCGGGTTCAATTCGTCAACTGATCGGTCGCGCTTTCATCCCGGGGCGCGACTGCAGTGACCAGCAGCTTGTCGATCCTCAGACCGTCCATGTCGACAACTTCAAAGGTCCACCCTTGATCCTCGAAGGTTATGCCTTCCCGCGGCACTTCCTTCAGAACCTCTAGAACATAGCCCGCAGCAGTCGCGAATTCGCGCGGCTCAGGCATTGCGATGCCCAGACGATCAGCGAGGGCATCGGCCGGGATTGCACCTGAAACCAGAATCGATCCATCGGCCCGTGTCACGATCAGCGGCGAATCGCCATCATCCTGATCACTTACGAAATTGCCGGCAATGGCGGTCAGAAGGTCTCTGGGGGTGACGATCCCTTCCAAGTGGCCGTATTCATCATGGACCATCGCCATCGCCACCTCTGCCTGCTGAAGCATACGCAGAGCTTCCAGCGCATCGACCTGATCGGGGATGACTTCTGCCTTCCGCGTCAACTTGGCGAGTACAATGTGCTCTCCCGCCACCAACGCGGACAGTATCTCGCGCACTTTAACGATGCCTACGACATTGTCGGGGGACCCATCGACAACGGGCAAAGTCGAGTGCGGCGATTCCGCGATCGTTTCCCGAATTTCCTCCTCACTGGCGTTAACATCCACCCAGTCCAGCTCAGTCCGCGGGGTCATCAATTCACGCACGGGGCGTTCGGCCAGCTTCATGACGCCGGTCATCATCACCCGTTCGTTCTCCTCGATAACGCCCGAGTGGGTCGCTTCCGCGAAGATCATGTGGAGCTCTTCTGCCGTCAGGCGTTCGTCGGTCGAACGGCCGATAGAAAGCAGGCGAAGGATGAGCGAGGATGACCGGTCCAGCAGCCAAACGAAAGGCGCCATCACCCGTGACAGAATATGCATCGGCCGCGCCATTATGAGCGCAATCGCTTCCGCCGCGCGCAAGGCCAGCTGTTTCGGAACAAGTTCCCCGATGACGACGCTAAAATACGTGGTGGCGATAATGACGACGGCGAAGCCAACGTTATCGGCAAACCGATCCGGTACACCCAGGAGCACAAGCCGTTCGCCCACCGGCCCACCCAGGCTCGCGCCCGAATAAGCACCTGCAAGAATGCCGATCAGGGTGATCCCGATCTGCACCGTCGACAAGAATTTTCCAGGATCTGCGGCAAGGGCCAGCGCCAGCTTGGCGGACCCGCTTCCTTTGTTAGCCGCCAATCGCAGGCGTGAGGCACGGGCCGATACGATCGCCAATTCGGACATGGCGAATAGCCCGTTCAGGAGGATCAGGCAGGCGATTATGACCAGGTCGGTCCAGGGAAAAGGTGTCACAGTATCGCCGCGCTAGCAGACATTTTGCATTTCACGAAGTGTTCTACTCGCTGTTGTTGCGCCCTCGCTAGACCTAGCCTGCGCGGAACCGTTGCTGTGGTCAATCGTTGACACAGGATCGATGCAGCGATCATTCATGTTCACTAGTGCTCTTGACGCGTTTGCCTCATCCTAGAGAGAGAGAGAGAGTTCAATGAAGAAATCCCGCTTATTTGTTTCAAGCTTGGCAGCACTATCGCTTGTGACTGTTTCTGCCTGCGTCACCGACCCTAACACGGGTGAGCAGAAAGTATCGCGCACAGCTATCGGCGCGGGCGGCGGTGCCCTTGCAGGCCTGCTCCTTGGCGGATTGATCGGTGGCAGCACAGGCCGGATCGTCGGCGCCGGCATCGGCGGCATCGCCGGCGGCGCTGTCGGCTACCAGATGGACCAGCAAATCAAGGAGCTGAAGGAACAGACGGCGGGATCGGGTATCGATGTTACAGAAGCGGACGACGGCCAGTCGATCCTTGTCAATCTGCCTGATGGCGTGACCTTCGATGTCGACAGCTCAACTCTCAAACCGCAGTTCCGCACGACACTTGATCGGATTGCGCAAAGCCTTCAGACTTATCCTAACAGTCTAATCGACGTGTACGGCCACACCGACTCCACCGGGTCCGATCAGTATAACCAGGCGCTATCAGAACGGCGCGCCAAGACGGTTGCCGATTACCTAACCATGCGTGGTGTTTCCGCCCCGCGCGTGCGGAGCCTCGGGTATGGTGAATCAATGCCGATCGCCAGCAATGATACCGAAAGCGGCCGGGCGCTGAACCGCCGCGTGGAAATCAAGATCGTGCCGATCACGCAGGAGCAGGCGCAAGCCGCGCGCCAGCAAGGCTACTGATCAAGCTTTGAGAGCGCCTGTGCCCTTTCGGCCAGGCGCTCCACCGCTGCGCCATGAATCGCAGTCGATGTTACAAGCACTCCGAACGACCTGGGATTGCGTTTGTTGAAATTGAGCGGATTGCCGAATGCATCGGTCACCGCAGCGCCCGCTTCGCGCGCGATAAGCCCCGCGGCTGCAATATCCCATTCAAAACCCCATCGCAGCGTCGCCACGAAATCAGCTTCATCAGCTGCGACCATCGCCATACGCAACGCTATACTGTTAGGCTGATTCACCGCCACCAGATCGGCATTTTCCTCTGATAATTGATGGCTCGGAACACGCGCTCCGCGCAGCTCCGTGCGCTTGCTGGCGATAAGGCGCTCACCATTGCGCCATGCCCCCTTCCCCGCTTGCGCATGCCAAAATTCTCCCCCTTCATCACGCCGGCGGCCCGGCGCGTACAAATAGCCAAGCAGGGGGCGCGCAGCGCTCACCAGCGCCACTGAAACCGCCCAGCCATCCCGCCCACGAATGAAATCGCGGGTACCGTCAATCGGATCGACCAGCCACACCAGCTGACCATCCAGTCGCGCGGGCGCGTCAGTAGTTTCTTCCGAGAGCCATCCGGCAGCAGGGAGCAATTTTTGAAGTTCGCTTTTCAGATACTCGTCAACGGCCAGATCGATCGCGGTAACAGGATTGTCGGGCGACTTGTTCCACACGTCCAGCGCGTGGCCATCACCGGGCCAACCTGCAAGTGCGATGCGTCCCGCTTCGCGAAGTATCGCTTCCAGTCGACGGCGATCAATCAAAGGGCGATTTTCCTCCAAAATGCTCAAAACGAAGAGCATTCGCTAGCATCATAGATGATTTGGCCCTTCACAGGCTTTTCAAGACGCGAACGATATGCTTATGCGGCATCGCACAGCGATAGGTTTCCACCTCTCGGCTTCGATCTCATTGATTTGGCAGGAAGTGATTTGCAATGAATATTCACGAATATCAGGCCAAGGAATTGCTGGCAAAATTCGGCGTAGGCATCCCGGCGGGTCACGCTGCACTTACGGTGGAAGAAGCCGTTGAGGGCGCAAAGAAACTTCCCGGACCGCTTTACGTCGTCAAAGCGCAGATTCACGCCGGTGGCCGCGGCAAGGGCAAGTTCAAGGAACTCGGTCCTGATGGCAAGGGCGGCGTCCGTCTTGCCAAGTCGCTTGAAGAAGTCGAATCGCACGCCAAGGAAATGCTCGGCAACACGCTGGTCACCATCCAGACGGGTGAAGCGGGCAAGCAGGTAAACCGCCTTTACGTGACCGACGGCGTCGACATCGCCAAGGAATACTATCTTTCCATGCTGGTCGATCGCGCCACTGGCCGCATCGCCATTATCGCTTCGACCGAAGGCGGCATGGATATCGAAGAAGTCGCTCATTCGACTCCTGAGAAGATCACCACCATCACGATCGACCCGGCGCAGGGTTTCATGCCTCACCACGGCCGTGCGGTTGCATTTGCTCTCAAGCTGACGGGCGATCTCAACAAGCAGGCCCAGAAGGTTTCGAAGCAGCTTTACGAAGCGTTCGTCGCTCTCGATTGCGCTATGCTTGAAATCAACCCGCTGGTCGAAACCATCGATGGCAAGCTGTTGGTGCTCGACACCAAGATGAGCTTCGATTCCAACGCGCTCTATCGTCACCCAGATGTCGAAGCTCTGCGCGACGAGACGGAAGAAGATCCGGCTGAAGTCGAAGCAAGCAAGCACGATCTCGCCTACATCAAGCTGGACGGCAACATCGGCTGCATGGTCAACGGCGCAGGCTTGGCCATGGCAACGATGGACATCATCAAGCTGAACGGCGCGTTCCCCGCCAACTTCCTTGACGTCGGTGGCGGCGCATCGAAGGAAAAGGTGACCGAAGCGTTCAAGATCATTCTGTCCGATCCGGCTGTTGAAGGCATCCTCGTCAACATCTTCGGTGGCATCATGAAGTGCGACATCATCGCTGACGGCATCGTTGCCGCTGCAAAGGATGTGAATCTCTCGGTTCCGCTCGTCGTTCGCCTCGAAGGCACGAATGTTGAGAAGGGCAAGGAAATCCTGAACGGTTCGGGCCTGGCCATCGTCTCTGCTGACGATCTGGGCGATGCCGCCCGGAAGATCGTGGCCGAAGTGAAGCAGGCAGCCTGATTACCGCCGCCGGATAGCGGCACGCCAACCCCCGCTGTGGAGCAACGCTCCGTTCCATGCGGGATAGCGGGGGTTGACGTCTTGCAAGCGTGGCGCAATGGCAGCCACGCAGTACCGGCATTTTTTTGAGTTTACCGGCCTTCCGCCACCCCATCGCGGATTGGGCCCATACCAAGAGAGGACCAGTTCCCATGAAGATCCTCGTCCCCGTCAAGCGGGTGATCGATTACAACGTCAAGCCGCGGGTGAAGTCCGATGGCACCGGCGTAGATCTTGCCAACGTGAAGATGAGCATGAACCCCTTCGACGAAATCGCCGTCGAAGAAGCGATCCGCATCAAGGAATCGGGCAAGGCTGAAGAGATCATTGCCATCTCCGTAGGTCCGGCAAAAGCTCAGGAAACACTGCGCACCGCGCTGGCCATGGGTGCTGACCGCGCCATCCTCGTCGAAACCGACGACGAAGTTGAACCTCTCGCTGTCGCCAAGATCCTGAAAGCGATCACGGACGAAGAACAGCCCGGCCTTGTCATCCTTGGCAAGCAGGCGATCGACGATGACAGCAACCAGACCGGGCAGATGCTGGCTGCACTGCTGAACCGTCCGCAGGGTACGTTCGCCAATGAGCTTACGCTTGAAGGCGATTCGATCACTGTTAAGCGCGAAGTCGATGGCGGCCTTGAAACGGTGAAGCTTTCGCTGCCCGCGATCATCACGACCGATCTTCGCCTCAACGAACCGCGTTATGCTTCGCTTCCCAACATTATGAAGGCGAAGAAGAAGCCCCTCGATACGAAGTCCCCTGCCGACTACGGCGTGGACATCGCGCCGCGCCTCAAGACGCTTACGGTCACCGAACCGCCCGTTCGTCAGGCCGGTGTGAAGGTCGCGGATGTGGACGCGCTTGTCGCGAAGCTCAAGGACATGGGCGTCGCCTGAGGCGAGCCGAAAGGACATAGATCATGAAGACACTCGTTTGGGTCGAACACGATAACTCGTCCGTCAAGGACGCCACCCTTTCCGCCGTCACCGCAGCTGCAAAGCTGGGTGAAGTAACCGCTCTCGTCGCCGGTGCAGGTTGCGACGCAGCCGCCGATGCCGCCGCGAAGATTGCCGGCGTTTCCAAGGTGCTGAAGGCAGACGACGCTGCGTATGCAAACGCTCTGGCCGAAAACATCGCTCCGCTGATAACCCAGCTAATGGCCGATTATGACGCGTTCGTCGCTCCTGCCACCACTACTGGCAAGAACGTCGCCCCGCGCGTCGCCGCTTCGCTGGACGTGATGCAGATTTCGGACATCCTCTCGGTTGAAGGCGAAAAGACCTTCACTCGCCCGATCTACGCTGGCAACGCAATTGCCACTGTTGAATCGAGCGATGCCAAGCTGGTTATCACCGTGCGCGGCACTGCCTTCGAAAAGGCCGCTGCCGAAGGCGGTTCTGCCAGCGTCGAAGCAGTATCCGGTCCGGCTGATTCCGGCCTGTCCAGCTTCGTCGGTTCGGAACTCGCCAAGAGCGAGCGCCCGGAACTGACCAGCGCCAAGGTCATCGTATCGGGTGGCCGCGCGCTTAAGGACGCTGCAACGTTCGAACAGTACATCCTGCCGCTGGCTGACAAGCTCGGCGCAGGCGTTGGCGCTTCGCGCGCCGCGGTTGACGCTGGCTACGTCCCCAACGACTATCAGGTCGGCCAGACCGGCAAAATCGTCGCTCCTGAAGTGTACATCGCAGTCGGCATTTCCGGCGCGATTCAGCACCTTGCTGGCATGAAGGATTCCAAGACTATCATCGCCATCAACAAGGACGAAGAAGCACCGATCTTCCAGGTTGCTGACATCGGCCTCGTCGCCGATCTGTTCAAGGCTGTGCCAGAGCTGACCGACAAGCTCTGATCTGGCGACAGACTTACCGAATACGAGAAGGCGGCTTTAGGGCCGCCTTTTCTTTTGCGCGGTGTCCATGCAAGGGATCTTAATCAAACTTCTGATTCGGGGCGATTAATGCTGCGCAAACTCCTTTTGACACTGGTAGGCGCAAGCTTGACCATCCCTGCATCCCCCTCTCTCGCGGCCCAGGAAATTCGCTTCAAGCCCGTCACTCCTTGGCATGTCGATTGGACGAAGACGAGTTGCACACTGATCCGGGGATTCGGCGACAAGGACGACCCCCAGGTTCTCCAGTTCGAACAATTTTCCCAAGGCCAGGCTTTTCAACTTCTAGTCACCGCCAAGGCGCTTCGCTCTACCGTTCAGGACGACAGGCCAACGCTTACTTACACCAACAGCGACAACAGTGTTCAATTTGGCCAAAAACTTCCACGCGCCTTGATGGGCCTGAACGCAAAGCGCGTGCCGACGCTATTCGTGCCACAGTCCGACCTTTTCGGCGACGCCGCAGGGAATGCCCGCACCGTCGAGGCTGCAATTACACAAATACGCGTAAAGGCGCCGGGCACGGGCAGGACAATTATTTTCGAAACTGGCCCGCTCGACAAACCCTTCGATGCGATGCGAGCCTGTACTGATAATCTGGTCAAAACTTGGGGCCTTGACCCTGATAAAATGCGGCAATTGACTCGCGAACCCGTTCCGCTCACCAGACCGGCCACCTGGTTGAGATCATCAGACTACCCACGGCGGCCACTCATTTCTGGAGAGCAGGCGCTGGTAACGTTCAGACTGCTAGTTGATGGCAATGGCAACCCTACCGACTGTCTTGTCCAGCGATCCTATTCAAATGACGAAGCTTTCGATCGGCTTACGTGCAAGAAAATCCTGGAGCGTGCCCGTTTCGATCCGGCGCTCGACGCAGAAGGTAAGCCAACGAATGCCTATTATGTCGACACAGTTATTTGGGTCATAGGTGCCTGAAAGATTGAGCCGGCCTTTCTCACCATAACCAATCCACCGCGTGGATGGCGGTCCCCGCCAGTCCCCCCACAATTGTGCCATTGATGCGGATGAACTGCAGGTCGCGGCCCACGGCGCCTTCCACCCTGTCCGTCACGGTCCGAGCATCCCAGCGCTTCACCGTTTCGGAAACCAGTTGCACGATCTCTCCGCCATAGCGCGCCACGGTGCCAACCAGCGTACGGCGAGCGAACCGATTGATTTGCATCTGCAAGCGCGGATCACTGCGCAGAGCTTCGCCCAGTTCCGCCAACCCCGCTGTAAGTTGCCCGGCCAGCACGGCATCGGGATCGCGCGCCGCCGCAATCAGCGCCCGACGAATACGCTCCCACACGCCATCCCACCATTCAGCTATGGCTGGATTGGCAAGCATCTCATTCTTTGCTCCCTCTACCCTCGCCCGCAAAGCAGGGTCATGAACCAGATCGTGCGCGAGCGTTTCCAACCCTTGCTCTATCTTCACGCGTAGCGGATGATCCGGGATCACGAGCATTTCTGCCAGCAACTTGTAGAGCCCATCCATCACCGAATTGGCGATACGCTGATCGATCCCGGTCCAGCGCAGCAAGGCATTGGCCCGCTCACGAATCATGGTGCGCACCATGTCCTCGTTCGCCTCCAGAACCTGGGCCGCCTTGCCGATCAGCGCATCCAGAAGCGGCAGGTGGCGCTTATCGGCAATGGCCGCGTGCAGCATCTGACCTAGAAGCGGTGAGACTTCCAGCTTCTGCAACTGCTGTGAAAGACCCGCCCTCATCTGTGTGCCAAGCCGCTGCGGATCCAGCGATTCGAGAAGGTCTGCCAGTAAGTTTGCAGCCCCTTCGCGAAACCGGCCAACATCGGCGGCGCGTGGCTCCAACAGGAAAGTGCCCGCGGCTGCTGCAAAGTTGAACGACCCGATACGACGGGCAACAACTTGGGGTGTGAGGAAATTGGTGCGCAGGAAATCTGCCATGGTGTCAGCGATCCGGTCCTTGTTGGACGGGATGATCGCCGTATGCGGGATCGGAATGCCCATTGGATGGCGAAACAGCGCAGTCACTGCAAACCAGTCCGCCAATCCGCCCACCATCGCCGCTTCGGTGAAAGCAATGGCAAAGCCCCAGACCGGGTGGGGGCCTTCAAAGCGACGCAACAACACAAAGCAGACCGCCATGAACAGCAATAGCCCGGTTGCGACAATCCGCATCCGCCTCGCTTTATCAGGGGGAATCGCTTGAGGCAGGCGACCAAACAGCAAACGCGAAACTCCGTCTATTCCGCTGGCAACCGGCCTGGCCGATCATTGTTCCGATTTCGGTCATCATCCGCATGTTCAGGCTCAAACGTGAGAAGTGAACGGCGCAACATCGGCCCCACCCGCTTTTCAAAGCCATCGGCCAGGCTGAAGGCCGCCGGGACGATAACCAGCGTCAGCAAGGTAGACAGGACAAGCCCACCGATAACCATCGTACCCATCGGGGCGCGCCATGCGCCGTCCCCGTTCAGCGCGAGTGCGGTAGGCATCATGCCCGCCGTCATTGCCACAGTGGTCATCACGATCGGCTGAGCACGTTTGTGACCGGCATCGATGATAGCCGCTGTCTTTTCGACGCCATGGGCCATTTCCTCGATCGCAAAATCAATCAGCAGAATGGAGTTTTTGCCGACGATGCCAAGCAGCATGAGAATGCCGATAAACACCGGCATGGACAGCGGCTGCCCGGTAATGACCAGCGCGATAAGCCCACCTAGGGGTGCCAGAGACAGCGACGCCATGTTGACCAGGGGCGAAATGATACGGTGATAGAGCAGCACAAGCACGGCGAAGACCAGCAGGATCCCGGCGGGCACCGCCATCATGAGATTGTCGAGCATTTCCTGCTGCCATTCATCGACACCATAAGGCTTGTTGCTGATCCCGGTTGGCAGGTTCTTCATCACTGGCAGATTCTGGATCGCCTTGTCGGCGTCGCTCTTCGCTACCCCCGGAGCAAGATCGGCACCCACAAAAACGCGCCGCTCCTGATTGTAACGCTGAATCTGCGTCGGTCCGGAGCCGAACGAGATATCCGCCACGCGCGATAGCGGCACCGAGCCGCCGTCGGCCGTAGGAACCGGCAGGTTCTGGATATTGCTGATATCGCGCCGATCTTCTTCCGAAAGACGCACGCGGATCGGTACCTGCCGGTCGTTAAGCGAAAATTTGGCAGCATTCTGATCAATCTCGCCAATCGTCGCGATGCGAATTGCCTGACTAAGCGCCGCCGTGGAAACGCCCAGATCGGCCGCCAGATCCTGCCGCGGTTTGATCAGGATTTCGGGCCGACGCATATCTGCGCTGATCCTGGGCGCCAACACGAGCTTAACGCCGCGCATCTGCTCAACAAGCGTTGCTGCGGTCTCGTTTAGCAGGTCGCTATCGTTGCCGGAAAGCATGACGGAGATGTCGCGCCCCGTACCGCTTCCTTGAGACTGCGTCGAGACGAAGGAGATCCGGGCATCGGGAATGTCCTGAAGAGCCTGGGTCAACTTGCTTTCAAATTGGTCGCTGGTTTTTTGCCGGTTGTCGCGCAAAGTCACCATCAGGCGACCCGCGCCTTCAGAAACGTTCTGGAATACGTATTCAGAATCAGGATCCGACTGAAGCAGCTTACGTACTTTGTCGGTCACTTCCTCGGTCTGTTTGAGCGTAGTGCCCGGCGTCATCTCAATCTGCACGCTCACAAAATCGTTATCTTGCGTGGGCATGAAATTCATCGGGAGGTTAACACCGATAACCCCTGTCAACAGCAGGGCGAACGCGCCAACTCCCAACATCCACACCCGGTGATCACGCAATCGGGCGGCAATTCGGTTAAACCAGGACAGATGACCATCAGGCCGGCGATGGGCCTTGCGATAGGCGCGGGCACGCCGCTCATCGAGCGACCAGTGCAGGATTGCCAGATAGCGATCCATCATCGCCCCGCCGCCGTGCTCTGCTTCGCCATGGGCCTTCAGAAAGTACGCTGCGACCATCGGGGTAATCGTCCGCGCAACCGCAAGGCTCATCAGCACAGCAACAACAATGGTGAGACCGAACGCGCGGAAGAATTCTCCCGATACACCCGGCATAATGCCCACGGGCAAAAACACCGCTACGATTGAGAAGGTGCACGCGACCACGGCCAAACCGATTTCATCAGCAGCATCAATGGCCGCCTGATAGGCCGATTTGCCCATACGCATGTGTCTGACGATATTCTCAATCTCCACAATCGCATCGTCCACCAGCACGCCCGCAACAAGACTGAGCGCCAGCAATGACTGGAGATTGAGCGAAAAGCCCATGAGGTCCATGAACCAGAACGTGGGTACCGCCGAAAGCGGGATGGCGATCGCCGCGATGATCGTGGCCCGCCAGTCGCGGAGGAACAGGAATACCACTACGACTGCAAGGATTGCGCCTTCCACCAGCGCTTCCATGGAGCTGTTGTACTGATCCCGTGCATAAGGGACCGTGGTAAACATCAACTGGAACTGAACGCCGGGGTTTTCCGCTTCCAGCTTGTGGAGTTCAGCCTCGGCCGCATCATACACCGTAACGTCCGAAGCGCCCTTGGCCCTTGTTATCGAGAAGGTGACAACCGGCCGTCCCTCAAATTTGACGACCGATTCGATCTCGCCATAGGAATCGGTGACTTTGGCAATATCGCCGAGCTTGATGGTGCGGCCTCCGCCCAACGGAATTTCCGTTTGCGAAAGCTGGAAGGCATCCTCTGCATTGCCCAGCACGCGCACAGATTGGCGCGATCCGGCAATTTCGGCCTTGCCGCCAGCGGCGTTTACGTTGAGCTGGCGCAGCGCCGTATTCACTTGCGCAGCCGACACACCCAGAGCCTGCATCCGTCCCGGATCGAGCGTAACCAGAATCTCCCGATCCACGCCGCCGCCGCGTTTGACTTCAGCCAGTCCTTCGATTGAAAGCAGGCGCTTGGCCACAGTATCATCGATGAACCACGATAGCTGTTCCAGCGTCATGTCATCGGATTTTACCGCGAAGTAAGCGATAGGCTGGGAAGTGGTCGTCGCCTTGGTGATTTGCGGCTCCAGAATGCCGTCCGGCAGATCACTGCGGATCTGGTCGACCGCGTTCTTCACCTCGTTGACCGCGGAATTGATATTCTCGCCCAGTTCGAATTCGACCATGGTCAGGCTGGTGCCTTCGCTGGCCGTCGAACTCATCGAATTGACCCCGCTGATTGAACGCACCGCGGCTTCTACCCGCTGTGTTATCTGCGTTTCAATTTCCGTGGGCGCGGCCCCGGGCTGTACGATCGTCACGATCACCATGGGAAATTCGATATCCGGCTGCTGCTGGATATCCATCCGCATAAAGCTGACGATGCCTGCAATCATCAGGGCGATGAACAGAACGATCGGAACAACCGGGTTGCGAATCGACCATGCGGAGATGTTCTTGAAGTTCATCTAACGCGCCTTCAGGTACCCTTAACCCGTCTGACCTGCACGGTTTCTCCGGGCGAGAGGAATGCTCCGGCACGCAGCACGACCTGCTCAGTACCGTTCAGTCCTTCCAGCACCGTAACGCCATCTGCCGAGACCGGGCCGGTTTTGACATTACGCCGCACGACTTTCCGATCCTTGCCCACAATATAGACATAGCTGCCGTTATCATCCGACAGGATCGCGGATTCGGGCAGCTTGGGGGCAACCAGAGAGCCGGCGGCTATCTGCGCACGGGCAAAGCCCCCAGGACGAAGCGCGCGATTATAGGCCAGCGCAATTCGGGCAGTGCCCTGCCGCTTTGTGGGATCGATTACGGGCGAAATTTGCCAAACGTGGCCTGTAAAGGTTTCTTGTGTGCCAACCGGCGTAACCTTCGCCGGCGCGCCGACCGAAATCCGGGCAAGATCGTCCTCGCTCAACAGTGCGAGCAGTTCCATTTCGCCATCCTGTGCGATCCGGAAAAGAACCTCGCTTGAGGGGCCGACAACTTGCCCGGGTTCAACATTGCGCTCCAGCACCAGACCAGCCGCAGGAGAAACAATGTTCAGCCGATCGTTGCGGGCGCGCGTTTCGCCAAGTTGAGCTCTGGCCACACGAACCCTTGCTACCGCTGCATCCCGCGTAGCCGTCAAGCGATCAACGTCCGCCTTGGAAATGAAGCCGCGATCGACCAGCTTCAGCGCACGGTCGAGATTTGCCTGCGCCAGCCGGGCATCAGCCTGCGCTACGGAAACTTGTGCTTCCTGGCTAGCGGCCTGCTCATTCTGCACCGCGCGATCGATCACAGCCAGCACCTGTCCTGCGCGCACCCAATCACCAGGCTCGACAAGGACCCGAACCACCCGTCCGCCGTCGCCGACAGATCCGACCGGCAGTTCGCGTCTGGCCGCGAGGGTGCCTGTGGCCGAGATATCGGCAGCGACCGTGGCGCGACCCGGAACCACGACACTTACTACAGGAGCTTGCGCAGGTCGTTCAGCGCCCAGTTCTTCCGGTTTATTGATCCGATCGAGGATCCACAGCCCAACAAGCACCGCAAGAATTGTCAAACCAATGATCAGCATCTTACGGCTGATGGGACGATTTTCTTCCATCAGCTCGGCGGACGTGCCCGCGGCTCTGCCAACAGCCTCTTGGTCAGAGTCGATCTTGCCGTCGTAGTTCATTCTGTTCACCGACCGGGCAGGTTTGCCGGAAGCCTGGAGTTTACACGCATCCAATCGAGCGCGCCGTCTCTCCAAACGACTTAGCTTAACCGTTGTACTGTTCAGGGACCGCCATAGACAGACGGCACCTGCGTGGCAACGTGAACCTGCTTGACCCGGAAAGCTGCGCCCCGGCGATAGCTAACCTATGGTCAAAGATGGGCGGTGCTCAGGCACTGCCCATCTTTGAAAAAGCACATCCGATCAGCGCACTCGGCCACGCTGAATAACGTTGACGATCGCTAGAAGTACGACAGCACCGATAAATGCAATAATCAGGCCAGTAATCGAGAAGTGCTGGACCGATCCGGCCCAACCAAACTGGTTAGCAATGAGATTACCGACTACCGATCCGATACAACCGACAACGATATTCCAGATGATACCCATTGAGGCGTCGCGGTTCATGACCAGACTGGCCAGCCAGCCAGCCACGCCGCCAACGATCAGCGCAATGATCCATCCCATTCAATCCTCCTGCCTTTGGCGAGCGCTGTTGCGCCCGCAAAACAAGATTACATCAATGAAATCGTTCTGTCGCGAAAGAATTCGAAACCGAAATTAGTTTGCCCGTTCTAATATTTCTGCTGGCGCTCGTAGAGATCGCGATAGTGCTGGATGCGCGTAACCCGTAAGCCCTGCATGCCGGAACGGTCCACCGCGCGTTGCCACGAAGCAAATTCTTCCAGCGTCAGGTTATACCTTTCGCACACCTCGTCTATCGTCAGCAGACCACCGTTAACAGCCGCCACGACTTCTGCCTTGCGGCGCACGACCCATCTGGTCGTATTTGGTGGAGGCAGCGATTCCAGTGTCAATGGCTCCCCTAGGGGGCCGATAACCTGCGAAGGGCGGATTTTCTGATTTTCGATCATCTTAACCTCGTACGCCGGTGCTAGTTATGCCAGCGACCCCGTGTTTGTGCTGCCCCCGCTTGCCATTGCCTGAAGCTTTTTGGTTAACGCCCATTGAGTCCGTCTTAAGGGCGCTGAGCTGCCAAGCCGATCCCCTGTCAAAGCTGCCGCAACGGCGTGCTGC
>JAZQRJ010000002.1:0-18065 GCA_045629505.1 Novosphingobium sp.
CTTTTTCGTCCGAATTGCGCTAGCTCTTCGGCCGGGACACCCATTCCGATCAAAACAAGTTCGAACTCGGGCTCGGCCAAGGCGACTTCGTCAAGCGCCGGCAGTACCATGCGCAGATCCTCTACGTGGGTATTAGTCCCCATATAGAGGGCACGAATCTTGCCGTCCGGTTCGGGCTGATTGAGATCCCCTTGCCAGAGCCGGTTGCTCAACCGATTGGGCAGGATGGTGACATTTGGGTTGATTTGCGAAAGGCGCGCTGCGAGCGTCGCGGTCGAAGTTGTGACCCTCGCAGCGTTGGCCGCGATGGCTGTCAGCTTTGAGGCATAGCTGGCGTATTTGCCGGTCGGATCCTTGTCAGGCGGAACATTCAGAAGATCGTCGTCGATATCGAAAAGATAGGGAATATTGCTCTCCCGGAAGCTATCGAGCAGACTTGTTACCATCGTCGCCGGAATTGCGGTTCTCTGCAAAATTGCCCCATCAATGGTACGGTTGCGAAGATTTGCAAGTAGCTCCTGAGGGCCCATCCGTATGTAGACCGGCTCGCGCCCAAGGGTGTTGCGCGTCCGCTCCCAGATCCGAATGAAAGTTGAGCCGTTTGCTCGCACTTGGTCGGCGTTGGCGGGGCACACCACACTTATCCTGGCCACCGCAGTTTTCATGATTGGACCTTCCGTGCGATTGAGCACGTTCTTGTACAGGCCGAGATAGTCCGCAGCCATTCGCCGTATTGTGTTGTAGGCACCGTCACCAGCTTGCCAGCGCGCTAGCGCCTCGTCCTTCTCGCGCTGCTCGGCTTCATTGAATGCGATACGAAGAATTTCATCATAGAGCGCTTCCGTATCTGTGTGATCCAGAACCCAGCCAGCGCCACTTTCGCGAACGCGATTTGCAACGGTAGGGAAATCGAAAACCATTGCGGGGATACCGGCCGACCACAGTTCGGTCAGAGTGTGGCAATAAGTCTCATCCCAGATGGAGAAGATTGCTCCAACATGCGGTTGGATCGAGCTTACGACCGCCGCGAAACTGTCTCGCGCATAGTCACCGTGAAGAATGAGGCGAGCCGGTTTTGGAGCTCCCTCCATGGACAATTTGCCCATGATGTGAATTTCAAGTAGCTCTTCCTTGTCGTGTTCAAGCAAGGTCAGGATGATGTTACGACCTTTGGCCGCGTTGATGTGGCCTGGCACGAGAATTCGGATCGGCTGACCGTGCATTGGCAACTGGCGCAGTCTCTGAAACTCATCAAAATCTCGACCGTGCGGAATTACCGCGAAACGATCCACCGGGACTGACGGCAGCGCAGCCGCTATTCGTTGATGAGCGCTGTGCGACGTGGTGATAAATCCGTCACAAGGCTCCAAGGCGGCGGCGAAGCGGTCACGCCAATGGTGCACCCACTGGTTCTTGAGGGGGGGCAGAGAGCCTTCGGGCCAGAGCTCGGCCCGGCATTCCCGTTCGGAAGAGGTGCACGAACCGCCGCAAAAACCGTTGTCGCCGTCCAGCAGCTTAACCGTTGGGCAAAGTGTATAGAAATCGTGAAACGAGAACAGGACCTTCTGGCCGAGGTTCTTGGCGATTTTGGGCAACATCAGGCTGTGCCAGCCCAGGTGGCGGATGTGGACGATATCGGCGTCAAGTTCCAGCAACCAGGCAGTGACGACCGCCTCGTATTCCATCGATCTGTGAGAGATGGGATCGACGGGCTCAGCAAGAATGTGTGTCCGGTGGACGCGGTCCTCACCATCGATCATCTGCCGCAACTCCAGCATCTTGCTGTCGCATCGCAGGATCCATCCATCAACCGCATCTGACAAGCCGGTCATCAAATCCTTGTTTGTCTGCGGCGTCCCACCTGTTTGCGTTGAGACAACGAACAAGATGCGCAGGGGTAGCTCTGTGTTGTTCCTGCAGGCAGCCAACGCATGTTTTGCGCGCAGGCGCGCCAGCATGATCTTTCCGTCGTTGGAGAAGACCTGAATGGCCTTTTTGTATTCGGGATAGCGTTGATCGATGATCTTGCGGCCCGCACTCATCAGTTCGGTTTTGGCCTCGCCAAAGCTTTTGGACCTGTCGTGGAACACATAAGTGCGATCGTCGATCACGTGCCGCCAGCCGGCGCGCTGGGCGCGCATGCAAAAGTCGTTCTCCTCGCCATATCCGCGGGGAAATGCCTCGGCATCAAGCGGGCCGATCTCGTCGATGCAGGCGCGGCTGATGTACATGCAAAATCCGTTGCCGGTCGGCACCTTGGGATAAAGGCCCAGGCTGTGTCGACGGAAAGCGCGAGCGTAAGTGGGCTCATCGACATTTACAGGCAGGACATTGTCATTGCCTGCATTCGGAGCGGAAAATGCTCCAGCGCGGTCGGACATGGCCGTCACCGTAGCAATGCTAGGTTCGGAGCGCGCGGCGAAAGCCATCCCTTCCAGCCAGCCCGGTGTGACGCGAGCATCAGAATTCAGGATGATGACATCTGAGCGCCCGGTTTCCGTCAAGCCGAGATTGATGGTTCGCGTAAACCCTAAATTGGTGTCGTTGTGCAGCACTTGCATGTTGGGCTCGCGAGCAGCCACATCCAACAGTGAAGCGATGCGGGGATCGGTTGATGCATCGTTGATAAACAGGATGGGGACATCCGACGAAGTATAGGTTTTCAATCGTTCTATGCAGACTTCGACGTCATCGGCGGCATTATACACGGGCACGATTACGCTTACGGGCCGGGGCGAAACCGCGCTGGTCGTGAGGCTAATGGACGGATGGCGCTGTGCCACGGAAATGGATCGATGAAGCTCTCGTCCGTTTGGCAGGCGCAGCGAAACAGTGTGCTCGCCCCCATTCAAAAATCCGAGAGGGAGCGAAATATCGAAGCCGCCAAGACCCTCCGAAAGTCCTTTGCTCTTGAGGTCGTTCCGTCGTCCATCGTTCCTAAGCGTGCAGAAAAACTCACCATCGATAAAAATATCTACGCTAAATACCGAACTCGGGGCAAAAGGATTTACAGCCCATCCCCTCAAGTGGTCTTCCGTTAGAATGTCAATTCGGCCATCAAAACTAGTTTGTGTGGTCATATTAAGAAGTTCGATTGAACCTCCCGCAGCGCGAACTGAGAATTCAACTTCATCAAAACTCAGGTCAACGTCATGCATGGGAATTTCAAAGCCATTATATCCACCCCCCATTCCTGCTTCTGCAAGGTCTGGGCGAAACACATTGGCGACATACCAGCTTGTTACCAGATTATTATTTACGTAAAGATCAATGGCTACCGGTTCATCTGTGTTGTGGTATTTAATCCACCCATAAAGGCGCCCCGCTTCGACTTTGTCGATGTTTCCGAAAGTCGTGGATGCATTTGCAATACTGTTTGATGCCCGGTTGCGGACCGTTCGTTTCATTTGGTGGATGCCCCGGAAAAATCTCATAAGATAAGAAGTTAGGCTTGCAGCCGCCTCTACTGGAGGCAGGTTAGCGACGTTTTGGATTCGTAGTCAATCAGTTTGGATTGACCCGCTAATCACAGGTTAGGAGGACTATCACATTCCCTATTTGCCTAGTTAAGCAGCCGTCTTTGCTCAAATTTTTTAAGTTTGTGAAAACCTGGTGGAAGCTATGCGCAATTCCGCGACGAACAGAGGTGGGTTCGAGGCGAGATGAAGGAATGCAGCCTTCTTGGGGACGGTTCAACATCGCCGCGCTTCAGGCACCCGCTTGAACGGCCCCAGCTGTCCGCCACGGCGAGGGCGATTATCATTCCGGCACGGCAGCATTTGTAATCGCCTGCCTTCTGACGGGCTGGCAGCTGTTGCAGGACCTGAGGCTACGGCTTCAAGTTGGCGAGGGGAAGGCCGATCCTCACAGTTTTGAAATGCGCACTTGCAAGTTCTGCGGCCGGGGAGCGCTAGGCGGGCCGACGCGTTGCTAGTGACGCACAAAAAAAGGGGCCGGAAGACCGGCCCCTTTCGTGTTGGTTGCCCAAGTTTCGGAAATTACATTCCCGAGCCCGGACCGTAAGTGATTTCCACCCGGCGGTTCTGCAACTCGCGCACACCGTCAGCAGTGGCGACGCGCGGCTGAGTTTCACCGAAAGCCTGGCTGGAGATGTTCGCATCGGGGATGCCGCGAGCCGTGAGGTAATCACGAACCGACGCGTTACGACGTTGCGAGAGAACAACGTTGTACTGCGCGCTGCCGGAGCGATCAGAGTGGCCGGCCAGCATGATTGGAACGCTGTCACAGTTGCCATAGGCGCTGACTGCGCTGTCCAGCACGGTGCCAGCTTCCGGCGTGATGTTCGAATTATCCCAGTCGAAGAACACGATGTACGGACCCTTGTTGCAAACCACTGCCGGCGGCGGCGGAGCAGGTTCAGCCGGCGGCGGGGGCGGCGGCGGAGGCGGCAACGGAGCCGCTTCGTAGCTGTCTTCCGCAGCAAACTTGATGCCCACAGTCACACCATAAGTGCGCGGTTCAGCCATCGGCGCATAAGTGCCGAAGGTGTCCGTGCCGTTGTAGTGCAGCTTGTAGCGCTTGTCGGTAAGGTTGTTGCCCCAAACCCTGATGTAGTAACGGTCGGTCGGATCCGTGTAGGTTAGCGAGGCATTGGCCAGCACATAACCCTTCTGGACGAAGCGCTGTTCACGCTGACGGTCGAGCGGAACGCTGGGATCGTTGCCCCAAACCGAAGGGTTGGAGACGACATAGTCGTCCGTGTACTTCAGGTTACCCGCAAGCGTGATGCCGCCTTCGCCCATCGGGATCGTGTAGTCGGCACCCAGATAGGCATCGAAGTTCGGCGCACGAGACATCTGCAGGCCAGAAATGTCCTGCGTCTGCGTTACGTTGTAGTACGTCTTAAGCGGATCGGGGTTGCTGTTGAGGCCAACGCCGCCGCCAGCTGTGGCGCTATCGCTCACGCCGAGACCGGTGAAGATGAAGCCTTTACCATAACGAGCGTGCAGCCATGTTGCGCCTGCACGGATGTTGAAGTTATCCGTTACTGCGAACGTAATGTTTGCTTCAGCACCATAGATTTCCGCGCTTGGGGCGTTCTGGAGAACGGGCGTCACGTTGCCGTCGAACACGACGACGTTGGAAACCTGCAGGTTCTTGTAGTCATAGTAGAACGCTGCTGCATCAAAGCGCAGACGCGAACCGCCATGCTTGAAGCCAACTTCGAATGCGTCGATGCTTTCCTGCTTCACGTCTTCCCAGATTGCCGGGTTGTTCAGCGGAATGGTTCCGTTCCATTCACCAGAGCGGAAGCCCTTTGAATAAGAAGCATAGACGTTCGTATTGCGTGCCAGTTCATAGCGAATGGAGGCGCGCGGCGTGAACTTCTTGTATTCCGAACCCTTTTCTGCGCCCGTTTCGGGGCTGTAGACGATCGGGCCGTTCGGCGCGCCGCCAACACCATAACGAATGGCCCTGACGTCCTGAGTTTCCTGACTGTAGCGGCCACCAACAGTGATGGCCACAGCACCCACGTTGAAGGTGGCGTCGGCGAATACCGCCCAAGCTTCCTTGACGCGGTTGAAGTAGTTGTCGTTGTTCAGCACCAATCCTGCCAGCGTTGGCGGAATGGTGGGATCGTACGCCGTGTCGCCAATGTACGGACCGCCATAGATGCCGCGCGTGTTGGCGTTAGCCTTGATGCGGAAATATTGACCACCCACGATCAGATCGAGGTTTTCAATCGCATCAACCGCAAGGTCCAGCGACTGCTGGAAGGTCTTGTCGCGGTGTTCGTTCGTTCCAATGAATGCGGGGATGTATGATCCGTCGAAATCGAAGAACGTGTTGGTGTCGGTATCGGCGTAGCCGGTGACCGAGCGAATCTGACCGATGCCGGTATCGATTGACAGCTTGCCATAGAATTCGTGCTGACGCGCGTTCACCGTCGGCGAAAGATCGTTAGCCGTTTCGCCAAGCTTCGTGGGACGAGTAGCGCCGCCGTTGGCAAGGTAGAAACGCTCAACGTTTTCGATGGGTGAGAACTGCACCCCGCGACCGTCTTCGGTGAAGGTGTAGTTGTAACCAACTGTCAAGTTGACCGTGTCGCTGAATTCAAACGCCAGTTTGGTGCGGATCGAATCCTGGCTGAGCGGCCATGCGCGGCCATCATACTCGCCCGGATTGGTGCGGCTCATCCGCTTGTGATAGCCATCGGTGCGGCGCGTATAACCGGCGACGCTGATGCCGACGCCTTCGGCAAGCGGACCGCTGAGGACGCCGCCAAGGCGACGATCATCGAAATTGGCGTAGGTGCCTTCCAGCTTGCCCTGCCAGTTTTCAGTCGGGCTGATCGTGTCGATCAGGATCGCGCCGCCCGTGGCATTACGGCCATAAAGCGTACCTTGCGGACCCTTGAGAACCTGCACGCCGGCAATGTTCGGAAGGTCAATCGCGATGGCAATCGGGTGCGACTGGTAAAGACCGTCCACATAGATTGCGACGTTGTTTTCGTATGAACCGTTGATCAGCGTGGTGACGCCGCGGATTGCGGGCTGCGGTGTGGAACCGCCACGGCCGAGTTGATAGCCGCTGGTCACGTTGGCAAGGGCCTGTACCGAATCAACACCGGCCTTCGCCATCGTTTCCTGCGAAAGCGCGGTCACGGACATCGGCACGTTTTCAAGAGCTTCGGCGCGGCGCTGTGCCGTAACGATGATCGCGTTGTCGTCATTCAGCGTCGCTTCGGAACCTTGAGCGAAAGCTGGTGATGCCGCGAATGGCGCAGTGAGGGCTGTCGCCCCGAGAATGGCAGCGAGCCTTGCGGATCTGCGGTTGAAGATGGATTTCGACTTCAATGTCGACAATTTGGCCTCCCAATCATTAATCTGAATGATGGGGGAACTGTCAGAAAGCAGACTGGAAATCACTGTCCAAAGCGCGGCCGGAGTAAAATTTTTTTTCATGTGTCAAAAAAGTCGCATTTGTCCGTGCAAATGCGATTGAACGAACAATCTAATCACGCCTCTTTTGCGTCTCGGCAAGCGAGAACGCCTTCGAATAGGGGTGATTCGACGGGATTGAGTTTCTCCGCCCACGAATCGCGGCGTAAGTTGTTGGGTGTTTGATTTATAATGAAGTTTCTTTGACGCGGCCCGGCGCCGCTTGCAAAATTATTCTCAGTCCGTGCTTTTTGCGCCTGTTGAACTGTGTTCGCGGCCAGCTGAGCATCCTGCAATGAAAGTCCTATAGAATTTGCGTGCGTCTGCCGGTAACGGGGTACTTGTGCACGCTGGTGCTGACGTCGGCTGGGTCAAGGTTTCTGCTTTGAGCTTGCCCCGCAGGCGCAGGCGGGCACTATAAAATGGTTCAGGGTATTAGGCAGCGAAATCACTGCATTATGGAAATTCCGACAAAGTTAGAATCCCGCTTAGTACGGCGGGGGAGTTTCATTGCAGCGCTCGCAGCGCTGGCGATGCTTTCCGGGTGTACGTCCCTGCCAGCCAGTGGGCCGACGCGAAACAAGGTCGTGAAAGCGGCGGGGTCGCCTGAAAAGAATGTAATGAATTTCGCATTGCAGGATATTACGCCTGCGACATTGCCCCCGGTGTACGGCACGGGGCAGATGGCGAAGGACAGGCTCGGCATTTTGGCCGCCGTGACCAGCATTGAACGCAGCGACATCATCCGGCCGGGTGATACGCTGGATGTGGCAATCTACGAAGTTGGCGTGACGTTGTTCGGCAGCGCAGGTGCTCTGAATGCCGGAGGGGGTAATTTCCCAGCCGCCAATGCCCAGATCATGAAGGTTTTAGTCGACGAAGACGGCAAGATCGTCCTGCCGTATATCGGTGCGATCACGGCAAGCGGCCAGACGCCGAGCTCGCTGGGTAAGCTTCTGGAAGGGCGGCTCAGGGGGCTATCACAAAGCCCGCAGGTTATCGTCTCGATTGGTGAGACGCTGGAAAACAACGCCATTCTTTCGGGAGTGATTACCAGGCCGGGACGCTATCGCCTAACTTCCGCGCGCGAACGGTTGCTGGATCTAGTGGCGATCGCAGGCGGTGTGCAGGGCAATGTTGCAGACGTGGAACTGCGTGTCATGCGCGGCCCGCGCGTGGCGTCCGTCCGCTTGGCAGACCTGCGGAACGAAGACGTGGCGAATATTGTCGTGTCCCCCGGGGACCGGATCGAGTTCATTCGTACGCCGCGCAGCTATACGGTGTTTGGCGCGACTGATAGAGTTTCCCAGACCCAGTTTGAAACGCCCGAGGTCACGCTGGCCGAGGCAATCGCTCGTGCCGCCGGTCCGTCCGACAGCCGCGGGGACGCAGCTGGCGTGTTCTTGTTCCGCTTCGAACAGACGGCTGACGAAGATAAACCCAAGCCCATGGTCTATCGCCTCAACATGCGGGAACCGGACGGTTATTTTCTTGCCCAGCAAATCGCAGTGCAGGACAAGGATGTGATCCTTTTCTCTGCATCGCCAACCAATCTGACTGCAAAATTCATCACGCTATTGAATCAGATAGCAAGCCCGATCGTTACGGGTATCGTCATATCCAATTCGGTTTCCAACTCAAATTAGACTGGTGAAACAGCAAGGTAGCTCCTGACTGGAGACGGTAAATTCTACGATATTCATTGCTCTTTGACCTTGCTGCCGTATGTGGGCGACTATGAGGTTCAGTATTTCACGCCGCACGGTGACCGCCGCGACCAGGCACTATGTCAAGCGAATGCTGCCTAACAGCCTGCTTCATGTGCATGACTTGATGCCCGAAATGCGGGCGCTCAACGAATGCACCATTCGCGGCCTGTGCAGCGCGGCATACCTGGGGGACGATACCGCTTTGTGTCGCTCGCTGGGACGATACAAGTTGTTCGTCGACACCCGCGATGTGGGCTTGTCCTCCCATCTCCTGCTCGATGGTTACTGGGAGATGTGGAATACAGAGGTGATGGCATCTTTCATCCAGCCCGGCATGGTCGTGGCGGATGTCGGTGCGAACGTCGGTTATTTCACAGTGCTGATGGCTGAACTTGTTGGGCCTGCCGGCAAAGTTCACGCATTTGAGCCGAATGGACGGCTGGCCTCTCGGCTCTCCAACAGCTTGTCGATAAATGGTTTCGCCGGCTGGACGGAAGTTCACCAAGTCGCGCTTGCTGATGCCGATGGCGAGGTGATCTTGGTCATCCCCCCGGATGAGCCCAAGAACGCCTACATCATCCCGCCACAGGCGGAGATGCCGGAGCACGGCGTGACCGTTCCGATGGCGCGGCTGGACAGCAGACCGGACTGGACCCGGATCGAATTTGCCAAGATTGACGTCGAAGGTGCGGAACAGATCCTGTGGCAGGGCATGGATGGCCTGCTGGAGGGGGGTGCCCTGAAGACCGTGCTGCTGGAGTTTAACGCCTATCGCTATTCCGATCCGGCGCAATTTCTTGATGCCATATTGGCGGCTGGCTTTTCGCTAGCCTACGTGGATCTGAAGAAAGGCGTACAGCCATGCAATCGCGAGTGGGTGCTAAGTCCGTCCTCGCACGAAGACGTGATGCTGTTTTTGACGCGTTGACGTCGGGCTCTATGATCCAGAAAAATTGAGATCTAATGGGAAGCTAGAGGGTTTATGCGTAAAGGAATAGTGCTGGCAGGCGGATCGGGAACGCGCCTTTATCCGCTCACCCAGGTCATTTCGAAGCAGTTGATGCCGATCTTCGATAAGCCGATGATTTACTATCCCTTATCAACGCTGATGCTGGCAGGTATCCGCGAGGTTCTGATCATCACCACGCCGCATGACCAGCCCCAGTTCAAGGAACTGCTGGGCGACGGGTCTGCTTGGGGGATCTCGCTTGAATATGCAGTTCAGCCGGACCCCGGTGGTCTTGCGCAGGCATATCAGATTGGCGCAGACTTTGTGGGAGATAACCCTTCTGCACTCATTCTCGGCGACAATATTTTTTACGGCCACGGCTTGGTGGATCTTCTCTCCAATGCACAATCTCGCACGGACGGTGCGACGGTATTCGGCTATTATGTAAAGGACCCTCGCGCCTATGGTGTGGTGTCGTTCGACGAGAAGGGCCGGGCCGAGACGATCGAGGAAAAGCCGGAAGACCCCAGGTCCAACTACGCAGTGACAGGGCTCTATTTCTATGACGGGGAGGCCGTGCGACTGGCCCGCGACCTCAAGCCAAGCCCTCGCGGAGAGCTTGAGATCACTGATCTCAATCGGCTCTATCTCGATGCGGGCCAGCTTAATGTCGAGATCATGGGGCGTGGTTATGCCTGGCTTGATACGGGGACACACGGGTCACTTATCGACGCGGCGCTTTACGTGCGTGTCACCGAAGAGCGTCAGGGCCTCAAGATCTGCTGTCCGGAGGAGATCGCCTGGCGGCGTGGCTTCATTGACGGTGCGCAGCTGGAAAAGCTTGCCGCGCCGCTGCGCAAGGGCGGTTATGGCGAATACTTGCTGGGCTTACTCCATGGGGAGGCGGCGATCGCATGAACATTGTTGAGACTGGAATTGCAGACCTGCTGATCCTGGAGCCGAAAGTGTTCGGCGATGATCGCGGCTTCTTTCTAGAAAGCTGGAACGAGCATGTTTTCGCCGATCTTGGCCTCGATCTGAAATTCGTGCAGGACAATCACAGCCGCTCCGCCCGTGGGGTGCTTCGCGGCCTGCATTTTCAGCAGCCGAATCCCCAAGGCAAGCTGGTGCGTGTGGTGAATGGCCGGGTCTGGGATGTGGCCGTCGATTTGCGACGTTCTTCGCCCACTTTCGGCAAATGGGCCGGTGTTGAACTGTCGGCGGAAAACAAGCGCATGTTCTGGGTGCCGCCCGGCTTCGCCCATGGCTTTGTCAGCCTCGAGAACGGAACCGACTTTCTTTATAAATGTACGGCGTTTTACGATCCGGCGAACGAGCATTCACTCGCATGGGATGATCCGGCCGTTGGGATCGAGTGGCCGCTTGAAGGGCTTGAACCACAGCTGTCGGCAAAGGATAGCGCCGGTAGACCGTTGGCAGAAATTGAAGGCTTCGCATGAAGGCACTGATCGTTGGGGGCAGGGGGCAGCTAGGTCGGGGTCTGCAGGCCCATGCGCCTACGCATGCAAAGGTAGTCGTTCAGGGCTCCGATACGCTTGACATCACCGATGCTGCTGCCGTTCAAGCGGCAGTTGCGGCCGAGCGTCCGGACCTGATCTTTAACGCCGCTGCCTATACGGCCGTCGATAAGGCCGAGAGCGAAGAGGATCGAGCGTTCGCGGTCAACGCGACCGCAGTGGGCCATCTCGCCGAAGCGGCCAGCGCTTACGGCGCGCGGTTGGTGCACGTTTCCACCGATTTCGTTTTCGATGGCACAAGCGGCGTGCCTTATGCGCCTGATGCCCCGACCAATCCCATTGGCGCCTATGGTCGCAGCAAGCTCGCAGGCGAAAAGCTAGCTGGCGAGGACGCGCTGATCGTGCGTACGGCTTGGGTCTATGCTCCAGCGGGCGGCAATTTCGTGCGCACGATGCTGCGATTGATGGCGGAACGGCCCGAAGTACGCGTGGTGGCTGACCAGATCGGCACACCCACTTATGCTCCCGCGCTTGCAAAAGTGCTTTGGACGCTGGCGGAAGCGGGAGTCACCGGGACGCATCACTATACCGATGCCGGCGCGGCGAGCTGGTATGACTTTGCCGTGGCGATCCAGGAAGAGGCGCTGGCGTCCGGGCTTCTTGATCGGGCGGTCCCCGTTGTCCCGATTGCCACCGCCGACTTCCCGACACCAGCACGCCGACCGCACTATTCGGTGCTCGACAAGACCTCAATGTACGCCGCGTTGGGAGGTCCAGCACCGCATTGGCGCGTGAACCTCCGTACCATGATTGCTGCGATCGCGCAGGAGCCAGTCGGCTAGCGGCTGCTAGCCAGCCGTGGCCAGCGTGCCCAGGCGTTGACCGGAATAGGTTTTGCGCAGCGGCTGCCACCAGGACTGGTTGTCGAGATACCAGCGCACCGTCTTGGCAATGCCGGTGTCGAACGATTCCCTTGCGAACCAACCAAGCTCGTTTTCGGTTTTGGTGGCATCAATCGCATAGCGGTGATCGTGGCCAGGGCGGTCGGTAACGAAAGTGATCAATTCACGGTGCGAATGTGCCTTCGGGGCCATTTCGTCCATTAGATCGCAGATGCGTTCGACAACCTGCAGGTTGTTACGCTCATTGCGGCCGCCGATGTTGTATTTCTCTGCGAAGCGGCCTTTCTCGAGCACCATTACCAGAGCGCGGGCGTGATCCTCCACATATAGCCAATCACGAATATTCGATCCGTCACCATAGACCGGCAGGGCATTGCCTTCGAGAGCATTGAGGATGACGAGCGGGATCAGTTTTTCGGGGAAGTGATAGGGGCCATAGTTGTTCGAACAGTTCGAGATCACACAGGGCAGTCCATAGGTGCGGACCCACGCGCGCACCAGATGGTCTGATGCAGCTTTCGAGGCTGAATACGGCGAAGACGGGTCATAAGGTGTTTCTTCCGTGAACAGGCCCGTCTCGCCCAGCGAGCCATAGACTTCGTCCGTTGAAATATGCAGCATGCGCAGGCTGTCGGCACGGTTGGCCGGGAGCGTATCGCGATATGCCCGAAGCGCCTCCAGCATCGCGGCTGTGCCCATAATGTTGGTTTCAAGGAAGATTGTGGCGCCGGTGATTGAGCGGTCGACATGGCTTTCTGCAGCCAAATGCATGACCATATCGGGCTGATGCTTCTGGAAAATCGCGTCGATCGCGGCTCGATCACACACATCCGCTTTTTCGAAGGCGTAAAGGGGCGACGCTGCGATTGGATCCAGCGATGACAGGCTGGCCGCATATGTCAGTGCATCGACATTGACCACTTCGTGGCCAAGATCATGAACCAAATGGCGGCAGACGGCCGAGCCAATGAAGCCTGCTCCGCCCGTAACCAATACGCGCATTCCAATTCCCCCTTTTAATCCTGATATTCAGCCTAGACTGAAGCCCGTGCACCTGTTCATGGGTGGCGGATCAGGAACCACGCATCTGCAATCCGTGGTGAACTTCGCAGGCCTCCGCAACAGTGTCAAAAAACACCAGGACGCCCCCGTATAGGACGGCGCCGCGTGTGCAGTATTGCTGCAACGTATAATTGTCGTGCGAAACCATGATCAGGGTGCCGTTGTCCCGCCGAGCCAGCAATTCTGCCTCGCATCGCTGGCGAAACCGAATGTCCCCCGCCGCCGTCACTTCGTCCACAAGGTAGCAGTCGAACTGGATAGCGAGCGAAACCCCGAAGGTCAGGCGAGACAACATGCCTGATGAATAAGTGCTGAGCGGCTGATTTATATAGACACCTAACTGGGCAAAATCCTCGACATAAGCGAGAACGTCTTTCTCGTCCTGGCCATAGATCCGGGCGATGAAGCGTGCATTGTCTGCGCCGGTCATATTCGAATCAAAGCAGCTACCGTAACCGATCGGCCAGGAGGTGCTCATTTGGCGAGTGACTTTTCCCGACGTGGGCTGTTCCACTCCGGCAAGCAATCGTATCAGCGTCGACTTCCCCGCTCCGTTGGCGCCACAGATCCCAAGTGCATCGCCGCGATCGATACGTAGATTCAGATCGTGGAAAACGCGGCGCGTGAGCCCTCGCGTCTCATACGTCTTGCAGACATTTCGCAATTCAATCATCGGGCCGTTTCATAGGGTTGCATTGCCGACCTGCATAGCCGTTGCACTTTGTATAGCCAACGGTATGTGTGATGTGAATGAATCTGCTCATGTTCTTTCGCTTTGAGAAGGTCGACCAATTTGCTGATGTTCGGTTGCGGATGACTGACGCATATATGTTTCGAAGGGAAATGGGCTGCGATGCCTGATCAATCGTCGCGCGAGGTCGATCCCTTCGAATATTTTCGCGAGCATGCCAGTGCATTGACCGGGTTGGGGGGTACATCTGCCTCGCCAGATCCCCGGTATTGTTTTCACACAACCTACCATCCTGTCGGCACCGGACCGGCACTGTTTCGCATCACGCTCTCGGGAGCAAGATCGACGATGGGATTGCTCACGGTTCGTATCCATGGCTTTCGCGTTGATGGCACCAGCGAGGTTTTGCTGGTGGCTGGCGGACAGCTGGAAATCGATCGTCACCAAAACGAGGATGTCACGTTTGATGTTCGCTTTCGGGCGTACCGCGATGTCCTATACGCATGCTATGGGTTCTTCAGCGAGCCCTCGGATCTGGCCGTCAATGATCTCAAGATCGTTATCGAAGAGCTCGATGACGATCAGAAGGGCAACGACCCTCTGGAGGAAGACGTAGCTTCTTCGGTATTGGCGAGCCTTGCCATTGGTGCTTCCGCATCGCAGTCCAGCGCTCTGGTTCACGCCGGTCCAGCCACGCTGGATGTTCCCGTAATCCAGGACTGCACATTGCCACAATTGCGCTCCCGCAAATTTCTCGCGGAAGGTGGGCGTGGTCTGACAGGCTCTGACGCCTTGCAGAAATGGAGCGAAATCGCCTGCCGACAGGCTTTGATCGCGTACGGGGCCTCGCATCAGGCCGTGCACGGCCTGATGATCGGAGGCTCCAATCCCTTTGTTTCGGCGTTTTGCGCAGAACGCGGCATGGTTTTGCGGCAAAGCGACTGGAGCATCGGCGACGATTTCGAGGAGTTGCGGCAAAACGGGCATGTGGATTTTCTGATCTCGTGGCTCGATTTCGCGGCAATCGAAAGTGCGGGAGAGCGGTATCGCGTGCTTGTGTCGCTCTTGTCGCGGTTGATGATCGGCGGCCTTTGTGTGATTTGCTTTCGTTATGTGCCCGATAGCGTGACGCCGAGCAGCTCAATGGCCAGCGCAAGCAAGGAATTGACACGCAATGAGATCGGGCAATGGCTTATGCGGTTGATTGGTGCTGGCTTTTCGACCGCGCCCATCGCTTTCGGATCCACTGCAGAACTCGTCCGTGACGATGCTGGTCGCACTGCGATTGTGCTCGTGCTCAGGCGTTTGTAAGTGGGCGGTCAGGAGATTTCGAAGATGAGCAGCATGGGGGCGATTGACCGGATCAACACATTGCTTGACGGTCTTTCGAGGCAAGGTGCCGTGCAGCGCGCGCTTATCCTGCGCGAGCTGCAATCACGTTTCGGCCGGAACAACATTGGCTTCCTGTGGGTCATCGTTGAGCCGATGCTGTTCGCCACAGTGATTACTGTCCTGCACACTATGACGCGTTACGGTCGGCACGCGCCGGGGATCAGCCCGTTCACGTTCACGCTGACAGGGTACACCCTGTTTATCATCTTTCGGAACACCTACAATCGCGCGGAAACGGCCATCCATTCCTCAGAGGGGATGTTGTATCATGGCATGATCACGCCAATGGACATCATGCTATCGAAAGCCATAGTTGAAACGCTGGCCTGCATGTCTGCGCTCTTGGTCTTGCAAACTGCGGGCATCATGCTGGGCGTATCGACCTTCCCGGCGCGTCCGCTTTATCTCTTCGCAGCAATTGCGTTGATTGCGTGGTGGTCTTTTGCGCTATCCTTGATTGTCGCATCATATACTTATGATAATCATGTGCTTAGTCGGCTAGTTCATCCAAGCTCTTACTTTGCGGTTCCGCTATCTGGAGCTTTTGTGACGATGAGCTTCCTTCCAAGGTGGTCGTATGACGCAATGGCATGGAATCCGATGATGATCATGTTTGAAACGGCCCGGTACGGTCAATTTGTCGCATCTCCACCGGACTTTATCCACCTGGGTTACGCTGTTGCAGTATGCGCGGGGCTAACATATTGGGGGTTGATAGCAATTCGACGGGTCAGGAAAAAAATCCATGTCAATTGAGAACGCTCCGCGGCTGATTGCGGAAAGGAATTGATGTGCACGGCATAGTCAGGCCGGAACTTTCCGCAGAGAAGCTGACGGGTTTGGCAGGCTTGGGTCTGCGACTTAAGCAAATGGCATGGCACTTTCGTTTTTTCATCGCTCTCGTGATTGTGCCGAGCCTGCTTGTCACCACCTACTATTTTCTGATCGCCTCGGATCAGTATGAATCAAGCGCGGACTTTGTCGTCAAGCGCGCCGAAGGTTCTGCGGGAGGCTCAGATATGGGGCAGTTGCTCGGTTTCAGCTTTGGTAGCTCGGCCACGACGGCAGAAGCCTATCTGGTGGGCGAATATTTGTCTTCCCATGATGCCGTCATGAAGCTCAAGAATGAGGACGACCTTGTCGCTCGCTTCCAACGAAAGGATGTCGACTGGCTCAGCCGGTTGTGGATGGATAACCCTGAGCCTGAGCGGGTGCTCAAGTTTTATCGCCGTCAGGTAAGTATTGCGCAGGATACCGAGTCCGGGATTACCCACCTGCGAGTCCGTGCTTTCACCCCGGAAGATGCGCATCAAATCGCACAAAAGCTTCTGTTGATGGGTGAGGAACGGATCAATGCGATCAACGCTCGCACATTTAATGACCAGGTTAGATCAAGCCGAAGAGATCTGGCGGAAGCTGAGAAGAAATTGGTCAGCACCCAGGCGGAGATGACCAAATATCGGCGAACGCAGGAAGATATCAATCCGGCAGGCACGGGCCAGGCGCAGATGGGGCTGGTGACACAGTTGACGGGCAGCATGATTGAGGCGCGGTCCAGGCTACAAGCCATGGCCGGCGTCATCAGTCCGGCCAGCCCGCAGTATCGCGCATTGGAGCTTCAGATACAGTCGCTTCAGCGGCAGGTGGCTGCAGAAACCAGCAAGATCGCTGGCCAAGACAATTCCATCGCCACGAGCCTTGGCGGGTTTGAGGCTTTGACAGTCCAGCGTGAGCAGGCGACCAAGGTTTACGCTGCGGCCGCCGCGCAATACGAGCAGGCGAAGGCCGAAGCGCGCAGGCAGCAGCTTTACCTGATACGCGTTGTTGATGCCAATCGTCCGGTGAAGTCGGAGTTTCCCGAACGAGGCAAGATATCGTTGATTGTCTTCATCTCGCTGCTCTTTGCCTATGCCATCGGGTGGTTGCTTTGGGTCGGTGTCAAAGAACACAATCAGTAGGTCTGTTGCCAGCGCGATTAGCCTGGTGCGATCAGTACCGAACGATCCCGCCCGGGCAGCATCGGGATTGGACCGGTACTTTGCCCTTTGGAGGATCGTTTGCTCGTAGAGTTTTCAAGGAAACTGGTTGGCTCCGTATTTGCCAACCTTTTCCTCGGTCCCAAAGAACCCCGATCATCGGCAGCGCGAGCCGAAGCGGATCGTTTGCGGGATGAGCGGCGCTGGGCTGTTGCGGCCAAATTCTATGAGCGACATTTGTCGAAACATCCCAACGACTTCGCCATCTGGGTGCAGCTTGGGCACATGCATAAGGAAGCGGGTGATTTTGCCGCCTCGGACAGCGCGTATCAAACAGCGCTGACAATCGATCCCAACGATGCGGACCTTCACCTCAACTTAGGTCATCTTCTGCGGCTGCGGGGGGATGTAGAAGGATCGTTGCGAGCCTATCAGCGCAGCTTCGAACTGGATGGCAATGCCGTAGCCATGCAGGAACTCGCCGATCATACTGGTAAACTTTATCCTGGAGCAGTTCACGCCCAGACGGTAAAACCCAAAGTGCTTACGCAGAATGCGATAGCTTCAGCTCGCCGGATGTCCGCTGAAGTGCTGGCATCGGGACTTTTCGATCTCGAGTGGTACCGCGCCAGGTATCCCGATCTGGCGGCCGTCCCGGACCTGCTTGCACACTTTTCCCAGATTGGGATGCACGAAGGCCGCGATCCTGGCCCGGACTTTTCCAGTACGCTCTATCGTATCTTCTACGCCAATCACCTTGAGCAGGAGGAGGCGGCGTTTGCCCACTATTTGTCCCAGGGACGTAGTCTTGGTCTGAAACCGATCGGCTCTTCGAACGCCTACTCCGCGTGGTTGGAGCAGTTCGAGGCGTTGAGTGACGAGGATCGGGAAGCGATCCGGCGCCATGCCAATGAAGCGCAATTTTCGCCCATGTGGATTTGGCAGGTTTTCGATGAAGATGCTTGCGCCCATGCGGAAAGTATCGTTGCCAGTTGGCGGGAACA
>JAZQRJ010000003.1:0-27535 GCA_045629505.1 Novosphingobium sp.
GGACCGCTGGCCGACGAATACGCGGCTTATGCCTCCGACATTGCGAATGCGGGGCAGCTTTTGCTTGGCCTGTTGGACGATCTTGCTGATCTGGAAGTGGTCGAGGCTGAGGACTTCACCACTGCGCCGGACCGGATCGATCTGGCCACAGTTGCGCGGCAGGCGGCTGGCATCCTTGGCGTGCGCGCGAACGAGAAAGCCATCGTAATTGAAGCTCCAGACGTGAGCGAGACCCTTATAGCGATAGCCGAGTTCCGGCGGGTCTTGCAGATTTTGATGAACCTTATCGGCAACGCAATCCGCTATTCGCCCGAGAATACAAAGATCAGTATCGAACTAGGCCGTGAAGGCGATGTCGCGCATATCACGGTGGCGGATCAGGGGCCGGGGTTATCCATGGAACAAGCCGCAGTGGTGTTTGAGAAGTTCGAGCGGCTTGGTCGCAGCGATGACGGGGGATCAGGCCTTGGACTGTACATATCGCGGCGGCTAGCTCGTGCCATGGGCGGTGAGCTTCGCGTGCAAAGCGTTGTCGGTCAGGGTGCTCGTTTCATTCTCGATCTGCCTGGGGACCAAGGCGAGACTTCAGCACGGTGAATGCCCGGCATTCCGGGTAGCGTTTAAATTACCAGCTTTGCACAAACAAAAAGGCGGCAGCACCGTATGAGGTGCCACCGCCCTTTCGTTTAAGTCGGCTTAGCGCTTGTCGAGCGGCACGTAATCGCGGTGCGTTGGGCCCGTGTAGAGCTGGCGCGGACGACCGATCTTCTGGCCGGGATCGGAAATCATTTCGTTCCACTGTGCGACCCAGCCCACGGTGCGGGCGAGGGCGAAGAGCACAGTGAACATCGTCGTCGGGAAGCCAATCGCCGACAGTATGATGCCTGAGTAGAAGTCGACGTTGGGGAACAGCTTCTTTTCAACGAAGTAGGGATCGTTGAGCGCAATTTCCTCAAGCCGCAGCGCCGTTTCGAACAGAGGATCCTGAACGTTCATCGCCTCAAACACTTCACGTACGGTCGACTGCATGACTGTCGCGCGCGGATCGTAGTTCTTATAAACGCGGTGTCCGAAGCCCATCAGGCGGAACGGATCGTTCTTGTCCTTGGCGCGCTCGATATAGTGCGGGATCTTGTCGGGCGTGCCGATTTCGCGCAGCATGTTCAGAGCAGCTTCGTTCGCGCCGCCGTGCGCCGGTCCCCACAGGCAGGCGATGCCGGCCGCAATGCAAGCGAACGGATTGGCGCCTGACGAACCGGCAAGACGCACGGTTGATGTCGATGCGTTCTGTTCATGGTCAGCGTGAAGGATGAAGATGCGGTCCATCGCCCGCTCAACAGCCGGGATCACTTCATATTCTTCAGCGGGGACGCCAAAGGTCATCCGCAGGAAGTTGCCAGTGTAGCTCAACGAATTGTCGGGATAGAGGAATGGCTGCCCGATCGAATACTTGTACGCCATCGCTGCTATGGTCGGCATCTTGGCAATCAGCCGGTGCGAGCTGATCCGGCGGTGCTCAGGATCGGAAATGTCGGTTGAATCGTGATAGAAAGCAGAGAGCGCACCAACCACACCGCACATGATTGCCATCGGGTGAGCATCGCGACGGAAACCACGATAAAACGTGGCCAGTTGCTCATGAACCATCGTGTGGCGGCTGATCGTTGTGTTGAACGTCTCTAGCTCGTCCTGGCTGGGCAATTCGCCGTTCAGCAGCAAGTAGCAAACCTCGGTGAAAGAGGAATGCTCAGCCAGCTGGCCGATCGGATAGCCACGGTGCAGCAAGACGCCTTCGTCGCCATCGATATAGGTAAGGGCGCTTTCGCAGCTTGCCGTCGACGTAAAGCCCGGGTCAAACGTGAACATGCCCGTTTGACCATAGAGCTTGCGAATGTCGATCACATCAGGGCCAATACTGCCCTTCAGGACCTGGCATTCTACGTCTTTCCCGCCTGCGTTGATTGTTGCTTGTTCACCCACCGTTGGTTCTCCTAGATTTTCGACCCGGCGGAATTTTTGGCCTGGTCGTCGATACGCGCCAGGCTCTCTTCCCGTCCGAGCAGGACCAAAACATCGAATATTCCCGGCGAAGTCGTTTGACCCGTCAGGGCAGCTCGCAACGGTTGTGCAAGCTTGCCAAGGCCCAGCCCGAGCTGGTCTGCCATGGCTTTGAGACTGGCTTCGAGCCCATCGCTTGTCCAGTCCGTTTCAGCTGCGAGGCGGGCGTGAATCGCCGAAAGGCGCTCACGGCCTTCATCATCGAGCAGCTTTGCAGCTTTCTCTGTCAGGGCCAGCGGACGTTGTGCAAAAAGAAAGGCAGCCCCTGCAGCAAGTTCATTCAGATCTTTTGCCCGCACTTTGAGCACTGGCATGGCAGTTGCCAGCACTGACTCATCAGGCGTGCCTTCCATCCGTTCGGCAACAAGCGCCGCAAGGCGGGCGTCGTCAGCCTCGCGCAGATAGATACCATTCAGGTTCTGAAGCTTTGCCAGATCAAAGCGTGAAGGCGATTTGCCGACACCGGAAATGTCGAACAGTGATATCGCCTTCTCACGCGATATCACTTCTTCATCGCCATAGCCCCAGCCAAGTCGCAGAAGGTAGTTCGACAGCGCTTCCGGCAGGATACCCATTTCATCGCGATAGGCTTCCACCCCCAGCGCACCGTGCCGCTTTGAAAGCTTGGCGCCGTCTGCACCATGAATCAGCGGAATGTGAGCATAGATCGGGTCGGCCCAACCGCCTTCGATCGCGTTCATCGCACGAATGATCGGCAGCTGGCGGAAAGCGTTGTTCAGATGGTCGTCACCACGGATGATGTGGGTGCAGCCCATGTCATGATCGTCAACCACCACCGCGAGCATATAAGTGGGCGTGCCATCGGAACGCAGGATCACGTAATCGTCGACCTCTGAGTTGCTGACGCGCACGGTGCCCTGCACCGCATCCTCGATCACCGTCTCGCCCTCGTTCGGTGTCTTCAGGCGAACGACAAAAGGTGCTCCTTCGGGTGCTTCAGATGGATCGCGATCTCGCCAGCGCCCGTCATAGCGAAGCGGCTGCTTGGCGGCGCGCTGCGCTTCGCGCATCTGCTCAAGCTCTTCCGGCGTGGCGTAGCAGCGATAGGCGTAGCCGTTATCCAGAAGCTTCTGCGCGACTTCTGCGTGGCGTGCCTCGCGCTCGGACTGATAGACCGGCTCTTCATCCCAATCGAGTCCCAGCCAGTCCAGGCCGGAAAGGATCGCATCAACCGCTGCCTGCGTGGAGCGGGCGCGATCCGTATCCTCGATTCGCAGGAGTGCCTTGCCGCCATGGTGGCGCGCAAATAACCAGTTGAATAGTGCCGTGCGGGCACCGCCGATGTGAAGAAATCCCGTGGGCGAGGGGGCGAATCGTGTGACGACAGGGCCTTGCGGTGCCGGGCCGTTGTTCACACTGTCGCTTGCCATTACCAATTTAATCCTGTCCAATCGGGCACGTTGCGAGCCTGGCCGCATAACCCGAACAATCGAACTTAGCGCCAGGGAGGGCGCTGCATTGCAGCAAAGCCATTGGCGCAGCCTGAGCCACTTGTCGAGAGGTTTGGCCGCGACCGAGCGATTTCTTGTCGCTGCGGGGTTTGATCGTATGCCCTGGCTGGTCATCGCCTTTGGGGCTGGGATCGCCGCGTGGTTCAGCCTCTCCGGACAATGGCAATGGCTCAGCCTCGTTGCATTTTGTGTCTCCGCTTCTCTGATGGCTTTGGCGTGGCAGGATCGCGACGAGCAGTTCGTATTTCTGCGGCAGGCACTAACACTTACGCCTTTGGCGGTAGGGGCTGGGTGCCTGCTGATCTGGGCAAAGTCGGACCTGGTGGGGCAACCACCCATAACCAAGCCGATGATTGCGTGGATGGATGGGCGCGTGCTGGAACGGCAGGATCAGCCCTCGCATCGCCGTGTGCGGCTTGTGATGGCGACGCGTTTACCTGGGGTTGAAGGCGCCGCGAAAGTCCGCCTTAATCTGCCCGAGGCGCTAGATCAGGACTCGATCGCGCCAGGAACCGTTCTTCGATTGCAAGCACGACTTATGCCACCCGCGCCCGCGATGTTGCCCGGCGGCTACGATTTTGCACGGACGGCCTGGTTCTCCGGCTTGGCGGCTACGGGAACGGTGATCGCGCCAGTGACGGTCCTTACAGACGGACGCGATGAAGCTGGGTTGAAAACGCTGCAGATCGCTCTGTCACGACACATCCGGTCAAAACTTGATGGTTCGAGTGGCGCTTTGGCGGCCACGTTGGCGAGCGGCGATCGTGGCTCGATCGCGGCAGAAGATGATCAGGCCATGCGGGACTCCGGCCTCGCACATCTGCTTTCCATCAGTGGCCTGCACGTTAGTGCACTGATCGCGTTGGCGTATTTGGTGGCTCTTCGATCGCTGGCGCTTTGGCCCTGGCTGACGTTAAGGGTACGATTGCCATTGGCTGCCGCAGCTTGCGGCGCGAGCGCGGGGATTTTCTATACTTTGCTGACAGGCGCAGAAGTGCCGACGGTGCGTTCCTGCATCGGTTCATTGCTGGTGTTAGCGGCAGTGGCACTGGGCCGCGACGCGCTTTCCACGCGGATGTTGGCAATTGTGGCCTTTCTCGTGCTCCTGCTGTGGCCAGAAGCCCTGATCGGGCCAAGCTTCCAGTTCAGCTTCGCAGCCGTGCTCGCCATTATCGCTCTATCGCAAAGCACTCCGATCCGCCGATTTCTATCGAAGAGAGAAGAGAGCTGGGCAAAGCGGATCGCGCGCGATCTGGCGATGATCTTTCTGACGGGGCTCGTCATCGAATTCGCTCTGATGCCAATCGGCCTGTACCATTTCCACAAGGCAGGATTTTACGGAGCCTTTGCGAACGTAGTTGCCATCCCGCTTACAACTGTAGTGGTTATGCCGCTGATCGCCGGATCGCTGTTTTTAGACATCGCGGGGCTGGGCGCGCCGGGCTGGTGGCTTGTTGATCAGGCGTTGAAGCTTCTGCTCGGCCTTGCGCATTGGGTCTCCGCGAAACCGGGAGCCGTAACCCGTATGCCTGCGATGGGCAGTGGGAGCTTTTCCTGCTGTTCGTAGTGGGGGGATTGTGGCTTGCATTGTGGCGAGGTCACAAGCGGTTGCTGGGTTTGCTTCCCGCCGCAATCGGGACGATCAGCTTGGCCATGCTGCAACCGCCTGACGTCCTGATTTCGCGGGATGGCCGACACGTTGGCATCACCGATCCGACCAACGGCGACCTACTGATCCTGCGCGATGGCAAGAGCAGTTTTGCCAGAGATAACCTCATGGAGATGAGCGGCATGAATGGTTCCACGCGGCTTATCTCCGATTGGAAGGAGGCGACCTGTAATGCCGATTTCTGCTCGGTCGCAATTGAACGCAACGGTCGCACATGGTCCTTGTTGATATCCCGAGGCAGGGACTTCGTGCCGGAACGCGATCTTGCCGCAGCTTGCGAACGGGCCGACATCGCCATCTCCGACCGCTGGTTACCCCAAAGCTGCCGACCCCGATGGCTTAAGGCCGACCGTGCATTATTGGCACGCGAGGGCGGCCTTGCATTCGATCTCACCTCCGCGCGGGTTCGCAGCGTGGCACAATCGCAAGGCCAGCACGGATGGAGCCGGAAGCAAGAGCGCTGAGGGGCTGCTGATCAAGATTATTCGACGCATCCCTCAATGCTCAGTTGTAACGGCGCAAGAGCCCCGCAAGCTTACCCTGCACGACCACTTCCGCAGGCTGATAGAACTGGGGTTCATAAGCCGAATTGGCAGGGTCGAGCCGAACCATTCCATTCTCTTTACGCAGGAACTTCAAGGTAGCTTCCTCGCCGCGGACCAATGCCACCACGATCTCACCATCCCGAGCTGCATCCGTTCGCCGTACCAGCGCGAAATCGCCGTCAAAAATGCCGGCTTCAATCATCGAGTCGCCTGAAACTTCAAGCGCATAGTGCTCGCCCGCGCCGAGCAATGCTGCTGGTACAGGTAGCGTCGAATACCCTTCAATCGCTTCGATTGGTGCACCAGCGGCGATCCGCCCGTGCAAGGGAAGCTCGATAACATCGTTTGCGGGGTTCGTGGATGCAGGCTTTTCGGCTGCAACATCGGGACGAGGCGGTTCATTGGAATTGGCCGCATCAAGGCGGACGACTTTGCCGCCGATATCTTCAGGAGAACGAAGGACCTCCAGCGCGCGAGCCCGATTGGGCAGGCGGCGAATAAAGCCGCGCTCTTCCAATGCGGAAATCAAGCGGTGCACGCCGGATTTGGACTTCAGTTCCAGGGCTTCCTTCATCTCTTCAAAACTGGGCGAAACACCGGTTTCCTCAAGACGAACCTGAATGAAGCGGAGCAGTTCATGTTGCTTACGTGTCAGCATTGTCACCCAGCCTTCCGACATTTCCGTGAACAGATAAAGAACAATTAAGCAACAATTAGAAACCCGTCAAGCGATTCCACCATTTTGGAGCAGATAAACCATCACCTCTTCACCCAGCACTGCCGCAGGCGCTCTGGATGCCCGATCGATCAGCACATTGCTGGCGGAAAGTGCAGCAAGTGCCCCGCTGTCCTGGATTTCCTGCGCGACAACCGACTGGCCATCCCAGTAACCGCGCACAAATTCACGTCGCCCCCCGTTGGCGTTCAATGGAGCGCCAAGGTGCGTGCCGAAACGCAGCGGCAAAGGCGACTTGGCACCCAGCATCTTCCGCAAGAGCGGGAGTAGGAAAAGGTACGCGGTCACATAACTGGAGACGGGATTTCCCGGCAGACCAATGAATATCTGCCTGCCAATTTCTCGCTCTCGCGTGGCAACCAGCAAGGGCTTGCCTGGCTTGATTGCCACTCGCCAGAAATCCACTTTTGCCCCTAGTGCTTCGAGTGCCGGGCGGATCAGATCATGATCGCCAACCGATGCGCCGCCACTGGTCACGACTACATCGCAATCGTCCGCCTCTGCAAAAACGCGAGCCAGCGCATCCAGATTGTCTGCAACCGGGCCAAGCCGCCGCGCATCACATGCAATAGTGCGCACCATGGCGAGCAGCATCGCACCGTTGCTTGCGGGAATACGATCGACCGCCTGCTCTCCGGGCAGGGCTGCCAATTCATCCCCGCTATCGATCACGGCTACGCGAGGCGGCCTTGCGACCGGGACATCGACATGCCCTGCCGAAATAGCAAGGGCTGCCTGCGCGGGTCCAATTTTCGTCCCTGCAGCAAGCACCTGTGCGCCCTGTCGGAAGTCCAGCCCTTTGCGGCGAATGTGCTTGGACGCAGGCGCCGGCATATCGCCCACCAGGGAGATGCGATCTACATCGCGAATGATGTCTTCCTGGAGGATGACGCAGTCTGCACCGGCGGGTAGCAGCGCACCTGTAGCAATACGGACTGCCTGCCCCGGCGCGATCTCTCCGGAATAAGGATGACCTGCCGCGCTTTCCCCAATCACACGCCACGGCCCCGCAAGGTCGTGAGGGCCCACCGCGTAGCCATCCATTGCCGAAAGGTCAGCGGCTGGCTGCGTGCGCAACGCAGTGACCGGCTCGGCCAGATAGCAACCAATTGCCTGTTCGATCGCAACCCGCTGAACCAAAGGGCGCGGGGCAAGCTCAAGCAGACGGGCCTGAGCTTCCTCCAACGGAAGAGGTGGAACATTGTGGGGGCTCAAACAGTGTCCCCCGCGCGCCAGTGGCCGGATTTGCCACCCCGCTTTTCGATTAGGCGTAAATTCTCGATCACCATGTTTTTATCAAGCGCCTTGGCCATATCGTAGACAGTGACGAGTGCAACCGAGGCAGCCGTGATCGCCTCCATCTCAACCCCGGTTTTTCCCGTGAGTGAGGCACTGGCCGTAACGCGAATCCCGTCCGGCTCGTAGGCAAAGTCCACGGTTACGGCATCAAGAGCCAGCGGATGGCACATAGGGATTAGATCCGCCGTACGCTTGGCCGCCATGATCCCTGCAATCCGTGCCGTACCCAGCACATCGCCCTTGGGGGCATCGCCATTCTTCACCGCAGCAAGCGCAGTTTCAGACATGCGGATCACGCCAGAGGCTACCGCCAATCGCTGTGTCTCCGCCTTTGCTCCAATATCGACCATGCGCGCCGTGCCCTCATCATCGATGTGGCTAAGACCGTCCTGCCCAAAAGATTTGTTCATAACCGCCTCTTGCCAGAGCTTTGTCTGACAAAACAGAACTAACAGACGATGGATTTCGCGTAAGCACTGTGCCAGTCAAGGCAAAGGTTTTCGTGGGCAGGATGAGATGGTGGGACGGCGCTTCGAAGATGGCGGATTTTTGGCCCTTATCGTCGTCATCACGCTTACATTCGGCTGGCTGATTGCCCCGCTTTATGCCGCCATCATCTGGGGTGTGATCGTCGCGGTCGTGTTCCGACCAGTTTACCTCCGATTGCAGAAGAACCTCAATGGACGCAGAAATCTGCCCGCAGCGATTTGTATCCTGCTGATTCTCGCGCTCGTCGTTCTTCCGGCATTCCTGCTGGCTCTGGCGCTGATTGACGAAGCGGCCAGCCTTTATGTCCAGTTGCAATCAGGCGACATCAATCTTTCGAAAATGGTCGAGGATGCACGCAGCGCTTTGCCGCAGTGGGCAGAGGATCTGATCGTTTCAGCAGGATGGACAGATATGGATGCCATGCGCGATGTATTGGGCAACAGCCTGACGACCGTGCTGGAAAATGTTGCGGGCCGAGCTTTATGGTTCGGGCAGGGGGCATTGCAGTTGCTCGCCATGCTTGGCGTCATGCTCTACCTTGCATTCTTCCTCATCCGTGACGGTGATGTAATTGCGGACAAGGTTAAAGCTGCGCTGCCGCTGCGCCGGCAAGTTCGGGAGCAGCTTATCGACCATTTCGTCGTTGTTGTTCGCGCGACCATGAAGGGCACCGTTGTCGTCGCTGCCCTACAAGGATTTGCTGGCGGCGTTATCTTCTGGATGCTGGGGATAGAAGCGCCGATCCTATGGGGCCTGCTGATGGCGCTGTTCTCGCTGTTTCCGGCAATCGGAACGGGGATCGTCTGGGTTCCGGTCGCAATTTATCTGCTGGCAACGGGATCAACCGCTGAAGGCCTCATCCTTGTCTTCTGCGGGCTGTTCGTCATTGGGCTTATCGACAATATCCTGCGCCCCATCCTTGTGGGCCACGACACGAAAATGCCGGAATTCGTGGTTCTCATCGCAACCGTAGCCGGGCTCAAACTGATGGGACTCAACGGCGTGATCGTTGGCCCGATCATCGCGGCACTGTTCATGGCCGTGTGGCAGATCGCCGCTAAAGAGCGGCCGTGGGATCAGGAGGCGAAAGTACCGCCTGATATGTCCTAGCCGTTCAGCAGGTCCCGCGTCGCCGAGGCTACATCATCCTGCCGCATCAGACTTTCTCCCACCAAAAAGGTGCGAGCGCCGCATTGGGCAAGGCGGACCAGATCTTCGTGACTGTTGATGCCGCTTTCGGAAACGAGCGTTGTGCCTTCCGGGGCTAGCGAGGCCAATCGCTCAGTCACCGCAAGATCGGTTACGAAACGGCGCAGGTCACGATTGTTGACGCCGATCAGCCGGCTCTTGAGCAGGGCTGCGCGCTCCATCTCTGCCTCGTTATGAACTTCGACCAGCACGTCCATGCCGCGTTCGATCGCTGCGGCCTCGATCTCGTGCATCACGGTGTCTTCCAGTGCGGCGACGATGATCAGGATAGCATCCGCACCAATCGCGCGCGCTTCTGCCACCTGCCAAGGATCAACCATGAAGTCCTTGCGTAGCACAGGCAATGAACAAGCCGCCCGGGCCTCGATCAGGAAATCTTCGTGCCCCTGGAAATAGGGCGCGTCGGTCAGCACCGAAAGGCAAGCCGCGCCGCCCGCTTCATACGCGCGAGCATGGTCAGTGGGACGAAAATCTGGACGGATCAGTCCCTTTGATGGTGAGGCCTTCTTGATCTCGGCAATCAGAGCAAAGCCATCGCGCGACTTGTCGTGAATGGCAGCCAGAAACCCGCGCGGCGGTGTGCGCGAATCTGCGTCTTGATCCAGCGCATTCAGTGAGCGCTCCAGACGCCGCGCACCCACTTCCAGGCGCTTGGTCTGGCAGATTTCGACCAGCTTGTCGGGGTGTTCTGCAGCGCTCATCGGCAAGCCTCTATCCACCGGTCAAGCAATGCCATCGCACGACCATCATCAATCACTTTCGCCGCCTGTGCCACCCCTTCGCTCCAGTCCACAGCATGATCTGCGACCATTAGTGCGCCGGCGGAATTGAATAGAACGGCATGGCGGTAGGCATCTGTCTCACCCTGCAAAAGGCGGCGCAGCGCCGCTGCGTTGTGACCCGGATCGCCGCCGCGAATTGCATCGATGGGCGACGCGGGGAGGCCGGCATCGCTCGCCTGAACGCGCTGCATCATCACGCCGTCCGGAGACACCAACGCAAGTTCGTTTCCGCCTGCAAGGCTTAGTTCGTCCAACCCTTCATCGCCGGAGATAACGAATGAGCGATCGCTTCCCAGTCTCGCCAATGCTTCGGCATAGATCGGGACATATGCGGGTCGGGCAATCCCGATTAGCTGCCGCTTGACGCCCGCCGGATTGGCAAGGGGACCCATCAGGTTGAAAATCGTTCGCCGTCCAATCGCCTTGCGGATCGGCATGATCCGGCCCATCGAAGGATGGTGCCGCCCGGCAAACAGGAAGCAGATGCCGATTTCATTGAGCGTTGCTTCGGCAAATTGCATGGCGCGATCAAGATCAAGACCCAGAGCTTCCAGCGTATCGGCCGCGCCAGCCTTTGACGATGCCGCACGGTTGCCATGCTTTGCAACTGGAACTCCACAGGCTGCAACCACGATGGAAACAGCGGTAGACACGTTCAGCGTGTGGTGCCCATCGCCGCCCGTTCCGCAAACATCGATAGCGTTCGCGGGTGCAGACACGGGAATCATACGCGCGCGCATAGCGCGGGCCGCACCGGCAATTTCGCTAGCAGTTTCGCCGCGATCGGACAGGGCGATCAAGAAATCGGAGATGCTTTCATCCGAGATTGGGCCATCAAGGATGGCGGCGAACGCGGCCTCGGCCTCGTCCTCAATCAACGGTACTGCGATAGATGGAAGTGTCTTCATGCAGTCTTGCGCGGCTCAATCCCGCAGATGTTCATGAAATTGGCGAGCAGGTCATGCCCATGTTGGGTGGCGATGCTCTCTGGGTGAAACTGCACCCCGTGAATAGGCAGGCTGTTGTGCCGAAAGCCCATGACATGGCCGTCGTCTGACCGGGCATTGACCAGCAAGTCGTCGGGAATGTCATCAACGATGAGCGAGTGATAACGCGTAGCCATGAATGGCGAGGGCACGCCTGCGAACAGACCTGTGCCATCGTGCTGCACCGGCGAGACTTTGCCGTGCATGAGCCCGCCGCGCTTCACCACACCGCCAAAATACTGGCCGATGGACTGGTGCCCAAGGCATACGCCCAACAGCGGCATCTTTGCATCCGCACAGGCACCAACCAGATCGAGGCTGATTCCGGCCTCGTTCGGCGTGCAGGGGCCAGGCGATATCAGGAACCCGTGCGCACCACTGGAAATCGCCTGCCCGGCGGAAAGCGCATCATTGCGCACCACTTCAACCTCTGCCCCCAGTTCCATAAGATAATGGACGAGGTTCCAGGTAAAGCTGTCGTAATTATCGATGACGAGGATCATGGCCGCCTACTGCCCGAAATCCGGTTCGCTCGCCACCCTGATCGCTTCGCGCGCAGCGGCAAACAGTGCACCGGACTTTGCCTCGCACTCCCGTTGTTCATAATCAGGGTCAGAGTCGGCGACTATCCCGGCTCCTGCCTGAACGTGCATCACACCATCCTTGAGGACTGCCGTGCGAAGGACGATGCAGCTATCCACCGATCCGTCGGGCGCGAAATAACCGACGCCGCCGGCATAGGCTCCGCGCGTTTCCGGCTCCAGTTCGGCAATGATTTCGCATGCCCGTACTTTGGGAGCGCCGCTGACGGTGCCTGCCGGGAACCCGGCGAACAACGCATCGATGGCATCGTGCTTGCGCGTATCGAGTTGACCTTCAACGTTCGAGACGATGTGCATGACGTGGCTATAACGTTCGATGGTGTAGCTTTCGGTCACCTGCACGCTGTTCGCCTTGGCCACGCGACCAACATCATTGCGGCCTAGATCAAGCAGCATGAGGTGCTCGGCGCGTTCTTTGGGATCCGCAAGCAGGCTGGCTTCATTCGCCTTATCCTCTTCAGGCGTTTCACCGCGCGGGCGCGTTCCGGCAATCGGACGAATTGTGACCTCACCATCCCGCACACGAACAAGGATTTCCGGGCTGGAACCAATCAGCGCAAAGCCGGGCAGATCAAGCAGGTAAAGGAAGGGCGAAGGGTTCACGCGGCGCAAGGCGCGATAGAGCGAGAGCGGAGGCAGAGGGAAGGGGCAGGTGAACCGCTGGGCCAGCACGACCTGAAAGATGTCGCCCGCCTCGATATAGTCCTTCGCGCGCTTTGCCATGGCCTTGTAATCGGCAGGGTCCATAACAGACTGCCGTTCCGGTTCGGGTATGTCCGCCGATGGAGCATTGGCGGGGACAGGACGGGCAAGACGGTGCAGTGTCTCATCGATCCGATCCTGGGCGCGATCGATCGATGCGGCTGGATCACGATCGGACGGCCATACCGGAGCAATGCAGAACAGCTCGTCGCCCAGTCGGTCGAAAACGAGAATGACCGTGGGGCGCACGAACAGCATATCGGGCAACTGCAGTGAGCTTGCGGGCGCGCGCGGCAGGTTTTCGACCAAGCCGATCGTCTCATAGCCGAAGTAGCCGACCAGACAGGCGAGGGCGCGGGGAAGCGCATCCGGCACGTCGATGTAGCAGGACTGCACTAGCGACCGAAGTTCTGTCAGGCTATCGCCACCCAGAGCTGCGAATGCCTCTGCATTCTCGCGCCATGTCCGGTTGATTTCACAGGTTTTGCCAGTGGCGCGGAACACGAGATCGGGATCAAGCCCGATCAGGCTATAGCGCCCCCGCACTTCGCCGCCCTCAACCGATTCGAGAAGAAAGTCTCCGCGTCCCGGCTGAAAGAGCTTCAGCGCGGCCCCCACCGGCGTTTCAGTATCAGCGATCAGCCGGCGCCAGATCAGAGCGGGCTTACCCTGAGCTAAAAGATCTGCGGCAGCCCGATGGATCAGCGATGTTTCGTGCTTTCCCGGCATTGATCAGCTTTCGCCGGCGAGCTGCTTGCGAACCGCCTGGATGGCATTCTCGTTACGCTTCACGCCAACCTCATTACGGATCGCACGGCCCAGCGCGTCAGTATATTCGCGGCCCAGCAAACGTCCCATTTCGCCCCGTACTTGTTCCACAAGCTGTGCGTTGTCAGCCTTGCCGGGCTCAATATCCGTCAATGAAACGACAAACCACGCCATGTCGCCCGGACCTTCCTGCACCTTCACCGTGCCCTTGGCCATGTTGAACAGCAGAGCGATAGGGCGGGGCACATCACCCCGCATCTGCTGCTGCATCTGAGCCAGCTGTGCGCGGGACATGTCCACTGGTTGCACGGGCGGAAGCGGCAGTTTCAGAGCGGCGAGAGCTTGCTGCATTGTCCGCCCGCTAGCGATCGCCTTTTGAACCTGAATGGCTGCAGCCTTTGCCTTGGCCGATGCCTTGTCGCGAATATAGGCATCGCGAACGTTGTCCCTGATTTCCTTGAGGGGGGCAGGAGCCGATTCGGCAATGTCGGTTACGTCGAAGATGGCAAACGTCTTGCCCCGTTCAACTTCCGCCATTTGCGGTTCCTCAGCGCCCATAGTGAAGGCGGTGCTTAGAACTGGGGCGATGATTGCGGGAACCTGTTCGCCCGACTTCATATATACTTGGCCATTAGCAGTTACCGACGGAGTTGATTTCACCTCCACACCAAGACGCTTGGCAACGTCAGCCAGGCCAGTACCGCCATCGATTTCGCTCTCGATCTTCTCAAGCGCTTCACTCACCGCGGCCCTCTGCTTTTCGGCAGCCAAAGTCTGCTTCAGTTCGCCGCGGACCTGATCGAGCGTGCGAGCCGGACGGTTTGCGATTTCATCCACGCGAATGACGTGCCAGCCCAGCGCGCTCTTCGCCGGAGCAGCAATCTTGTTCGCACCTGCTGCAAATACCGCGTCGGCGACGCCCTGGGAAAATTGGCGGGTCAGATCGGGTCTGCTGAGAGCTGCCAGACGGCTGGCGGCAAGGCCCTTGGACTTCGCAGCCGCTTCCAGAGTGGCACCTTTAGCTACTTCGTCTGCAAGCGCCTTGGCTGCGGCCTGCGTCGGCAGGATCACCTGGGTAATGACGCGGCTCTCGCTCGCAGCGTATTGCGCCTTGTTCGCGTTATAGCGCGCCGTGATTTCTGCTTCGGTGGGTTGCGGTGCCGCCTTTGCGAAAACTTCCGGCCCAAATGTCGCATAGCGGATCACCCGGCGTTCCGGCCGGATGAAATCATCGCGGTTGGCCTGATAATATGCAGCGATATCCTTATCCGTCGGCTTGATTCCCGATGCGAACACGGCGCTGGGAAGCACCGCAACCTCACCCTTCCGGGTTTCGTTCAACAGCGAAGCGTAGCGCGTGACCATCTTGCGCGGCATTATGCTGCCGGCAGTAGCGGGAACCAGCACTTGCTGCGCGATCAGCCCTTGGCCGATATCGTCGCGCAGTGTAGCTTCGCTTATGCCGCGCTGAGCGATTGCCTGACGGAAAATCTCCTGGCTGAATTTGCCATCTGCGCCATGGAAGGCTTGGATCTGGGCGATTTCGCTGTCGATCAGCCTGTCGCTTGCAACAATCGAATTTTGACGACCGAACGCGGCAATCGCCAGGCGATCAATCAGATTATCGAGCACATCCTCAAGGCCGCCCTGCGCAAGAAAAACCTGCATAGACACGGTGGGGTTTGTTTGCCTTACGCGCTCCAGCGATGAGTTCGCCGCCTGATTGAGCGTGGCCAGATCAATTTGTTCTTTGCCAACCGTGGCCACCCGATTGCCACCTGCACTGCCGCCAAATGAACCGGTATTCGCAATGTCACCACCGGCAAAGGAAATTGCGATGAGAGCCAGGAACGCAAGCGCAATGCCTACGCCGACCTTCGAACTCATAAAACTGCGCATAAACTGGAACATGTGACCGCCGCATTCGTGACTTCGAGCAAATAATAACGCCTGCGCCGACTTATGGCGCGAGGTGGCTTTAAGGATCAAAGTGTCATACGGCAATGGTCCGAGCCTTAAACGTGGGGGTCGAAGCAATGCAGCTTTGACAAATCCCCGTGCCGTGTCCTAGCAGCGCGGCGCGGCAAGGGCGTCTTCGTCGTGGATTCGCTCAGGTTGAAGGATTTGAAATGTCGAGTTTGCCCTACATAGTCGGCAATTGGAAAATGAACGGCCTTCGCGGCATGTTGACCGAGGCCCGCTCGATCGATCGCGCATCTGCGCGCTATCCGAAAGTACAGGTGGCGCTGGCTCCGCCGGCCACGCTTCTGCACCGCATGCAGGAAGTTATTCAAACTATCGGACTTGGCGGACAAGATTGCCATGTCGAGGATTCGGGCGCTTTTACCGGTGATATTTCTGCGCCGATGCTGAAAGATGCAGGCGCTGATTTTACCATTGTCGGCCATAGTGAGCGCCGCTCACAGCATGGCGAAACCGACGCGATAGTTCAGCGCAAGGCCCAGGCGGCGCTGGGCGCGGGGCTTACGGTAATCGTGTGCGTCGGCGAAACGCAGGATGAGCGCGACTCTGGCAAGGCGGAAGAAGTCGTCTCAAGGCAGGTGCAAGGCTCGATGCCGGCTGCGGCTGAATTCGCTGGCCGTGTTTCTGTGGCGTATGAGCCTGTTTGGGCGATTGGCACCGGGCGCGTTCCGTCGGTCGAAGATGTCGCTGCGATGCACGCGACAATCCGCGAGCAGCTCGTTTCACTTTATGGTGATGCTGGCAAGGAAGTGCGCATTCTGTACGGCGGCTCGGTCAAGCCTGACAACGCTGCAGAACTTTTGTCTGCGCCCGATGTAGGTGGCGCATTGGTTGGTGGGGCCAGCCTGACGGCAGAAAGCTTCATGGGCATCGTCGACGCCGCATCACGCTCTAAGGCCGAATAAAGCCTGAAACTCGGAAGTCGCGCGCTTGCGCGATGAGGTCAGACCTACTATCTGGCCGTCAACACGATGGCGGGGATCGCGTGGCTTACGCCGTGCGATGCCACGTTGCAAAGCCAAGGCAGGCACGAATCAATGTCGCTCTTTTTCTTCCTAACCATCGTTCAGGCACTGGTTGCCGCTGCTCTTGTAGGCGTGATCCTCATGCAGCGTTCGGAAGGCGGCGGCCTTGGTGTAGGTGGCAGCCCCAGTGGTTTGATGTCGGCGCGCGGCGCGGCAGATTTCCTGACGCGTGCAACAGCTATTCTGGCTGGGATTTTCGTGCTGCTCAGCATTGTACTGGCGGCATTGGCAGTAGATGTTACGGGTGACCGTGAGATCGACACCACGCTTGAGCGCGGTGCGGTGCCTGCTCAGCCCGTTGCTCCGGTTGATCCTCTTGCGGGTAATGCGACTCCGGGGGCTGCTGCACCTGATGCTGCACCGGCTCCTGCACAACCGGCTGACCCACTCGCGGGCCAGTAAAAAATACCAAGACGACAATTTCCGAAACCTTCCCATGGTTTGCACGGGAAGGGTGGTTTCAACTATGCCCGATAGATGGCAGCGAATTGTGGATTGCTGTAGCTTGCGCTTGCCCTTCGCCCCTCATTTCCTCTAGGCCGCTAGTCCCATGGCGCGGTTCATATTCATCACCGGCGGCGTGGTCTCGTCGCTTGGCAAAGGTCTTATGGCGGCAAGCCTGGCGGCCTTATTGCAGGCGCGTGGCTTCAAGGTTCGCATCCGCAAGTTCGACCCGTACCTTAATGTAGATCCGGGGACGATGAGTCCGTACCAGCATGGCGAAGTCTATGTGACGGATGACGGGGCGGAAACCGACCTTGACCTTGGCCACTACGAACGCTTTACCGGCGTCTCCGCGCGGCAATCCGACAACATCACGTCTGGCCGTATTTATCGCGATATCATCGCCAAGGAACGCCGCGGCGATTACCTTGGTGCGACGGTGCAGGTAATTCCGCACGTCACCGATGCGATCAAGCAATTCGCGGAGGATGATCCGGAAGAACTCGATTTCATCCTTTGTGAAATCGGGGGAACGGTTGGCGATATTGAGAGCCTGCCATTCATCGAAGCGCTTCGTCAGATGCGCAACGAACTTGGGCGCGAGCGGACCTGCTCCGTCCACGTGACGCTCGTTCCCTTCATTGCTGCTGCGGGTGAGCTTAAAACCAAGCCAACCCAGCACTCAGTGCGGGAACTGACCGGTCTTGGTGTTCAGCCCGATATTCTGCTCTGCCGCTGCGAAAAGCCGCTACCCGATGGCGAACGAAGCAAAATTGCGCAGTTCTGTAACGTTCGCAAGGAAGCGGTAATCCCAGCGCTTGATGCTTCCAGCATCTACGCGGTTCCTCTGCAGTACCATGCTGAAGGTCTTGATGCAGAAGTGCTGCGGTACTTCGGACTAGATGCACCTCAGCCGGATCTTTCGCGGTGGGAAGATATCGTCGATCGCTATCACAATCCCGAAGGCGAAGTGACCATCGGTGTTGTCGGCAAGTATGTCGGCCTGCCTGATGCCTACAAGTCGCTGAACGAAGCGCTGATCCACGGCGGTATGGCCAACCGCGTGCGAGTCAATATTCGCTGGATCGATGCGGAAGTCTTCGAAAAGGAAGATTCGGAAATCGCAGCTTTGCTGGAACCGATGCACGGTATTCTGGTGCCTGGTGCTTTTGGTGAGCGCGGCGCAGAAGGTAAGATTGAATCGATCCGCTTCGCTCGTGAACGCAACGTGCCATTCCTGGGAATCTGTTTCGGTATGCAGATGGCCTGCGTTGAAGCTGCTCGCAATCTTGCTGGCATTGCTGATGCGTCATCCACCGAATTCGGCCCGTGCAAGGAACCAGTGGTGGGTCTCATCAGTGAGTGGATGAGCGCAGAAGGCCTGCAGAAGCGGGAAGATGGCGGCGATCTGGGCGGCACCATGCGCTTGGGCGCATACGAAGCCAAGTTGGCCGGTAATAGCCATGCTGCAGCAGTCTATGGCACTACCGATATTTCAGAACGTCACCGCCATCGCTACGAAGTTAACGTGGCTTACCGCGAGGCGCTGGAAAAGGTCGGCTTGGAATTTTCGGGCATGTCGCCGGATGGGCTTCTGCCGGAGGTCGTTGAGCGACCGGATCACCCTTGGTTCGTTGGCGTACAGTTCCATCCCGAACTAAAAAGCAAGCCCTTCGATCCGCACCCACTATTTTCCGGATTCATCGCCGCGTCGCTAATGCAAGCCCGATTGGTCTGAAGACACAGTAATTCCACATTTGAATATTTAAATTAGGCGTTTCAAATAAATTGCCGGCAGACAGCGCTTATTATAAGCTCCGTTAACTATAAATGGAGAGGCTTGTCTGCTGGGTGATCGTTCTAAAGCGACCCGGACGATCATTTGGAGGCGGGGCGATGCAATGCGTCGCGGGGGTGAGCCGATTAAGACTCACCCCCACCCAAACATCCCATAATTTTCATGGAGCCTATCGATCAGGCAGCGGCGCTCTCATCGCTGTCAGCGCAGTTCGACTCAATGACTTCAAGCTTGGACTGACCGCCAATCACGATCTTCCGCGGTTTCATCGCCTCAGGCACTTCGCGAATGAGATCAATCACTAGCAAGCCATCAGCCAGATCAGCTTTTTCTACGCGCACATAATCGGCCAGCTCAAAGCGCCGTTCAAACCCACGCTGCGCGATGCCGACATGCAGGTATTCGGCATTGCCCGGATCGTCGGACTTTCGTCCCTGCACGATCAGAAGGTTCTGATGCGCGGTGATTTCAAGCTCATTGGGCTTGAAGCCGGCGAGGGCAAGCGTGATGCGATAGGCATCATTGCCCCGCTTCTCGATATTGAAGGGGGGATAATTATCGCCACTACTTATCCGACCCTGGTTTTCCAGAAGGTCAAAAAGGCGGTCGAAACCAACCATGGAGCGGCGATAAGGGGAAAGATCAAAACGGTTCATGGCAAAAATCCTCCATCGAGCAATTTTCATATCATTCGGAACCCGGACGTCCGGCGTCCCTTTTCAGCTTGTGTCATGCCCTGTTGGCGCATGACACGTGGTTTCAGATATGATAGCGGGCCGCCGTTTCAAGAGGTTGCATCGCACTGCGCGACGGAGATAATTCAATGGCTAACGTGAAGGTTGAAATGTACACGAAGTGGGGCTGTCCCTACTGCGCAGCTGCCAAGTCGCTGTTCGAGAAAAAGGGCATAGCTTTTGAGGAATATGACGTGACCATGGGGGGCGAAAAGCGTGCCGAAATGCTTTCACGCAAGCCCGATGCGATGACAGTTCCGCAAATTTTTATCGACGGCAAACCCTATGGCGGTTTCGATGATGTAAGCGCGATGGATCGGGCAGGAAAGCTCGATCCCCTCCTGGGTCTCTGATCCATGCCACGCATCGCCGTTTTGCAGATGCAATCAGGGATAGACCCTGCGGCGAATGCGAGAGCTATTGCCGATGCCGTCGCCGAAGCGAAAAGCGGCGGGGCAGCGATGATGTTCACCCCGGAAATGAGCGGGTTGATTGATCGTAAGCGGGATAGGGCGCGCGAGCACATCGTATCCGAAAGCGATGATAACACCCTTGCCCTATTGCGCGATGCTGCTGCACGTCACGGTATCTGGATTGCTGTGGGCTCTTTGGCGATTGCGCGAGAGGACGGCCGTTGGGCCAACCGCTCTTTTGTGATCGACGGGACGGGCCAGATCGCCGCGCGTTATGACAAAATCCACATGTTCGACGTCGATCTTGCAAGCGGTGAGCGCTGGCGGGAATCGAGTGCCTATGCTGCTGGTGACAAAGTCGTCACCGTGGAGACGCCCTTGGGCAAGCTCGGCCTTTCGATCTGCTATGACATTCGATTTCCTGCACTGTACGAGGCCTTGGGTATGGCGGCGTGCGACGTAATAGCAATTCCGGCAGCGTTTACTCGTCCCACCGGACGAGATCACTGGCACGTCCTTCAACGGGCTCGCGCCATTGAGGCCAGCGCCTATGTTGTTTCCGCCGCACAAGTAGGTCTTCATCAAGACGGACGCGAGACATACGGCCACAGTCTGGTCGTCGACCCATGGGGGGAAGTCACGCTTGATCTTGGTGGCAATGATGTCGCACTAGGCTTTGCCGAAATCGATCAAGATCGAATTGCGCAGGTACGTAAGCAATTGCCAAGCCTTGTTAATCGCCGCACAATCACCAACTTATGATTGTATCTTGTTTTAGAGCCACTCGATGATCGTTTTTGACCTTGTATGCCGTACAGGCGGGCACCGTTTCGAAGGGTGGTTCGGTAGCTCGGAAGATTTTGCCGGTCAGCAGGATCGGGGATTGCTGTCCTGTCCACAGTGTGGTTCATTCGACGTTGCGAAGGCCGTGATGGCGCCCTCCGTCGGCAAGAAGGGAAACCAGAGGGCTTCAGTGCCGACCACTGGCAAGTCCATGAGCAACGCCGCAATACCGCCGGAAGTCGTCAAGGCGATGACCAAACTTGCGGAAATGCAAAGCGAGGCGCTCAAATCATCGCGGTGGGTGGGTGACAAATTCGCGGAGGACGCGCGCGCCATGCATTATGGCGAGCGAAAGGTGGAGGTAATCCACGGCCAGGCCACGCTGGAAGAGGCTAAGAGCTTGGTTGATGAAGGTATCGGCGTTGCCCCGCTACCGTTCCCCGTTGTTCCGCCAGATAAGGCTAACTGAGTTAGCGCAAACAGATAGGCTGATTGCCAAGCTTTCTACCTGCCGCTAATGCAACCCTACGTGCGCCCGTAGCTCAGCAGGATAGAGCACCAGATTCCTAATCTGGGGGCCACAGGTTCGAATCCTGTCGGGCGCACCACCCTCTCCATTTGATTATGCTTTTCCCAAGCGTTGTTGTCTTGATCGGCAAACCGTTGGGGGAGGTTAGCCATCATCTCGGCAGCGGCGTCTGAAAGTGCGCGTTGATCGGCTGCCGGCGTGTACCGGTAGACTTCGCTGTCAGTTGTGTGTCCGGGCCAACTTTTGATTTGTTGATTGCTGCATCCAGCCTCGGCACAACAGCGCGCCGCTGCTTTGTGCCGTCCATGAGGGGAGCAATGTGGGGATCGCGCCCTGCTTGCGGATGAGGGCATGCGATGAGGGAGACGCTGCCCACAGTTCTCGCGTTCGCTCCAGTCCCTAAGACAATAGCGCAGCCCCGCTTGCGCGACCCCTGGATACTATTGCGGCACCAGGCCGGCCCGCGCTTGGGTGAGCAGCCCGTCGTGCAAGAGGCGAACTCGCCCCACAAGCAGCGCCTTCTGCCGGGGCCCACTCGCGCACGACTTGGCCACTCACCCGTCGTCAACAATCCGGTCTATCAGAACTCAAATTCAACCCTCACGCCATAGGTGCGCGGATCGGCATAAGAACCGCCAAGCACGAACTGGCTGGTCAGCACGCTGGATAGATAATCGACATCGGTGAGGTTCTTGCCCCACAGTACAAAGCGAAGGCCATCAACACCGTCTGGCGCGAAGGAAAGTTCCGTGTTTACCGTGGCGTATTCGGGCTGAAGCACCAAGCCTCCAATGTCGAACTTCACGTCTGAGCTATAAGACGCCGAAACGTAGGCTCCCAGCGTGCCGGGGCCGACATGGCCTTCATAACTAATTGCCAGATTGCCGGTGAGTTCCGGCGCGCGTGGCAGGCTGATCCCCGATGCGTTAATCGATTGACGGTCATACCCGAAACCGAACGCGTTGGGGACGAAGACCGATGCGGCTGGGAAGTTCTTATATTCGGCATCCAGATAGGTGGCGCCTGCCGAAATCGTGAGGCCCGGAGCAACGCTGATCGAAATGTCGACCTCGATGCCTCTGATGCGCGCGGCTGCGGCGTTCTGGTAAAGCTCTGTCGGCGGCGAGTAGGTGTAAACCTGGATGTCCTTGTAGTCGTAGTGGAACGCGGCAAGGTTCAGGGATACGCCGGAAAGCGGGCGGCCCTTGTACCCGATCTCGTAAGCGTAAACCTTTTCTGGCTGAACCGGGGCTTCGACAGGCAGGGGGAACGGATCGCCGGAGTTGACGTAACCGGATTTGAAGCCCTGCGAATAGCTTGCATAGATATTTGACGAAGGATCCAGTTCATAACGTAGCGTGGCCCGCGGCGTGAATCGTTCAAACGAAACTGTTCCCCGCGGATCGGGGATCAGAACTGTGCTGCCCGATCCATAGTTATCAGCCGTGCGTTGTTGCTCATAAGCATAGCGGCCGCCCACCGAAAGGTTGATCCGGTCGGTTACATCGTAGCTGCCTTCGATGTAACCGGCATAGCTGCGCTTGCGGTTAAAGGCGTACTGGACGCTTGAAAACAGCGGCGGGGGCAGGGGTGGCCCCACAGTGATCGGATCGCCAATGGCCATGAAGTGGCCGTTATAGGTATTAGGCTGATATTCTTCCTTTAATGCCATGAAGAATGCGCCCGCAGAGAAACTGAAGCGGCCAAATCGCTCTGATGCGAAATTGATTTCCTGTATGAAGTGCTCGTTTCCGATGTTCAGCGGATTAACTTCACCAAGGTTTACTGCCGTGTAATCGGCGTCGGCCACGTTGCTGACCTTGACATTGCCGTAAGCACTTGTCGTCGAAATCATGCCTATACCCGCATCCAGATCGGCTTTCAGGCTGAACCCATGCGTTTTCGTCTGCTGGCGGGGGACCACGCTTAGCGCAAATTGCCGGGGGTTCTGAGGGATGGGGAATGGCACATCGGCCATGCCCGCCAGCGCATAGCCAAGCGGCGTGCCCGGACCCACAGGCTGGCCCGCGTAAATGCCGTGATCGGTGCGCTTGGTGTAATATCCTGCCAGCGTGAAGGAAAGCGCGTCACTTGGCTCCACCAGAACGCGCCCGCGAACAAATGTCGATTCAAGCCCCGGATCGCGCCCACCGCGCACCAGATCGTGCCTGAACCCGTCGCGCTTCTGGTAACTTCCGGCAAGTGCAAAGGCGACCTGTTCGCTGTTGCCGATTGGCCCCGTTACGTAACCACGCAGGATGGCGTTGTCATGGTTGCCGTAGCTTGCACTGAACCGTCCGCCGAAATCAAATTGCGGCATGATCGACGTGATAATGATGGCGCCGCCTGCCGCGTTCTGGCCATACAGCGTGCCTTGTGGGCCTTTGAGCACCTGGACCTGTTCAACATCGGGCAGATCGATCAACTGCCCGGACATTGAAGGCTGGTAAACGCCATCAACATAAAGGGCCACGTTGCTCTGATCGCCCATACCGGCCCCCGCAGAGGATATGCCGCGGATCGAAGGTTGTAGAAAACCGCCGAACATAGGCAGTTTAAGGCCCGGCGTGATGCGTTCGATATCCAGAATGCTGGTCACGCCCGATTTGACCAGCTCATCCTGGCCGAGTGCGGTGATAGAGATGGGAACATCGCGAAGCCGCTCTTCACGCCGTTGCGCCGTGACGATGATATCCGCGCTGCTGTCCGTTTCAGCACCCTTGGCCGGCGTTTGCGCCAATGCCGAAGCTGAAGAAACGATGCCTGCTGCCAACGCCAGCAGACTTACACTAAGTATCGGTGCCCGGTTCATTTCAGTCCCCCCCCGTTCAGGTTATGCAAGCTGACGCTCAATCTGGGGGGCGCATTGCAATGATTCACACAAATTGCAATAGTGATTGGGGCGGCTGGCAGCGAGTCCACTCTCGCCTGTTGCATTGCTGCCGCAAGGCTGGCCGGCCGAGGGGTATGAGGATGGGCAAGGGGGCGTGGCGTTCACCGCGGAAAGAGATTTGACCGAATGAACGGGCGCACGACCGATGCTCCGGGCCGGGAAGAACGTTCGCATAGAAAATTGCCGATGCTGGCGCTGGGCGCGCTTGGTGTTATCTTCGCGACATTGGCACGTCGCCGCTCTACGCGCTCAAGGAGAGCTTTGTTGGGCACCGCCCACTGCCAGCCGAGGGCGCCCCGCTACTCGACAATCCAGCCGCCGCCGAAAATGCGTTTTTCCCTAGCGCGCGGGAAGCGGCACGAGTCTTTCTGCAGCCGTCCAGATGGTGCAGAGTGCCGTTGGAATTCGAGACGCAGGAAATCAGCAGCGCCTAGTATTTGCATGTGAAATGAGCGCGTGAGCGAACTGCATGCTCAAACGATGGTCACCCAGTTCTTATCTTCATCATCCTCAGCGCACCATTCCATCCCGTGGCTAGGAGATTCATCTTGCGTGGGCGCATGCGATGGCCGTGGACGCATGGGGGCGCATGCGCTGGCCGCGGACGCATCTTGCCAGATGCAATCTGGCGCCAGGTATTGGGTGGCAGGTTCGCTAAGTGCCATTCGATAGATCACATAAAATGCCAGCCAAGCCGCTCAATAACGGCTTGGCTGGCAGCACCAGCTAATCCTCGGTTGGGTCCACTCGCTCGGGGATCGTAAGCCGGCGCGATCCGCGTCTATCGTGATCAGTCGCGCTTTGCTTCCGTCACGGATTCGTTGTGTAGATCAGCCTCCACTTCAGCGGCCTTTTGATCTGCCTTGGCTCCTAGTTCATCCGTTTTGGCAGCTGCGTTATCTACAGCGCGAGCTGCATCAGCTGCTGCCCGTTCTGCGGCGGCTCCGGCAGAATCCGCTGCGCTAGCGGCGTCATCCGCTGCGGCATCGGCTGTGTGCTCGGCTGCATCCTGTGTCTTTTCAGAACACGCAGAGAGAGCCAGAGCAGCCGCAGCGATTGACGCCAGAGTGAAGGTTTTACGCATAATTCTATCCCCTTATTGGACCACGATTGGGAAGTAATTCGGTTGATGTGGACCGGAAGGCAAAACGCAGCGACGTAAAAATTGTTCCACCCACGAAGGGAGGCGAGAATTTTCCATTGAGCAAATTAGCATTGCAACAGCGATGAAACGTTCCGGGCCTGCGTTGAATGATTGACACGTCGCCCAGCAACGGCAAGTCAGCATTCCGATGAATCCTATCCGTCAGAACGCCCGAGTCCTCACTGCTGCACTTGCCGGAACAGCAGTGGAGTTTTATGACTTCTACATCTACGCGACCGCCGCCGCGTTGGTGTTCGGACCGCTGTTCTTTCCGGAACAGTCACCGGCGGCTCAGCTGGCCCTGTCTTTCCTCACCTTCGGCATTGCCTTCTTCGCGCGCCCGGTCGGCGCTGTCGTTTTCGGGCATTTCGGGGATCGGGTAGGGCGCAAGTCCACACTGGTCGCCTCCTTGCTACTGATGGGTGGATCGACCGTTGCGATTGCCTTTCTGCCAACTTACGCACAGGCTGGCTGGATCGCGCCAGCCCTGCTGTGTGTACTGCGTTTCGGTCAGGGCTTGGGACTTGGCGGCGAATGGGGCGGGGCAGCACTGCTTGCTGTCGAGAACGCTCCTAAAGGTTGGGAAGCACGGTTTGGGGCTGCTCCGCAAATCGGGGCTCCGATCGGCTTCCTTGCAGCTAATGGCCTGTTCCTCTTGCTGGGCCTGGTACTTTCGGATGCAGATTTCAAATCTTGGGGCTGGCGCATCCCGTTTCTGCTGAGTGCGGTGCTTGTAGTGCTTGGCTTGTGGGTCAGGCTGAAGATCGGAGAAACACCGCAGTTCCGCGAAGCGCTTGAGCAAGAACGTCCTCCCACCGTGCCGTTGGCGCGTCTATTCTCCGAACATACCGGCACAGTGATTGCGGGAACCGCCGGAACGGTGGCCTGCTTTGCCATCTTCTACCTCGCCACCGCTTATGCGCTGGCGCAAGGGACAACAGTTCTTGGCCATTCGCGAGAAGTGTTTCTTGCCGTCCAGTTGGCCGCAAACATGTTCCTTGCGCTCGGCATCATTCTTTCGGCGACGCAGGCAGACAAGATCGGCGCGCGCAAGACGCTTCTCCTCGGCTCGCTGGCGACAATTGTGCTCGGCCTGGGATTTGGTGCCGGTCTCTCCGCGTCCTCACTATGGACGGTGTTTGCCACTCTCTCAGCCGCGCTCTTGGTTATGGGCTTTGTCTATGGACCGCTAGGCGCGTGGTTGCCGACACTTTTTCCGCCGCTGGTGCGGTATTCTGGGGTGTCAGTAACCTTTAATGCCGGGGGCATCATTGGCGGTGCACTCACGCCCTTCGTTGCGCAAGCTATGGCTGCGTCTGGCAATGGAATGTTCGTGGGTCTGTTGATTTCAGCTGCGGGGGTATTCACCCTCATCGGCCTGGTCGCCGCAAAGCCACGCCCTGAGTAGGGAGCATGTGGGGAGTGGGCCGAAACCCACTCCCGCGTCAACTACATGCCATCAACGCTCTTGCTGACAAGAATGTTAACCGCGACGCGGCGGATCTGCGCCTTGCCTTCCGGCGTGCTGTTGTCCGCCAGCGGATCGGCCATGGCCATGCCGGTCGGCGTGAGCATCCGGTAGGGTTTCCAGCCACATGCCTGCTGCAGATAGTTTACCACGGCAGACGCGCGACGCTCACTGAGCACCTGATTGTATTCCTGGCTGCCAACGGAATCGGTGTAACCCACCACCAGCATCAGTGCATTGTCGGTAGACTCCGCTTGCTGGGCAGCAGCGCAAAGGTCAGCCTTGGCTTGGGGTGTGAGATTGGCCTTCCCGAAAGCGAAGTGCACATTGGTAGTGCCCTTGATGTTGTACTTGTCGATATCCCCCAGTCGACCACGCAGAGCCTCTGTCGCCGCAGTCTGCTCGGCAAAGCCTTGGGCCGTACCATTGCGGATCATCGACGCAGTGCGCAAATCCTTGCTCTTCAGCGAAATGCGCTTTGCGACAAGATTGCCATTCCATTCGACCGTCTGGATCGTGACGGGCAAGCCGTTGAGCAACTGGTTCGACGCCAGCTTATCAGTGCTGAGGCCAAGGAAGCCGCCACCGGACCGAATTTCGGTGGACGTGCTGATCGCAACGATCGTGTTGTTGCCTGCTTCGTTCGTGACCTGAATACGATCCGCGCTGCGGGCCGAAATCTGGCCTTCGATTTCAGGCCCTTTGGGAAGCCCGGTCAGATCGGCAGGGGGTGTTCCATAAACGGTAGTCGATTGCCCGGCGTAAGTATCCTGTGCTTGTGCAACCATGCCGCCCGCCGGAACTGCGAGCATGGCAACCATCATAAGGGCCTTGGAATTTCTCGAAACGACACTCATTATGCTACTCCTTCAAATGCAGCAGCCGGCGCTGCGAGATGCGCCTGTCTTGGGTTTGGTCGTCCCGTGATGGCGTGTCCGGCTGTCAGAACACTTTTCTCCGCTTCGATAGATGTGCGGTGCGCGACGAACGTGCGCGCTATGGTG
>JAZQRJ010000004.1:0-7471 GCA_045629505.1 Novosphingobium sp.
GGATGCGATGGGTGGCAGGACGTTTCGCGTAGGCATAGTCGGCGGAAACGCCACCCGCGCGTGGGCGCATGATGCGCATGTGCCCGCACTGCGCAAGATGACGGACCGCTTTGTGATCGAGGCGGTCTCGGCTCGTACACAGGAGCGGGCGGAGGAGGCGCGCGCGGCGTTTGGCGCCAATCGCGCTTTCGGGGATTCGCTGGAACTGGTGCGTGACCCCGATATCGACATTGTCGCGATCACGGTGAAAGTTCCCGAACATCGGCCCCTTGTGCTGGCAGCGCTGAAAGCGGGCAAGCACGTCTATTGTGAATGGCCACTGGGAAGGGATCTTGCAGAAGCGGAGGAAATGGCGGCTGCGGTTCCGGCAGATAGCCATGTGGCCATCGGCTTGCAGGCGCTTTCCGCTCCTGCCGTTCGCCATGCGGCCAAGCTGGTTCGCGAAGGTGCGCTGGGCGACCTGCTGGTGGCGCGCGTGTTTTCTCCGACAGCGGGATGGGGCGAGGCTGCGCCGCCGTTCTACGCTTACCTGCAGGACAAGCGGAACGGGGCAACACTGGAAACCATTGCGGGCGGGCATACCCTGGCGATGATCGAATACGTTGTTGGCAGCTATGTTGAACTGGACGCGCGTACTACGATTACGCACCCGGTCTTGCCGATTATTGGAACCGATGAAGTGGTGGAACGGACCTGCGCCGATCATATGCTGGTGTTGGGTAAGCACGATGGCGGCTGTGTTTCTACGCTGGAAGTGACCGGCGGGGTTGGTGATAGGCCCTTTGGCTTTGAACTTGTCGGCACCAAGGGTTCGCTTCGCCTCTCCAGCAGTTTTCCGGGCGGCTTTCAGGGCGGGGCGATCTCACTGGAAACCAGCTCTGAGATTGAGCCTGTGCCAGCGCAAAGCATTGAAAGCCTGCGCATGGCGGCGATCAACGTGTCTGAAGTGTGGTTGCGCCTGGCTGCCGATATCGAGTCCGGTGAGCGCACAGTGCCCGATTTTGCCTATGCTGTACGGTTGAGCAAACTGCTGGAAACTATCGACACGGCTTCGGCAACGGGCGCCCGACAGACCTTGTCCTGAACAGCGAGCGCGGCCAGTGGCTGCGCTCGCGTCATCAGTTGGTTAGCGGCGGATTTTCCGCAAACTCGCGAGGAGTTCCGGCCCGTGCGGATCGCCATCCAGCAACCAGTTCTCACGCCGGTCAATGCGCCATTCGCCATCTTCTTCACGCACCAGTTCAATGCGCGATGCGCTCAGCCGCCAGATGTAGAACCCGTCGTTGCCCTTGCGCGCGACCATCGTGTGGCAAGTGGCAACTGCCTGATCTCCCTCGACCGCGATGTAGGGCGGGAGCGATACGTGTGCGCACCCGCTCCCCACAAGATCGCGGTGTCCCTTGTCTGCAGTGATGGCGGCAACACGTTCGCGGCCCACGAACGGGGCCATGTCAGCAACGGCATAAACGCCGTTCTCGGTGTAGAGACTGCCGACTGATTCGGCGTTCAGGCCGTCAACGGAATAGCTGTAGGCCGAAACGATTTGTCGGATCGCGTCGTGATCCTCAAGCAGCTGCAGCCGTTCTTCGATTGATTTTTGCGTGCGCGCCATGGCGTTCCCCTCAGTTTGGTTTCCGCAAGCATTGCGGACGCCGCGCTGCATCGCAAGTGCGAAGATTGCCAAGCGCGATGGGTGGGAACGGCGGGAACCGGATTGATCCCCCCGCGCCACAGCCTCACTTCCAGTAACGGTCGCGCAGCCCTTTCTTGGAAATCTTGCCGTTGTCGTCGCGGGGCAGTTCGGGTTCGAAATCTATGGTTTTGGGGCATTTGAGCGTTGCCAGCTTCGATTTGCAGTAATCGATCAGTTCACGCTCAAGCTCCGGACCGGCATCGATCCAGTCGGCTGGTTGGACTACTGCCTTGACCACTTCGCCCATATCTGGATCGGGAACGCCAAACACCACTACGTCAGTGATCTTGGGGTGCATGGTGAGCACGTTTTCCGCTTCCTGCGGATATATGTTCACGCCGCCCGACACGACCATGAACGAACGGCGGTCTGTCAGGTACAGATAGCCGTCTTCATCGACATGGCCGATGTCGCCATAGGTCGCCCAGTGGGAATGCTTCGGATGGCGGGAGTTTTTCGTCTTCTCGTCGTCCTTCAGGTATTCAAAGGAAGGACCGCCTTCCTTTTCGAAATAGACGATGCCGTCCTCTCCCACAGGGAGTTCATTGCCGTCTTCATCGCAGATGTGCAGGATGCCATGTGTGGCCCGCCCCACCGAACCGGGCTTCTTCAGCCATTCCTCGCTGCTGATCTGACACAAGCCGACGTTTTCAGTGCCGCCGTAAAGATCCTGGAAAATGGGCCCCCACCACTCGATCATCGCGCGCTTCACATCGACGGGGCACGGACCTGCGGAGTGTAGCCCTAGTTCAAGCGACGAAACGTCATGCTTTGCACGCACCTCGTCGGGCAGCTTCAGCATGCGGGTGAACATCGTGGGTACAAACTGGCCGCCCTGTGGTTTATAGCGGTCGATCGCTTCCAGCATCTTTTCTGCGTCGAACTTCTCGAACAGAATGACGGTTCCGCCCAGATTGAGTGTGCTCAATGCAAAGGAATTTGCGCCGGTGTGATACATCGGGGCGGAAATGATGAAGTCCATCTGCGGTTTTATGCCATACCATTCCACCATAAGCGGGAGATGGGGGCTGGCCTCGCCATACGGCCCTTCGGGAAGCGGTTGCTTCACGCCTTTTGGCTTGCCGGTGGTGCCGGATGAATAGACCATCGGGGCGCCGACGCTGGGATCGTCGATCAGATCCGTGGGCATCTGGGCGACGGCATCGGCCCAGCGCTCCATGCCGGGCAGATCGCCTTTGACTGAGAAGATGTGCTGGACGTTGGGGCACAGTTCCTTGAACTGTTCGGCCAACGCCGCAGCGTGTTTCACCGTCGCATCAATGATCGCGACCCGGGACTCGCTATCATTGATGATGTACGCCACTTCCTCAGGGGTGAGCCGTGATGCGATCGGCACTTGATAGAGGCCGGAGCGGGCGCCGCCGTTTGCAATGGTGAGAAACTCGATGCTGTTGCCTGCCAGAATGGAATAAGTGTCGCCACGCTTCAGGCCGAGCTTGCGGAACAGCTGCGCAGCACGATTTGCCTGTTCCTCAACCTCCCGATATGTAATCGATTCTGCGCCCCATGCAGTGATGATGGCGGGCCGATCTGGCTGAATCTTCGCCCATTTGCTGAGATGACCGATCTGCATCGGATCGATAGTGCTTTCGCTCACGTTACCTCTCTTCATCGCGTATCTTGCTGGCAGTGCGCCGTACAACGCCGCGGCCGAGCGCGAATTTACGGCCTCAGCCGTTGCACGGGCTGGTGCGAAATACAACTATATGATTTGATATGGTGGCAAGTCACCGAGCGTTATCTTTCGCGACCCGCAAAATTGTCGGGGCCGGATTATTCTTACTATGAACCGGTTGCTGTATTATCTAACTCATTGGGATTGAGAGCGGAGTCGGCACCTGCCGGGCGACCGCCATAGAGGGATGGGATTGAGATGAATCTGGAGCCGACCGAAGACCAGCAGATGATGCTGGATAGCTTCACCCGCTTTCTCGACACCGAAAGCAGCATAGAACGGGTGAGGGCGGCGCTGCCCGTCGGTTTCGACCGCAATCTGTGGAGCGGGTTGGGCGAACTTGGCGCGCTTGGTCTGCGTGTGCCCGAAGATGCGGGCGGTTTGGGCTTAGGTCTGTTCGACGCCGTGCTGCTGATGGAGCAGGCAGGGCGCACGCTTGCCTCTGGTCCTCTGGCCGAAGCGATCGTTGCGGGAAAGCTTCTCGCCGATCTTGGCGGGCAAGCGCAGTCAGGCCTGATCGAAGCTGTAGTTGCGGGCACTACTGTTGTGACGCTTGCTCTGCATGACGTGGCGCAAATGCCGGTGCAGCTTGTGCCGGGCGGAGCGGCTGCGGAAGCAGTGATAGCCCGGCGCGGGGACGAGGTGATCCTGCTGCACATCACGCCGCGCGATGTCCCTGAACGCACATTGGCTTCCACGCCTATTGATCGGATCGATTTGGCGGCGGCTGACTCCACCGTTCTTGCGAGCGGAGCGCAGGCAGGCGAACGCTTCGATGCAGCGCTGGAAGAGTGGCGGTTGCTGATCGCCTCTGCTTTGCTCGGGCTTTCTCGCGAAGCAATCCGGCTAGCGTCTGAATATGCATGTGAGCGGGTACAGTTTGACCGGCCGATTGGCAGCTATCAGGGTGTGTCCCATCCGCTTGCTGACGCGATCGTACAGGTGGATGCTGGCCGGCTGATGTTGTGGCGTGCACTGGCGGAAATCGCTGAGGGTGCAGCGCAGGCAGGTGAAACAGCAGCTGCTGCCGCTTGGTGGGCGGGCCGTGCGGCAGAGAAGGCCGTCGCGCAGTCGCTCCACACCTTCGGCGGTTATGGTCTGACGCTGGAATACGACGTTCACTTGTTCAACCTGCGTTCGCGCGCGTGGCTGCTGGTGATGGGCGATCCAGAGCGATTGTTGGGGCCTGCCGCGGCGCGGCGTTATGACGGTGTTCGCGCCAACCTTCCGGATGTTGGTGAGGTGCCGATCAGCTTCGCTCTCGATCCGGCGGAACGCCAACTTGCAGACGAAACACGGACCTTCTTTGAAACGCAGCTGACGGACGAGGAACGGGCGAATGCGCACTATTCCTATGCCGGGTTTACTCCCTCAGTGAACTGCAAGATGGCCAAGGCCGGGCTGCTCTATCCCGATTGGCCAGAGCGGCTGGGCGGGCGCAGCGCCAGTCCTTACGCGATGGAGGCCGCGCTGCATGTGTGGGAATCGTTCAATTGGACGACGCACGCGCGCGGCACCACCAACATCATCGGACTGATGATCGACAAGTTCGGTAGCGAGGCGCTGAAAGCTGATCTGATTCCGAAGATCACCTCAGGTGAGATCGTTTGTAGTCTGGGGTACAGCGAACCGGGCTCCGGCTCTGACGTATTCGCGGCAAAAACCCGCGCAACGCGTGAAGGCAATGGCTGGCGGATCGATGGCCAGAAGATGTTCACCAGCGGGGCCGAGCATGCGGATTATGTCATCTTGCTCACGCGCACTGATCCCGACGCGCCCAAGCACAAGGGCATCACCATGTTCATGGTGCCGCTCAAGACTGAGGAGGTGACTATTCAGGAAGTGAAGACTTTCCAGGATGAACGCACCAATATCACTTATTATGACGGTCTTATGATCTCGGACGAGAACCGGCTGGGCGAAGTGAACGGCGGGCTGAAGGTGCTCGCCCTCGCGCTTGAAATTGAACAGGGCATGACGTTCGCGCCCTACCACCGGCGTATGGTCGCAAGTGCTGAAAAGCTGTGCGCTGACATGATCCGCGACGGCAAGCGCGTGCTGGATGAGGACGATACCCGCAGGCGCCTCACTCGAGCGGCGGCTAACGTGCTGGCTTCCGATTGCCTGCGCAAGCGGGTCATGTGGGTGAATGCCGAGGGTAAGCCCAACTTTGCCTATGGCCCGGCCAGCAAGATGTTCTCATCCGAAGTCTATCGGCAGGATGCTTTCGACCTGTTGAATCTCACCGCGCCGGAATCGCTGGCGTTCGCCTCTCCAGAGGCTGAGTTCATCAATCAGTGCTATCGCCATTCCCAAGTGGCGACGATCTATGGCGGCACCAGCGAAGTGCAGCGCAGCCAGATTGCGGAAAAGACGCTGGGCCTGCCGCGCTCGCGCTAATTTGGGGGAGGGGAGTGCGCAGCAGGGGCAAACCTGTTGCGCACTTTGTCATTTGAAGGTGGCTGACGCTCTATTCCGGATCAAGCGGCCTTACGTTAGCTTCGCTCCAATAGGCGCGCATTTCTACGATCTTGCCTTCCTCGTTAAACTTGAACGTATCGATCACGTCGAACTGATAGCCTTCATCCGCGCGAACAATGGCGAAGGGAAAGGCGGCATGATTGCCGGATGATCGCACCGGGCCGTGCAGCTTGATCTTTACCTTCAGGCCCACCGCCATGGTGTAGAACGCCCGGATGGCGTCAAGGCCCTGCAAGGTTTCGCTGCCGATGGGATCCTGAACGTTCGCATCTTCGGCATAGAGCGAAACAGCGATTTCGGGATCGCCCTTCTCGAACGTCTCCACATAAGCCGCGACGACTTTCTCGATTTCCTGATGTGTGGGCATGTCCCGTTTCTCCCGTGTGACAAGCTGTTGTTATCTTCGCTGGTGGGTTAGCGCCCACCTTGCCTTCGGGCAACAAGGCGCGGCCCGTCGCCCGTGGTCCGTATCAGTCCACCTGCTCGGGCGTCCTGTCGACCTCGATCATATGCCCTCGAACCGGATCATTTCATCCAGATGGGCGCGGCCGATGATCGCTTCGTTGATTGGCGCTGCAGGATCGGCATGTCCGATCGCTATTCCACAGAACAGGATGTGGTCGTCAGGAATGCCTAGCGCCTTACGGATCGTCCCGCCGTGGGCTGACCAGGCCTCCTGCGGGCAAGTGTCCAACCCCTCTTCACGCAGCAGTAGCATTATAGTTTGCAACCACATGCCCAGATCAGACCATTGCGGCGCTCCCATGAATGCGGGCGTATGGCAAAACAGGACGACCGGCGCGCCAAAGCCTGTGAAGTTTCGCATAACATGCTGGATGCGAGCTGGGCGATCCTCACGCGGGATGCTGGCCGCCGCATACATTTCCTCTGCGCAGCCGGATCGGCGGGCTTTATAAGGCTCGGGCAGGTTGGGCGGATAGATATCATATTCCGGTGTGCCTTCGCCGGCGGCCATCTTGGCGGCAACGGTCTCGATCAGCGACTTCAGTTTGTCTCCGGCCACTACGACCCCATGCCAAGGCTGGACGTTTCCGCCTGATGGAGCGCGGCGGGCTTTATCAAGCACTCCCACCAGAACATCCTTATCTATCGGCTTGTCTCGGAATGCCCTGATGGACCGGCGGGAGGCGACGGCATCGCTCACGTTCATATATATGCTCTTCCCAAGGTAACGTACTTAATCGTTGCTTTAGCCACATCGGTCTGAATGCAGAAGGTGCCCATTTTAGAATCGCGCATGCGGTCCGATCTGAGCAAAGATCGAATCCTGAGGGGCAAAAGGGGGCCCTGCGCCCCTTCAAAAGTCGGATTCGGAGGTTGCTGCTTGTGGATAACTCGCCGTGCACGGCTGGGTCACCAAATGTGAGCCAGCGCGTCTCAGACGTAACCACGGAAATCCGCCAGTTTTCAACTATTTTACGCCCTTAAACGAAAACTCGAAAAAGGGTGTTGACCGAATCTCGGACTGCTCATAGAAGCCACTCCACCGACGCGGTACAGACGGTTTCTAGCCACTCTCGCTGCTTCGGTCGCCAACATAGACGGGCACACAGTCCCCCGGTAGGAAATCGGGGAGGCTT
>JAZQRJ010000005.1:0-22195 GCA_045629505.1 Novosphingobium sp.
GGGCGCAAGGAAGAGGCCGAGCAGGCCGTGCCCGATGAATTTCTGGACGATGGTGCGCTGGTCGGCCCGCCGGAACGCATTCGCGAACGCTTCCGGCTCTGGGTCGATGCCGGGATCACCACCATGCGCCTTGCCAATCCGTCGGAAGATGCCATGAAGCTGATCACCCAGATCAGCCGCGAGCATTCCTGAAAGCATCGCGGCACTCAAGGGGAGAGGAAACCGATGAATCCAGCCATTCATGCGCTGACCCAGCCGGACAAGGTTGCGGTGGTTCGTCCCGCCACGGGCGAGCGCCTGACATATCGCACGCTGGATGAACGCGCGAACCGACTGGCTCAGCTTCTAAGGGCGGAAGGCCTGGAAGTGGGCGACGGCGTTGCCCTGTTCCTGGAAAACCACCTCAACTACTTTGACGTGGTGTGGGCTTGCATGCGTGCTGGTCTCTATCTGACGCCGATCAACACGCACCTTGCTGCATCGGAAGCGGCCTACATCGTCGATAACTGCGATGCCAAAGTGCTGATTGCTTCGGCCGCATTGCCGGCATCGGCCGAACTTGGTCGCCTGAGCAAAGGCTTAAAGCTGAACCTGGCAATTGGCGGCGCGATTGACGGGTTTGACGATTACGAGGCCGCGCTGGCAGCCTCATCCGCGGACCCGCTGCAGCAAGAACACCTCGGCTCCATGATGATCTACAGTTCTGGCACCACCGGCCGCCCGAAAGGCATCCGTCGCCCCCTGCCCAATACCGATCCCAAGCTTGGAAATCCCGGCATGAAGCTGATGGCGGATCTCTATAAACTTTCGGGTGAGAGCGTCTATCTTTCGCCCGCGCCGCTCTATCACGGTGCACCAATCGGCATGTGTTCAGCCACTATCGTGGCTGGCGGCACGGTGATCATGATGGACAAGTTCGATGCCGAAACCGCGCTCAGCCTGATTGATGAGCAAGGCGTCACTCATAGCCAGTGGGTGCCGACGATGTTCGTGCGGATGTTGAAGCTGGACCCGGCGGTGCGCGCAAAGTTCGATCTTTCCACCCATCGCTGCGCCATTCACGCCGCTGCGCCGTGCCCGATCGAGGTCAAACGCCAGATGATCGAATGGTGGGGTCCGATCCTTGAGGAATACTATTCCTCTACCGAAAGCGCAGGCATGGCGGCGATCAGCAGCGCCGAATGGCTGGAACATCCCGGATCTGTCGGGCGATCACAGGGTCTGCCCTTCCACATCTGTGATGAGGAAGGCAACGAAGTACCAACCGGCGTTCCCGGCCTGATCTATGGCGAAGCGATCACCGGTCTCGCCTGCGCCTATCACAAGGACCCGGAGAAAACCGCAAGCTCCACCCATCCCACTCGGCCGACATGGTTCACATCCGGCGATATCGGCTATCTGGATGAGGACGGGTATCTCTACCTGACGGACCGCAAAGCCTTCATGATCATCTCGGGCGGAGTGAACATCTACCCGCAACAGATCGAGGATGCGCTGGCCCTGCATCCCAAGATCGCGGACGTCGCCGTGATCGGCGTACCCAATCCCGATCTTGGCGAAGAAGTGAAGGCGATTGTCGAGCCTGCTCCGGGGGTTGAGCCATCAGACGCGGTGGCGCAGGAAATCCTCGACTTCGTGCACGCTCGATTGGGACGCCAGTTAACGCCGCGCTCGGTGGATTTCGTGGAAACCCTGCCCCGCCTGCCGACAGGCAAGCTCTACAAGGCAGCACTTCGCGAAAAATACTGGGGGCAAACCAATGCCACCACCGCCTTAACCGCTCGTGTCTGATTGAAAGCCGAGGTTTCGTAATGAACGCTGACCCTTTGAAGTGCCGTCTCTTTGCCGCGCCGCGCCGGAGCATCGCACGATGACCGGGCCGCTGGCGGGCATCCGCATCGTTGAGCTGGCAGGCATCGGTCCCGGCCCCTTCACAGCGATGATGCTGGCAGATCACGGCGCCGAAGTAACCCGCGTGGAGCGGCCAAATGCCACCGGCACGCCGGACATCAACCAGCGTTCGCGGCGGTCGATCATGGTGGACCTCAAGCAGCCGGAAGGCATACAGGTCGTGCTCGATCTGTGCCGCACCGCCGATGGCTTGATCGAAGGGCTTCGACCCGGCGTAACCGAAAGGCTCGGCCTTGGGCCAGATGTGCTGCTCGGCCTCAATCCAAAGCTGGTTTACGGGCGCATCACCGGCTGGGGACAGGATGGGCCTCTGGCGCAGGCTGCCGGGCATGACCTCAACTACATTGCGCTGAGCGGCGCACTCCACCCGATGGGCCCTGCGGATGGCAAGCCGCCGGTGCCGCTTAACCTCGTTGGCGATTTCGGCGGTGGCGGGATGCTGTTGGCTTTCGGTATGCTGAGCGCGATACTCTGCGCGCGCACCACCGGCAAAGGACAGGTGGTCGATGCAGCGATGACCGAGGGCGCTGCCCTGCTCGCCAGCATGTTCTTCAATCCGGGCAAGCTGGCCGGGGTGGACGCGCCGCGCGGGCAGAACCTGCTGGGTGGGGCCGCTCACTTTTACGACACCTACGAAACATCAGACGGCGCCTTCATCGTAGTGGGCGCGATTGAGCCGCAATTTTATGCCGAACTGCTCCACCGCGTTGGGCTGGCAGATGATCCCACATTCAAGGCGCAGAATGACACCGCAGCATGGCCCTTGGCGAAGGAAAAGCTGACCGCGCTGTTCAAAACGCAAACCCGCGATCACTGGTGCAAGCTGCTGGAAGGCACCGATGCCTGCTTTGCGCCTGTGCTTTCGCCCAAGGAAGCGCCGGAGCACCCGCATAACAAGACTCGCAGAGCTTTTGTTGAAGCGTTCGGGATTACCCAGCCAGCACCCGCTCCGCGCTATTCCGTCAGCGACACCCGCGCGCCAGAACTGCGTAAGGTCGGCGCCGATACCGAAGCTCTGCTGCGTCAGGCTGGCTATTCGGAAGACCGGATCACCAAGCTGATCGAAACCGGAGTGGTGCACGTCGCAAGGGAGCAGGCAAAGGCATGATCGCACCCGTCAATTTCTCGACCGATCTCACCGGTCGGGTTGCGCTCGTTACCGGCGCATCCTCCGGCCTTGGGGTGCGCTTTGCCGAAGTGCTCGCAGCATCCGGCGCGAAAGTGGCCGTCGCCGGGCGCAGGCGTGACCGGCTGGAAGCGGTTGCCGCCACTATTCGCGAAGCAGGCGGCACAGCCGAACCGATCGTGCTGGATGTTTCGCGGGCAGACGAAATCGCCCCCGCCATGGATGCGATCGAGGCAAAGCTCGGCCGGGTCGATATCCTGGTCAACAACGCCGGAGTTCCCGACAAGACCTACTCCGTAAAGATGACCCTTGAGGACATCGACCTCTCGTTCAATACCAACTTGCGCGGGCCGTGGATACTTTCAGTCGAAGTGGCGCGCCGGCTGATTGCAGCCAAGGCGCCAGGCTGGATCGTCAACATCTCCTCGCTGGGGGCCTACGTCTATTCGGCGCGCGCCGGCGCAAATTCGCTCTATTCGACCACCAAGGCCGCACTGATCCGCATGACGGAAGCGCACGCGATGGATTGGGCCAAGTTCAACATCAACGTCAACGCCATCGCGCCGGGCACCTTCACATCAGAAATGGTGGACGGGATGATCGAGCGCGTGGGCGACGGGTTCGTGAAGAACTTCCCCCGCCCGCGCATTGGCCGAACCGATCAGTTGGACAGCACGCTGCTGTTCCTTGTCTCACCATCCTCCGATTTCGTGACCGGCACCTGCATCAAGGTCGACGACGGGCAGATGTCGCGTTGAGGATGCGCGCATGACTCGGGTACTGACGGAACAGGCGGACGGCGTTGCCGTGCTGACGCTGAACCGGCCTGAGGCCATGAATGCGTTTTCGCGGCAATTGCGCATTGATCTTGCCGAAGCGATCCGCGCGGCGACGGCATCTGCGGATGTTCGCGTACTGGTGCTGACCGGCGCGGGTGAGCGGGCATTTTCTGCCGGGGTGGATCTCAAGGAACTGGCGACTGGCGGCTTTATTAGCGATCCACGGCCAGAGGATGATCCGATACTTGCGATGGCGGCCTGCCCCAAGCCTATCATTGCGGCAATCAACGGCGTGGCGATCACCGGAGGGCTGGAACTCGCGCTGGCCTGCGACATCCTGCTGGCTTCCAGCAATGCGCGTTTTGCCGATACGCATGTAAGGGTCGGCATCCTTCCCGGATGGGGGCTTTCGCAACGTCTTTCCCGCCTGATCGGCATTTCGCGGGCCAAGGAAATGTCACTGAGCGGCAACTTCATTGATGCCGCCACGGCCCTGCAGTGGGGAATGGTAAACCGCGTGGTGCCGCCCGCCGATCTAATTCCGGCGGCTCGCCAGCTGGCTGCGGACATCGCCGGCTGCGCCCCGGCCCATGTGGAGCGGTACAAGGCGCTAATCGACGATGGCTATGCCATTTCGTTCGGTGAGGGGATGAACCTTGAAACAGTGCGCTCGGTCGAAAATCCGGGCGGATTCGATCGTGACGCTCTGAAAGACCAACGCACAGCGATACAGGCCCGGGGTCGCGCTCAGGCGCAGACTTCCGGCCCAAGCAAGAAGGAAGCAATATGAACTTCGAGTTTTCGCCAGAGCAATTGCAGCTGCGCGATGTCGCGCGACGCTTCCTTGAGGAACGCTCTCCCAGCTCCGCCGTCCGAGCGGTGATGGAAGGCGATGCTGCCTATGACAAAGCGCTGTGGGCAGGCTTTGCCGAAATGGGCTTTCTGGGCGTCACTATTCCGGAGGAATTCGGCGGGTTAGGCCTTGGGTATCTGGAACTGTGCGTGCTGGCTGAAGAAGTTGGCCGCTCTCTGGCTCCGGTGCCGTTCTCATCATCAGTCTATCTGGCGACTGAATTTCTGCTTGCTGCGGGCGACGATGCGCAGAAGGCGTGCTGTTTGCGGGAACTGGCTTCAGGCAAGTTGATCGGTACCTTCAGCGGCGGCAAGGGCGTGACCGTACGCAATGGCGCGCTGGAAGGAAGCTGCTGGCCGGTTGCAGATGGCAGCGTGGCGGATTTTGCCGTTATCGCTGCTGAGGGAGAAGGCGGTCTCTCGCTCCATATGGTAGATCTCAGCCTTCCGGGAGTCACCCGCACCACGCTGGAAACGATTGATCCCAGCCGCAATCACGCCCGGCTCGATTTTGCCGGCGTTTCGGCGCAACCCTTGGGAAATCACAAGGCCGATGCCGCTTCCCTGATTTCCACCGTCCTTGACAAGGCCGCCGTCCTCACCGCGTTTGAGCAAGTGGGCGGAGCTGACCGCGCCCTGGAAATGGCCCGCGACTACGCACTGGATCGCATGGCCTTTGGCCGTCCTATCGGTTCATTCCAGGCAATCAAGCACATGCTGGCGGATATGTACGTTTCGGCAACGCTTGCCCGCTCCAACGCCTATTACGGAGCGTGGGCGCTCTCTACTGGTGACGCCGAACTGCCCGCCGCCGCTGCGGCTGCACGCGTTTCTGCAACGAAGGCGTTTCAGCACTGCGCTAAGAACGACATTCAGGTGCATGGCGGAATGGGCTTCACCTGGGCGTTTGATTGCCACCTCTATTACCGCCGGGCAAACCTGCTCGCCCTCAACCTGGGCAGCCTTTCCGAATGGGAAGACAAGCTCATCTCGCGCCTGCAATCGCGCAACGCTGCTTGAGGAGATCAGCCATGAACTTTGACGATACCCCTGAAGAAGCAGTCTTCCGCGCAAAGGTCCGCGCATGGCTGGATGCAAACGCTCCGCACGAACTGCTGCATCAGCTTACCCGCACCAACCCCTTCACCAGCTTCCGGGTAGATGGCGAAGACCCCTTGGCCGCTGGCAAGGCATGGCAAAAGAAGAAGGCCGAAGCTGGCTATGCGTGTCCGCATTGGCCGAAGGAATATGGCGGCGGCGGACTGTCGCCCATGGAACGCGTGATCTGGCAGCAGGAGGAAGGCCCATTCGCGCGATTGAGCGGCGTCTTCGCGATCGGCCACGGCATGTGTGGCCCAACGATGATCGCCTGGGCCAGCGAGGAGGAGAAGCAGCGCCGCTTGCCACCGCTGATCAGCGGGGAGGAAATTTGGTGCCAGCTGTTCTCCGAACCTGCAGCCGGGTCTGACCTTGCGGGCCTGCGCACTCGTGCCGAGCGCGCTGATGACGGCTCGGGCGACTGGATCATCAATGGCCAGAAAATCTGGACCAGCAACGCCCAGATTTCCGACTGGGGCCTACTGCTGGCAAGAACCGATCCGAACGTGCCGAAGCACAAGGGCCTGACCATGTTCTTCCTGGATATGCGGAGCCCGGGCGTGGAGGTCGTGCCCATTAAGCAGGCAAACGGCCAATCGACGTTCAACGAAGTTTATTTTACGGACGTGCGCATTCCCGATGCGCAGCGGCTCGGCGAACCCGGTCAGGGTTGGCAGGTATCGCTGACGACGCTGATGAACGAACGCGCCTCCATCGGCGGCATGATTTCCACCGGGTTTGATGAGATTTTTGAACTGGTCGGCCAGTTGGACCTGCCGCACGGCCCGGCAATTCAGGATCGCGCCGTTCGCTCGAAACTGGCGGACTGGGCGGTGCGCACCAGCGGGTTGAAATACACCAACCTGCGAGGAATCTCCGCCATCTCGCGCGGTGAGATACCGGGGCCGGAAAACTCCATCGGCAAACTGGTCGCTGCCTCCATGCAGCAGGAAATCGCTACTTACGCGCTTGAACTGCAAGGACAGCAAGGGATTGTCAGCGATCCGGAAATTGCGCCGCGAGACGGCCACTTCGCAGCAATGTTGCTCCGTTCGCCCGCAGCGCGGATCGAAGGGGGATCGGACGAAATCCTGCGTAACATTATCGCAGAGCGCGTGCTTGGCCTGCCCGGTGACATACGCGTGGACAAGTCTGTCGCCTTTAAGGACATCCCGACAAGCGGCAAACGCGCGGGCTGACGACTATTACGGCACGACCGCCGAACAGTTTGCAATTCACGCAAAAAGGGACCGGACCGCCCAAGCGATCCGGTCCAGTTGGTCAGCCGGACAGGCCGACTGGGAGAAGCTGGTTCACCATTTGACGCGCAGTGTGGTGCCGACGGTCCGCGGATCGCCGACCGTTCCTGTCACCAAGCCGAACGTTTGAGGGCCACGGATCAGGTAGTATTTCTTGTCGAGCAGGTTTCGCGCCCAGAACGAGAGGTCGATCTTCCCGCTCTCGGTACGCAGGCCAAGCCGCGCATTCAGCACACCATAGCCCGGAATATGGCCATAAGAGCTGAGCGTCGCTGTGGAATTGAACGACGAGCGATAGTTCCAGTCTGCCCGGCCGTAGACTTCCAGACTGTCACTCACCGGCTGCGTCACATCAGCGCTTAGCGAATAGACGAACTTTGGAACGCCCGGCAAGCGACGGCCAGACAAGTCCTGGGTCGGCCCTTCGTTGGCCCGCTCAGGCGCCTGGGGCGAGTTTACAAAACTGACGAACTTGGCGTCGGTGTAAGTGGCAGACGCGCTGATATTGACCCACTTGCTGGGTGAAAGGGTCAGATCAGCCTCAATACCCTTGGAACGAACCTTGGGTATATTGGCGATGTACTGGAGCATCTGTGTTGTGCCGACCACTTGTTCGGTCACATTCGCCTGATAGTCCTTGATCTCCGTCAGGAACGCGGCGGCATTGAATGTAGCCTTGCCATTCAGGAATTGGGACTTGAGGCCCAGCTCCAATGCATTGACCTTTTCTGAATCGACGACAGGACGGTTGATGCCACCCGCTGTAATATTCAGTCCGCCCGATTTGTTACCGCGCGAATAGCTGCCGTAAAGCAACACATCAGGCGCCACCTTGTAGGCAACCGTGGCCATGCCAGACAGGGCATCGGCCTTCAGGCCGGCGGCGTAGGCCAGATCGTCGACCAGAAAGGTTGCCTGCTGCTGGGGCGTCAGCAGCGAACGATCCCCGCCGCTGCCGGGGGCAAGGAAACGGCGGAACTCGCCCCTCTTGTCCTCATGGGTATAGCGCAGCCCGACGGTAATGGTCAGCGGGTCCGCTATGCGCCAATCAAGTTGTCCAAAAGCAGCGTAGCTCTTGGTAATCGCATTGGAGAAGCTATTCACCTCGATACCGCTCATCGCCCGATCAACCGTTGCAATGGTCGCGGAGGGCACAGTAGCGGCATTGAGGTTCCACTCGGCAAAATCCTCCCCATAGGCAATCTCACCGTAGCCCGGCACTTTCTGGAAGAAGTAGAACAAGCCCGCGACGTAGTTGATTGTGTTGTCGCCATTAGACCCGAGGCGCAGCTCTTGCGAGAACTGGCGCTGGAAATTGGCTTGTTGCTGCTTTGTGTTGATCGAAAGCGGAGTGCCGTCCGTGTCATTCTTCGGGAACCAGTCCCACCAGCGGTAAGCCGTGATGGACGTCAGAACTGCCGGACCCAGATCCCAGTCAATCTGACCTGAGACACCATAGCTTTCCATGTTTGCCTGGAATGGCGAGTTTGAATTGCCATTGCGCGAAAACGCGTTCTGATCCGGCAAGTCATATCCTGCGCGGGCAGCCCGATCGAAGATGTTGTTCGCAATAGTCGCGCCGTTGGCATAGTTCGTGAAATAGCCGTCGATCACCGACAGGATGATCCCCAGCTTCTGCTTCGAATAATCACCGATAAAGCGGATTTTCAGATTGTCGCTGGGCTTGACGAGCAGCTGTCCGCGCAGGGTCAGATTCTCATAATCCTGCGCGTCCCTGCCGTCGTAAAGATTGGTCAGGAAGCCGTCGCGCTTGGTATAAGCCCCGCTCAGGCGCAATGCGACCTTGTCGTCAATGATCGGGGCAGATCCGGAAAAGCGGAATTGGCGATACTTGTAGTCGCCCACCGAACCCTCTGCCGTCACTTCAGGCGTAAAGCTCGGCTCACGAGTGGTGATGTTGAGCGCGCCAGCCGTAGTATTCTTGCCGAACAGCGTACCTTGGGGACCGCGCAACACTTCGATCTGCGCAAGGTCGATCAGGTCAAACTGCGACTGTCCCGGGCGACCATAATAGACGCCATCAACATAGAAGCCGACGCCATACTCCAGCCCGTCCACTGCGATGGTGGAGCTCGCACCAAGCCCGCGGATGTTGACGTTGCTGTTGCGCGGATTGTTACCCGTCACCTGAAGGCTGGGCACCAGTTGCTGCACTTGGCCCAGCGTGAAGTTTCCCGTCCTTTCCAACGTCTGGGCACTCACCACGCTCAGTGCGATAGGCACGTCCTGTGACGATTCCTCACGGCGGCGAGCGGTTACGATAATCGCATCGCTCCCGAATGCATCTGCAGCCTCGGCAGCAGCTACTGCGCCGTCATCCGCAGCTATCGCTTCCCCATCGGCTGCGAGCGCGGGAACGGCGGAAAGCAATGCTGCAACTGCGACCCCGGATCGGAGACGCGCGTAAGCGGTCCCTACATCTTTGAAATGACTAATCATGGAAACTCTGAACCTTTCCGATGCGCCGCCCACTCACATTGCTGAGGGCGAGCGCAGACCGTCGCCGACGTCCTGAAGGCTAGGCGACGATGAAATTGTGTGATGGAGCCGTCTGCCGCTGTGGGCTTGGGCGGATTTGGGTGGTCAGCCAGCCGCAGGATGCGGCGCTGCCTCAACCCATCAAATTGAAATTCGTGCGCATCGTATTCTCCGTCGTTCCAAGGAGATCACGATGCCTGGCGTTGTCGCCTGGGCACCGTGCGCTTTAGCGGTTGGTAACGCGGAGCAAGCTGCATCTCGATCAAAAGCCGCGGGCCGGAACTACGCCTTGCCTCGGCCGACCGCCGATCTCCGCAAGACACCCCACCTACCGAATAGGGATTAAAAGTGTCAACGATTAGATTTCCTTTGCAGGGTGCTGGAAACTCTTTGTCTCTCAATCACACTTAAGCTCTGCACCAGCTTTCTGGGTGCAAGATACTGATTTAGCCATCTTTTAAGGCGTATGAGCGGAGATTACGCGGAGTTCGGACCACCTCCTGGGCCCACGAGATGTTCCCTTCCGGCATCTCTACAGGCTTGACCTTCCCCATTAGCGAGATAGAGATTTATTTCGACGCGCGGCAATGGGGCCGCCCAGCACACTTAACCCAAGGAAGCAAAGTCCGTGAAAGCGCGCTCAGTACTCGAAACGATTGGCGGCACGCCGCATGTTCGCCTGCAGCGGCTGTTCCCGGATTCAGAAGTCTGGGTAAAATCGGAACGCTCCAACCCCGGTGGATCGATCAAGGATCGCATCGCGCTCGCCATGATCGAAGCGGCTGAAGCCAGCGGCGATTTGCAGCCCGGCGGCACAATCATTGAGCCCACCTCGGGCAATACGGGCGTGGGCCTTGCCATGGTTGCAGCCGTCAAGGGCTACAAGCTGATCCTGGTCATGCCGGAATCGATGTCGATAGAGCGTAGGCGACTGATGCTGGCTTACGGCGCTACATTCGATCTTACGCCGCGTGAAAAGGGCATGAAGGGTGCCATTGAACGCGCGCTGGAAATCGCGGCTGTAACGCCCGGCGCATGGATTCCACAGCAGTTCGAAAACACGGCCAATGTCGACATTCATGTGAAGACAACTGCTGCAGAAATCGTTGCCGACTTTGGCGATGAGCCTATCGACGCGCTCGTTACCGGCGTGGGCACGGGCGGGCACCTCTCTGCCGTGGCACAAGTGCTGAAAGCGAAATGGCCGGGTGTGAAGGTCTTCGCGGTCGAGCCGGTTCTCTCGCCGGTCATCAGCGGCGGAAAGCCCGCTCCTCATCCTATTCAGGGTATCGGCGCAGGCTTTATTCCCGGCAACCTCGACACCAGCCTGATCGACAAAGTCATTCAAGTAGAGGCGGGCGATGCCAAGGAATGGGCACGTCGCTCCGCCCATACCGAAGGGCTGCTGGTAGGCATCTCGTCAGGCGCAACGCTCGCCGCCATCTATCAGGTTCTTCCGCAGCTTCCGGCCAACGCACGGGTGCTGGGTTTCAACTACGACACCGGAGAACGCTATCTCTCGGTGCCGGATTTTCTACCGGACGAAGCAGAATGAAGCAGAAACGCGCGCTGATCATTCGCCACGTTCCCCATGAAGGGATCGCTGGCTTTCGTGCACCGATTGAGGATGCAGGCTATCAGGTCGATCGGATCGACGTGGAAGATCCCGCCTTCTCCTCGCTCGACCTGTGTGAGCCTGACCTGCTTATCATGATGGGCGGCCCAATGGGCGTTTACGAGCAAGATCGCTATCCGTGGATCACGTGTCAGCTGCGCCGCCTTGCCCGCAGGCTTGAGGCTGATCGCCCCACGCTGGGCGTGTGCTTTGGCGCGCAGATGATCGCCCATGCGCTGGGCGCCGAAGTCTATGCCGGACCTCACAAGGAAGTGGGCTTCCACGCCGTAACGGTCCACCGGGAAGTCAACGACAATCCGGTGCGCTTCGTCGAGGATCAGCCGATCCTGCACTGGCACGGCGACACTTTCACCCTGCCCGATAATGTTGAGCTGCTGGCATCCGGCCATGTGTACAAGCATCAGGCGTTTCGGCGTGGCAAGTCCGTTCTTGCGCTGCAATTTCACGCAGAGATGGGCTTGGACCCGCGCTTTGACGCATGGATCGAACAATGGCCCGAATCTGTGCAGGAGGCGGGCGGAACCGAAGAAATGCTACGTGCGGCCCACGCTAAACACGGCGCCTCGGCTGTTGCCGCCGGGCAGAACATGATCGCTCATTGGCTCGAAGGGCTTAACACCGTGTCGAATGTGCGGCGCAGCACGCCGGTGCGGTCTTCATCGTTTCATCCGCATCTGGCCGCTGGGATTTCAGCGCCTAACCCAAACCTGACATTGACGGCCTGACTGCCCGCCCCTGAGTGCAGATGGCCCCGCTTTCCGCCGGAGCATGGGCCACTCTGCCCGGGCGCGTTCGGTATGGAAGCGATCCGCGACCACCACGCTTGCTTATGCGATCCTGTACGCTCTAATACCGTCCTCGATAAACAGCGGCACGGGAGAGCCAATAATGCGGTCGGACAATATGATCCTCTATGCGGGATCGCTTGTAAAAACGCCTTTGCTGGATCGCCTTGCTCCTACCGCCGCTGCCAGTTTTACCGGCATTTCCGTTTTCGCGACCGAATGTGCCGCCCTTGCCGAGCAGGGCATCAGCTTGGCCGAACAGCGCAAGCGCATCAATGACGTTGGGCTAGACGTTGCCGAAGTAGAAATCGTCGCAAAATGGCTCCCCAATCACCGTCCGCAGGCCAATATGCCAGCCTGGAGCTCCGAGGGGATGATGAACCTCACTCCCGAAGCGATCTTGCCGATCGCGGCCGAGCTTGGTGCTAGTTCAGTCGTAGTGGCCGAAGCGTTCGGAACGCCTTTCGATGCCGAGCTCATGGCCGAAGGCTTTGCCGCAACGTGCGACACCTTCCAGACGGCCGGGATAAACGTCGCGTTTGAATTCATATCCAATACGACGGTCAGCACGCTGGAACAGGCAGCAGAGATCGTCCGGCTGGCCAATCGCGATAACGGTGGCATCCTGCTGGATAGCTTCCACTTGTTCCGAGGCGGCTCGTCGCTTGAAACCCTGCGATCCCTGCCCGGCTCTGCCATCAAGTCCATCCAGCTTAGCGATGCTCCGATCAAGTTGGATGACAGTGTGGAGAACGAAATGATCCGGTCCCGCCTTTTACCGGGCGATGGTGTGTTCAATCTGCGCGGCTTGATAGATATATTGGACGAGATTGGCTGCACCGCCCGCGTCGGGCTGGAGATATTCTCCGAAAGTCTCGCCACACTTCCTGCGAGCGCGATTGCAAACCGATGCGCAATCGCGGCTCGCAAGCTGCTGGAACCGCAGGAAGCGGGCGCGACGGCGTCTGCCTAACCCTGAATGGAAAAGCCTCCATCCACCACCAGAACCTGCCCGGTGATATAAAGCGCCGCCGGGCTGGAGAGGAATAGCGCCGGGCCGGTGGCATCCGATACTTGCCCAATTCGTCCCAAAGGGGTGCGGGAAAGATAGGGCTGCAGCAGTTCGGGATATTGCAGCGCCATCTCCGTCATCGGCGTTTCGACAAGCCCCAGGGCGAGCACATTGGCGCGAATGTTTTCCCGCCCCCATGCCACCGCAATGGCGCGCGTGATGCCCAACATGCCCGTCTTGCCGGCGCCATAGCCGGGCACCGCCTCAATCCCCAGCAGGGACGACATTGAACCGATGCTGGTGATAACCCCGCCGCCGGTTCTGGTGGATTGCGATAGCAGCGGCTTCAAGTTTTTCGCCATGCGATAGCCGCTGATGAGGTGCATGTTCACCGCGCGGGCGAATACGTCCGGCTCCCACTCATCCAGCCCCATCGACATCATGGATGTGCCCGCATTGTTGATGAGAACATCGCAGCCATCAATGCTCGCACAGGCGGCATCAATGCTGGCGTCGTCCTCCACATCCAATTGAAGATAAGTGAACTGAGACAGGTCGAGGTCGTAATCGGAAGCGCTGGCCTTCCGCCCTGTCACCGTCACATCCGCACCATCGGCTGCGTAGGCCGCAGCAAGCGCATTGCCGATGCCGCTGGTCCCGCCGGTAACGACGACTTTCGCGCCCTCATGTTGTTTTGTCATTATTTCTCCTCCCCCTTCAGGATTTCAGGCTTTCGCGGAGCACCGGGAAGGCATCGAAATAGTAATCGAAGCGCTTGCGCAGCTCCTCCCGCGAGATGCCGAAATCGCCTTCCAGATCGTAAACGACCTGCCCAAACTTGCCGCGCGGATGCGTTTCTACGAAGTGCTCCATCTCCGCCACGCTTTGCGCGGTCGTTTCCAGTCCGGCCTTGGCATGGACCTGCCGCACGAAATGCATCGGATCGTTCATGAACGGCTCAAACGGCACATCGACACGCTGCGCTTCGGGCCACACGTCACGATCGCGCACGCAGGCGCGAAGCAGGCGGTCCACCCGATCTGACCAGTAATCGAGCAAACCGGGACCATCGATCGTGGGATAGCGCATGCGTTCGGCGTGCCCCATCATCGTAGCGGCGGACTGAATGGCATCCACCGGATCGCGATAAGTGATTACCACAATCGCGTCGGGATAGACTTCTCGCAGCACCGTCAATTGCTCCAGATGCTGCGGGCACTTGTTCACCCACCGCTTGGGCCGCGCATCTCCCGCAGCATGCTGCATGATCTTCAGCATGTCTTTCTGATAGCGGTAGTGCGAAGTCTGATCGGTCGAGCAGTAATTATCGCGCCAACGGGGCACCCTGCTCATCCACTCATAGTTGTAGGAGGCGAAATCCGGCCCCATCAATTCGAGATCTTCGTGGAAGTGATCCGGGTCCATCGGATGCATCGCTGCCGAGATGGGCGAGTTGGTATAGACCATTTCCCATTGTTCGGCGGAGCGGGCGTAGCGCGGATCAAGCCCGTCGTCGCGGATCGGCTCAATGGGGTTTGGCAGCGGCTCGAACGATTCCCAGAGCGGCAGCGACCGCAGGCGGCTGTCCGAACCCAGGAGGTTGAGCAAGTGCGTGGTGCCTGATCGCGGCAGGCCAACGACGATGATCGGGCGATCAATAACCTCGTTCACATATTCCGGATGACGATCGCGATAGTCCTGCGCGAGCAGCCGATTGGCCGCATGCCGCACAGCCATGTCCCGCACGATCATGCGGTTGACCTGCAACATGTTGTCCGCGTTCCATTCATTCACAAGCAGGCGCAGGCGTTCGCGGAAATCGTCAGAACCGAAATCATCCAGGCCGGTACGGTCGCGCGCGGCGGCCAGAATGCCCTCCTCGCTGATTTCGACCGGGTTGGCCTCCATATATGCGATCCCCGCGCGCTGGGCATCGCTCAGTTGCGGGTTGAGCAGGTCAGCGATGCGTATTTGCTCTGCCATCAAGCCTTCCCTCCCGGACGACCTTCTTTTGCAGCGGTGATCTGATGGCGCAGCCAACCGGCGTACCAGAAGTTTTCCGCGCCGTGCGGGGCATCGAGCAACGCTTCGTGGATTTTCACGGAAAGCGCATGGGCCTTGGCATTTTCAGGCTCCGCCGCCAGCGCCGCTTCCAGCAGAGCCATGGCCCGCTCAGCATTGCCGATGTTCAGTGCATCCTGCGCACGGCCAATCACAGTCTCAACGCCCGCCAGTGTGGCAAGCTCCCCCGCTACATGCTCTGGTTGAACTGACAGGAGCTGGCTGGTGCGCATTCCATGGAACCAGCCCATGTATTCTTCCCAGATCGTCCGAACGCAGAAGCTCACTTTGCCATAGCCCTGACCGACGTAGAGTTCTTCGGGCAGTGAGATTTCGCGCATCAGTTCAAAGATGTCTTTGCCTGCGTTCATACCGTCCAAGGTCGTCTGATGAACGTATGTGACGGCATCATGCAGCCGATCAAGGCAGGTGCGGATCAAGTCCTTGCCAACCACGGGCAGGAAGTGTCCGGTCACCAGGATCTCCGGCTCAAGATCACGCACCCGGCGCAGCGAAGCTAGATAGAGTTCGGGATAGCGGTACTTGTCGCCACGGATCGTGCCAAAGTTGGGGAAGTGCGGAAACAGCGGGCCGAACATGTTGCCGGAAAAGACTACGCCATGATCGGGCAGATGAATCGCGGTGCTGTCCACCGTTTCGCCGCCCGGCACGGAGAGAAGTTCCAATTTCACGCCGCCGTGATCGATCTCCATCCGGTCATCGAAGGTCACATCCGGCTTGGGGCGGTCCTGCACTACGAAGCCGACCTTTTCCTGCATCTTCTCGTTGTTCTTGTTCGGTGCAGGGAACCAGATTTGCGATTGGCGATTGCGCGCGCCGCCAATGCGTTCATCGTCCTTCTGGCATTCAGGATTGTTCTGTTGCGCGACCAGCTTCGTCTCTGGCTGCCGCAGCTGCGCCGCCCCGCCGACGTGATCCACGTGGCCCTGCGTCAGGATCAAGTACGGTAACGGCCCCTTGCGATAGGGGGCAAGCTGGTCCCGGATAGTCGCCGCTTCAAATCCCATTCCAGAGTTGATCTGGATATCGCCGTCACTGGTGTTGATGAGATAGACGTTAGAAATCGCCTCCACGCCATGAATGAAATCGTTGACCGCGAAGGAAGGCTTCATGCCAGCGAAACGATGATCGAACATGGTGGGGCGTTCCGCGACAAGCGCGCGAACAGGATCGGTACTCATTGGCCGTGCCTCCGGTTTACAACTGAATTTCGCGGATGGGATCGCTGCCATCCCAATTGCGATGCGCGTCCTTCAGCATCTGCGTCAGCCCCATGGTGCCCGGAGATGCCTCCAGAACTTCCAGATATGTGCCCTTGCCACCGCCCGTATCGGCATAGAGCCAGCGGCTGCCATTGGCGCGGCCCTCAATCACAATATCGAAGCCGCGTTCGACACAGCGTCGCTTCACCTCGTCGACGTCTTCCGCAACGATGCAGGTGTGATGAACGCCCTCGTTCCCGTCGTTGACCCAGTCGGAATAGATTGTCTTTTCCGGGGAGGTCTGGCGGATCACCTCAATCTGCATTTCACCCCACTGCCCCAGCGCTATGTCGAGCACGGGGCGGCATTCCACCCCATAGGCGGTCTGCCATTCAGCCTGATTAGAGCGGAGGACATAAAACGGGCCGGCGCCCATCTTCACCCAGTGCGCGATGGTGGCGTCGAAATCCTGCGGCACAAATGCAATTTGCATGATTTCGCCCAGACTGGCGATTGTTTGTTTCATGGTGGCCTCTCCTGCCGCGGGTTATTTGTTACCCGTTAACTCGCCAAACTATGGGGTGCGCGCAAGCACCATTCGCTGCCAGGGGCGTTTAAGGCCCGCCATACACATTACGGCCCGTAGTCTACATCAGGGGCGGAATAGCCAAATATCGCTTCACAAAAGCTGCTTCACGCGGGCGACCATTACGGGTAGTGGCCGACCCCCCTTTGCGACGTGCCAAGCGGCGATATTGCCCGGCACGCATGACAGGATCAGTGATGAGTAACGCGCGTTTCGAACGCCACAGTCAGCCTTGCAGCGCTGCTGCCTCGGCCGGCTGACTGCCATGACGGAGACATTCGACGCCATTGTTCTGGGTGCTGGTGCTGCTGGCATGATGTGCGCTGCCGAGGCGGGGAAGCGCGGAAAACGCGTCCTCGTTCTGGAAAAAGCGGAGCGCCCGGGCAAGAAAATCCTCATTTCCGGTGGCGGGCGCTGCAACTTCACCAATATCCACACGAGCCCGGATCGTTATATCTCGGCCAACCCGCACTTCGCTCGCTCTGCGCTGAGCCGTTATACGCCTGCCGATTTTCTTGGGCTGGTCGAAGCATACGGGATTGCTTGGCACGAAAAGACGCTCGGCCAGCTGTTCTGTGACGGGCCAGCCCGACAGATCGTGGATATGCTGCTCGCGGAAATGGAACGCGGCGGCAGCATTCTGGCGTGCGGACAGGACATCACGGATGTCAGCCACGCCGACGGCAATTTCCGCGTGACGACACAGAATCGCGTTTTTGAAGCTCCCGCGCTCGTCCTCGCGACAGGCGGCCCCTCGATTCCTAAAATGGGGGCGACCGGCTTTGCCTATGATCTGGCTCGGCAGTTCAAGCTTAAAGTAGTGGAGCCTCGCCCAGCGCTGGTTCCGCTTACCTTGGGCGGTGAAGACGTGTTGTTCCGCGATCTGTCCGGCGTTTCCGCCGACATCGTTGCCCGGGCAGGCAATGCATCGTTCCGTGAGGCAGCTCTGTTCACGCATCGCGGCCTTTCCGGCCCCGCGATCCTGCAAATTTCATCCTATTGGCGCCCAAGTGATTCGGTCGAAATTAATTTCCTGCCTGATGAAGAACAGGACTGGTTGATCGCGGCCAAGCGTTCCACGCCAAAGCAAAGCCTGCGTTCCGTCCTGAAAGACAAGCTGCCGGACCGGCTTGCCATGACGCTGGCGGATCGGCTCAACCTTCTGGAAATGCTCGGTAATATAACCGATGCACGGCTGCGTGAGGCAGCCGAAAAACTGGCCGCATGGCCATTCCTGCCCAATGGCACTGAAGGGTTCGCCAAAGCGGAAGTGACGGTAGGTGGAATAAGCACCGCCGAACTTTCTTCAAAAACAATGGAAGCCAAACGCGTTCCTGGGCTATATGTGGTCGGCGAAGCGGTCGACGTGACAGGCTGGCTGGGAGGCTATAACTTCCAGTGGGCCTGGGCGAGTGGCTGGGCTGCCGCCCAATCGATCTGATCGCGCTGTGAAGCGCACTTTTGCGCAGTAGATGTGAGTTTAATGACCTTTTCAAATCTCCCGCCGTTCCTCGGCGAAGCGCTGGCCGATCGTGGTTATGCGAACCCCACCCCCGTTCAGGCTGCCGTGCTTGCCGACGAAGCAGTTGGCCGTGATCTTCTGGTTTCGGCACAGACCGGCTCCGGCAAGACCGTGGCCTTTGGCCTCGCCATGGCACACGATCTGCTGGGCGAAGATGGCATTATGCCGCGGGCAGACCGCCCTTTGGCACTGGTGATCGCACCAACGCGAGAACTGGCGCTTCAGGTCAGCCGCGAACTGATGTGGCTCTACGGCAAAGTCGGCGCGCGGATCGCGACGTGCGTAGGCGGGATGAATCCCTCAGAAGAACGCCGGTCGTTGCAGAGGGGCGCTTCCATCGTTGTTGGCACACCCGGCCGTCTGCGCGATCATTTGGAACGCGGCGCGCTCGATCTGTCGGCGCTCTTGGTGGCCGTCCTCGATGAAGCGGACGAAATGCTGGACATGGGCTTTCGCGAGGATCTGGAAGAGATCCTTGACGCCACCCCGGACAAGCGCCGCACCCTGCTCTTTTCCGCGACGATGCCGCGCCCGATCGAGGCGCTTGCCAAGCGGTACCAGAACGATGCCCTGCGCATTTCGACGGTTGGCGCCGATCGCGGCCACGGCGACATCGCTTATCAGGCGGTGACCGTTTCCCCGTCCGACACTGAAAACGCGGTGGTTAACCTCCTGCGCTTTCACGAAGCGCAGACAGCGATGCTGTTTTGCGCCACGCGCGACAATGTTCGGCACCTTCACGCCATCTTGCAAGAGCGCGGCTTTGCGGCCGTCGCACTGTCGGGTGAGCATTCCCAGTCAGAGCGTAACCAAGCGCTGCAGGCCCTGCGGGACCGGCGGGCCAAGGTGTGCGTCGCCACCGACGTTGCTGCCCGCGGCATTGACCTGCCGACGCTCAGCCTCGTCGTGCATGTGGAAATTCCGCGCGATGCGGAAACCTTGCAGCACCGTTCCGGCCGTACTGGCCGTGCGGGTAAGAAGGGTACAGCGGTAATTATCGTACCATATCCGCGCCGCCGCCGGGTTGAGGAAATGCTGCGCCGCGCACGGGTCAATGCCGAATGGATCGAGGCGCCGAGCCGCGAAGACATCATCGCGCAGGATCAGGTTCGCTTGCTGGAAGCACTGCTTGCACCTGTGGAATGCGACGAAACAGACCGCGAACTGGCCGAACGTCTGCTTGCCGAACGGTCACCGCAGGACATCGCGGCGATGTTGGTGCGCGCCCACCGTTCCGCTATGCCTGAGCCGGAAGAGCTGATCTCCAACACACCCGAAGCCCGTCGTAACGCCCAGCAGGAGCGTCATCGTCCCGGTTTTGAGGATGTAGTCTGGTTCCGCATGAACATAGGCAAGCGCCAAAACGCCGATCCGCGCTGGATTCTGCCGCTGCTCTGTCGCCGGGGACACATCACTCGCAACGAAATCGGCGCAATCCGCATCGGCCCGGGTGAAACGCATTTCCAGGTTCCGACTGCAATTGCTGCAAAGTTCAGCGAAGCGGTGAAGCGTACGGCCGGATCAGAAGACGACGAAGAATCGGTCTTGATCGAAGAATCGGGCGAACCACCTCGGCACGTTGCACGGCAGAACCGGAAGCAAGGCCGCAGCGGTAACGATAACGGCCCGCGCCCGAGTTCAGGCCCCAAGCATCACCGTAAAGGCGCCGGCAAGAAGGCGGAATATTCGGCCGTCCCCACCGCCGGGAAAAACAACAAGCGCGACCACGGACACCGTCGCGATAGCTGATCTTCATAGCCTGCGGTTGCGAAGGACACTCTCTCGCAACCGCTGGGCTATCGTATCAGTTCACTGCCGGCCTGCCTGCATTCGCAAGCCCCAGCCATACCGCCAGCCCGGGCAATCGCGGCAGTAACAGCTTGTCAAACAGCCAGAGTGCGACAAGCGAAATCGCAAATAGCGGCAGCAGCAGGAAGAAGATCGACGCGATTGCGACGATCCCCTTATGCCTTGAACGGATATCGGGAACCGGCGGCGCACCCACGGTGCCTTCTGGCTTGCGCTTGCGCCACATCACGAAACCGCTGACGGACAGCATTACCAGGGCAAGCGCCGTGGCAAGTCCAATCAGCTGGTTCACCCAGCCGAATAGCTGCCCTTCGTGCCACGCGATGCCATAGGCGACGACGCGGTCTATGGGATGCTTTTGCTCAAACCCGTCGCGCTGTATCGCCTCGCCCGTCATGCCATCATAGTGAATGGTGATCCGTTGCGGCCGGTTCTGCGCATCGGAACGCACAGTCCAGTTGGCATCCGGGGGAATCCCCGGGCGAACTGCTCCGCCGGGTGGGCTCACCACGACCGGGAAAGAAAGCTTCTCCGCCGCAGCCTTGCTCACCAGCATATCCAGCATCCCGGCAGGTGCTTCGGGCGTGTGCCTCGCCACCATATGGGAATGATCCTGTAGCATGTGCATAGCATGTTCGCTGCCAGGATGGGGTTCAGCGCCGGTGTTCCAGCCCTTGTCGCCCTTCACCCAGCCCATTTCGGTGCGGACAACGTTGAATGCATCTCCCCACACGCCCGCCCATGGCAGGCCCGTGAGCAGCAGGACCATGGCAAGAGCTGAAACCCAGAAGCCTGTCACCGCATGAAGATCGCGCCACAACGGCCTGCCGTGACGCCCCAACCGGGGCCAGAGTACGCCTGCAAGGCTCCGTGTCCTTGGCCACCACAGGTAAAGCCCGGTCACGATCATCACGATCGCCCAGCATGCCGCCAGCTCGACCAGCAGGCTGCCCCACTTCCCCAACAGCAGCTCACCATGAATATCATGGACCGTTGTCATAAACCGCTGCTCTGGATCAATCGCTCCCAGCACCTTGCCCTGCGGTGAGACGAAGACATCGCTCATGCCCTTCCCGTCTGGCAGCGCAAGGTGAATCATTGCCGCATCGCCTGACTGTTCCGGCAGGCGATAGTACTTGAATGCGGCGCCCGGAAATGCGGCAAGCGCTGCATCGCGCTGAAGCGAAGGCGACACCGCCCCCTCCTGCGACAACCCGTGATACGCGCGCTCCTCCCAGTGCTCCACCTGCGGCTTGAAGAGATACAGGCCGCCAGTGCTCGCAAGGATCAGCACCATGGGGACAACGAAAAGGCCGGCGTAGAAATGCCAGCGCCAGATCATCTGGTAGAGAGTGCTGCTTTTCATCGTCAGATCTTCCACCCGGCTTCAATAAGGAACGTACGTTGCTGATAGGGATGAAAGACCCACGCCCTGCCATTGGTGATGTTGTCGATACCGGCCGACAGGCGAAGCTGGTCCGACAGATCCCAGCTCATCCGGGCATCGAGCGCAAACAGTTCCGAGGTGAAGCCGAACGTATCGCCGCGCTGGCGGCCGAAAAGGTCGGTGTTTGGTCTGCTGGCATAACGCATGCCGAGCGAGGCCTGCACAGCATCGGACAAGTCATATCGCACATTCGCGTTTATCCGCCACTTGGGGATGCGCGGAAACTGTACGCCTTCCGCCTCCGGGGCAGATGGGTTGCGTAACGTCTCTGAATCGATCCATGCGGCATTTGCATCGACGTCCATCCCGGCAACCGGCCAGTCACGCGTTTCCGCAATAAGCTCCAACCCATACTGCCGGGTCAGGTCGATGTTCTTGTAATTGCTGGTGGTCACGCCGTTCTGGTTGAAACCAAGGAACGAGAAGATCGTGTTGTTCACTCTCTGGTAAAACGCCGATCCCGTCAGCTTCACCCAGCCGAAATCCCTTGCGATCAGAAGGTTTGCGTCCTTGCTGCGCTCCGGCCTCAAGTTCGGATCAAAGCTGTTGACGTTGAACGTGCCGTCGCCGTTCAAACTGCCCTGAAACAG
>JAZQRJ010000006.1:0-7461 GCA_045629505.1 Novosphingobium sp.
CGGAGCGCACTTGAAGTGAAGCGCGATGCCAGCAAATTGTTGCTGGAGCAGTCCGGCGGGCAGAACCTGAGCGAGACGATGTGGCTGCGCTCTGAAATCGCCGACTGTGAGGCGGCGCTGGCAGAATAACCGCGTTTCCCCGCGCCGTTCAATTTCTATGCGGGCTTTGCCTTCCCATGCCGTCTCAGACATGAGTTCTGATCAACGGACAAGCTGGGGTCTTGCAGATGGACGCTGCATTGCCGCGCCGTTATCAGACCGTTGGGGAAATCGGCCGTCAGTCGATTGGGGAAAAGCGGAAGTTAGCGGGAATGGTGGACGAAGAAGGGCTGGAATTCAGGGAAGCTGAGCGCAAGCAGCGGTTCAAACAATCGGCGATTGTGTTGGGCGTTGTCGCACTGCTTTTCGTTGGGTTGTTCCTTTGGCGCACTTGGCTGAATGCTGCGCCGCCGCCTGCTCCGCCGCCGCCCACGGGAGTTGTCGCGGCGGTTGTTCAGCCCCAGGCGGTTCCCGAAGCCCTGGAGTCTGTGGGAACGATACGCGCGGTGCGCGAAGTGCAGCTTGCGTCTGAAGTCGCCGGCCGAGTCACCGCAATTCGTTTTGGCAACGGTCAATTCGTCAATGCTGGCTCCACGCTGGTCCAGCTGTTTGATGGACCGGAACGGGCAGACCGTGTCGCTGCCATGGCCCGTGCTGAATTTGCGCGACAGCAACTGGCGCGGGCCCGGCAATTGCTGGAAACGGGTGCGGAATCGCGCGAAGTGGTGGATCAGCGGCGTTCTGAATATGATCAGGCTCGCGCTGCTATCGGGCAGCTTGATGCCCGACTGGTGCAGAAACGCATTGCTGCGCCGTTTTCCGGCAAGTTGGGTGTGCGCCGGGTCAACGTTGGTCAATATCTCAACCCCGGGGACGAGGTTGTTTCGCTGACAGATCTCAGCCGCCTCTATGTCGATTTCACTCTGCCGCAGCAGGATTTGTCGAAGCTGGCAGTGGGCAGCGAAGTTCAGGTCCGCTCAGATTCATGGCCAGAGCGCACGTTCAGCGCCGAGCTTATTACGATTGAGCCGCGCATTTCGGAAGAAACGCGCAACCTCACGCTCCGTGCTGAAATGGCCAACTCCGATCAGGCCCTGCGGCCCGGCATGTACGTCAACGCATCGCTGCGATTGCCGCCGCTTCCTGATGCTCTGGTGGTTCCGGCGACCGCAATCCAGACGTCCGCGCAGGGCGAGAGCGCTGTGGTGATCCGGGGCAAGAATGCGCGCAGCGAAGGAAAGGCGGAGATCGTTGGGATCAAAACCGGGCAGCGTTTTGGCGATTTCGTCGTGGTAACATCCGGGCTGAAGCACGGCGATGTCGTCGTCACTGAAGGGCAACTGCGCGTCCAGCCGGGTGCGACCGTCAAAGTGTCGCGCCTTCTTCCTTCCGGCGGCCAGTGAGCCATGCACTTCACCGACATCTTCATTCGTCGGCCGATCCTGGCCATCGTCGTCAGCCTGCTGATCCTGCTGATCGGCGGGGCATCGGTATTCCTGCTCAACACGCGCGAATATCCACGCATGGAAAGCGCCACCATCGTTGTGTCCACTGCCTATCCCGGCGCGACGCAGGAAGTGATGCAGGGGTTCGTAACGACGCCGATCTCTCAGGCAATCGCCACGGCAAACGGCATTGAATATCTAACTTCAACGTCGAGCCAGGGAAGCAGCCGCGTTTCGGCCAAGCTCTCACTCAATGCTGATGCTGACCGGGCAATGACCGAGATCCTCGCCAAAGTGCAGCAGGTGAAATACCGCCTGCCGCCTGGCGCGACTGACCCCGTCATCACCAAGATCACCGATGGCGTTGCGGCGGTGCAGTATATCTCTTTCCAGAGCGACACGCTGACGATCCCGCAATTGACCGACTTTGCGACCCGCGTTGCCGAACCACTGTTTACTTCGGTGCCGGGTGTTGGCGCGGTCGAGATGGGCGGTCAACAAGTGCTGGCCATGCGCATCTGGCTCGATCCCGCGAAGCTGAGCGCACGGGGGATTTCTGCGGGTGAAGTGGCAACGGCGCTGCAAGCCAACAACGTCCAGTCGGCGCCGGGGCAGGTAAAGAACGACCGCACCGTCATCAACGTGACCGCCGGCACGGACCTGAGCAGCATCGACGATTTCCGACAGATGGTCATCAAATCCACCGGCGATTCAATTGTGCGGTTGAGAGACGTTGCGACCATAGAGATCGGCGGCCAGAACTATAACAGCAGCGCTACGAGCAGCGGCAAGACCGCGATGTTCATGGCTATTTCCCCCACGCCGGATGGCAACCCTCTTGAAATCGTCAAGGCGGTGGAAGACCTGCTGCCCGGCATCAACCGCGTTGCGCCGCCGGGCGTGAAAGTATCTAACCAGTTTGACACCGCTCACTTCGTCAACGCCTCAATCGATGAAGTCACGCGCACGCTGATTGAAGCCGTCGTAATCGTGGTGATTGTCATCTTTCTGTTTCTTGGCTCGCTGCGCGCGGTCATTATTCCGGTAATCACCATTCCTCTGTCACTGGTGGGAACGGCGGCCCTGATGCTGCTGTTCGGCTTCTCATTCAACATGTTGACCTTGCTGGCGATGGTGCTGGCAATCGGCCTTGTGGTTGATGACGCCATCGTCGTGGTCGAGAATATTCATCGTCATATCGAGGAAGGGCTATCACCGGCCAAGGCGGCCCTGGTTGGTGCGCGGGAAATCGTCATGCCGGTTATCGGAATGACCATCACGCTGGCGGCAGTCTATACGCCGATTGGCCTGATGGGCGGATTGACGGGCGCACTGTTCCGGGAGTTTGCCTTCACCCTGGCGGGAGCAGTGATCGTCTCAGGCGTTATTGCGCTCACCCTTTCGCCAATGATGAGCAGCTATCTGCTGAATTCCAAGGTCAGCGAAGGCAAGCTCTCGCAGCGGATCGAGCGCAATATGGAAGGGCTGGCCCGGCGATACGTGCGGCTGCTGGACAAGACATTGGCGGTGCGCGGCGCAGTGCTCATTGCCGGGCTTGCGGTGATGGCGGGCATCATCGTGCTGTTCAGCGGCGCTCAGAGTGAACTTGCGCCCGAAGAGGATCAGGGCGTGATTTTCGCTCAGCTGCGCGGCCCGCAATATGCCAATGTCGATTACACCACGCGCTATACGGCGGAGATGGACAAGATCTTCCACGAATTGCCCGAATATAAGAGTTCGTGGTTCAGCAATGGCGAGGGCGGACAGAACAACGCATTTGGCGGCACGATCCTGAAAGATTGGTCGGAACGTAGCCGCAGTGCGGCCGAAATTCAGGCCGAGCTGAATGCCAAGGGTTCCGGTCTTACAGGAATGTTTGCCGCCGTGTTCCAGCCGCCGCCACTCCCCGCCGGCAGCGGCGGCTTGCCAGTGCAGATGGTGATCCGGTCATCCGGTGATTTCCGGCAGATTTATGAAGCGTTGGAGCAGATCAAGGGTGCCTCGTGGGGCAGCGGGTTGTTCGCTTTTGTCGATAGCGATCTGGCTTTTGACAGCCCCGAAGCGCACCTGACGATCGATCGCGCCAAGGCTGGCGAGCTGGGCATTTCCATGGATGCTATTGCTGGCACGCTGGCGACGCTGATGGGCGAAAATTACGTCAACCGGTTCAACTATTTCGACCGGTCCTATGACGTGATCGCGCAAGTGCCGCAGGAAAAGCGGTTGACGCCCTCAAGCCTCAATGAGTTTTACGTAAAGTCGCAGTCCGGCGCATTGGTGCCGCTTTCAACCGTCGTAAAGATGGAAATGCGGCCGCAGGCAAACCAGTTGCCGCAGTTCAATCAGATGAATTCCGCGACGCTGTCAGCCATTCTGGCACCTGGTGCGACGATGGGGCAGGCGGTGGAGTTCCTGCAATCGCAGCCCCTGCCGCCCGGCTTCCAAGTGGACTGGCTTTCGGACAGCCGCCAATACGTGCAGGAAGGCAACCGGCTGACAGTGTCCTTCGGCTTTGCGCTGGTGGTGATCTTCCTTGTGCTCGCGGCGCAGTTTGGCAGTTTCCGTGATCCGCTGGTTATTCTGGTGACGGTGCCGCTGGCGGTGTGCGGTGCGCTGGTGCCCCTGTACCTCGGGTTTGCGACGCTCAACATCTATACGCAGATCGGGCTGGTGACGCTGATCGGCCTCATTTCCAAGCATGGCATCCTGATGGTTTCGTTCGCGAACGACATGCAGATTCATGAAAAGCTCAGTCGTACCGCCGCGATCCGCAAGGCGGCCAGTGTGCGTATGCGACCCGTCTTGATGACCACGGCAGCGATGGTCGCGGGCCTTGTGCCGCTGCTGTTTGCCGACGGAGCAGGTGCTGCCAGCCGCTTTGCCATCGGTATCGTCGTCGTCATGGGAATGCTGGTGGGCACGCTGTTCACGCTTTTCGTGCTGCCGACTGTCTATACTTTTGTTGCCAAGGATCACCGCGCCGATGCCGAGAGTGAGCGAAACCGCGAGCTGGCGGATTTCGATGAAGGCATGCCGGAGGGCCCGGCCCATGCGTAAGGTCGCATCGCTTTTTCCCGCGCTGCTGCTGGGTGCCTGTACGGTTGGTCCGAACTATGCTCCGCCGCAGACGCTGCCTCCGACAGAGGGTGCGTTTCAGACGCAGGCTCCCGGAACGGCGACTACCGCGCCGGACGATCAATGGTGGCGGCTCTATGACGACCCGGTGTTAGATCGCCTGATCGAACGTGCGCTCGCAGCGAACACGGACTTGCGCGTGGCGCGAGCCAATCTGCAGCGCGCGCGGGCGGCACTGCGAGAAACACGCACCGGACTGGCCCCAAGCGGCGTAATTTCCGGCGGGGCCGACTATGGCAACGATGGCGGTATGAACGGCGAGCAGGCGCAGGGCGGTTCGCAATGGTCGCAGCATGGCGCAGGCACGCTGGAGTGGGAAGTCGATCTGTTTGGCCGGATCGGTCGCTCGATTGAGGCGGCCAGCGGCGACGCTGCGGCGCAAGCGGCGGTGCGCGATGGCGTGGCGCTGACGGTCGCTGCGGAGACGGCGCGGGCCTACGTCAATGCCTGCGCACTCGCTCAATCCATAGCTGTGGCCAAGGAATCCGTGGGCATCGCGGAGCGGGAGCATTCCATTCAGCAATCGCGGGTAGATGCCGGCGCTGCCTCGGACCTGGATGCAGAGCGTGCAGCTACGGTGCTGGCCAATGTGCGTGCCCAGTTGCCAACACTGGACGGTGATCGCCGCGCTTACCTGTTTGAACTGGCAGCTCTGCTGGGCGCGACACCCTCCGAGGTGCCCGCAGAGGCTGGTGCCTGCGCCAAGGCGCCCGCGCCGGTGGCCGAGATCCCCGTGGGCGATGGACGAGCTTTGCTGGCTCGCCGCCCTGATGTGCGCGCGGCGGAACGTCGGTTGGCTGCGGAAACGGCCCGGATCGGCGTGGCGACAGCGGAGCTTTATCCCAGGATCTCGCTGGGTGGATCGGGTAATTTCTTCCGCAACGATAGCGTCCGAGGCAGCGATTCATTCACCTTCTCGCTTGGGCCGCTTATCTCGTGGAACTGGGGCGCGCTCTTCGCCGGTCGCGCGCATGTGCAGCAGGCGGAAGCGAGTACGCAGGCTGCTTTGGCCACGTTTGACGGAACCGTGCTGACCGCGCTGAAGGAAGTGGAGCAGGCGCTTTCGCGTTATGCCGCTGAGAGTGAACGCAACCATCGTTTGCAGGAAGCGGAGCGACATGCAGATAGAGCCTATCGCCTTTCCGACACCCGCTATCGTGCCGGATCGAGTGCGTTCCTGAACCTGCTCGATGCCCAGCGCCAGTTGTTGGACGCTCGGATGACGCTGGCCAGTTCGAACCTGCAACTGGGATCGCTGCGAGTTGAATTGTTCAAGGCGCTGGGCGGTGGTTGGCAAGCTGAAGCTGCTCGGAACGACAAAGCGCCATAAAGCACTCGGGCTGCCGTCTGCGTTCTCACAAAATCCAACGCCTTAACATTAAGGTTTTGTTAACGCCGCCGATCTATCGGGCTGCCTCCCATTTGAATCAGGGCGGAAGTGATATGAAAAAGCTATTTTTTACAACAATTTGTGCGGGGACTATGGCGTTCGCGGCAAATGCCCATGCGGAGGCTTTTTCGGGACCATTCGTGGGCGTGGATATCGCTAATGACTCGACGAAGAAGATCGATTCATACACTTGGCATGAAGGCAATGGTGACTTTTTCGAAGAGTCTGAAAATGGCTACAGCATTAACGGCGTATCTGGCGGAGTGTTTGCCGGATACGACGCCAAGGTCAGTGAAAAAGTGTTCGCAGGCGTTGAATTGCGCGCGAACATTTCATCTGCCAAGTATAAGCGCCACTCGCATCTCGTTATAGATGATTCTGAAATAGACCGTCACTCTGATGTAACCGTCCGTGCTAAACAGTCTTTCAGTGCAACTGCGCGTCTTGGTTACATGATTAATGACAACACTGGCATTTATGTGCGCGGTGGATTGGCGCAAACCCGCTTCAAGGCCCGTAGCACTCAAGGCTTCCCAGTTGCGTTTGATCCGGTTGCTGAGGAATACAGCTACGATACAACGGCACGTGACAAGAACATCGGCGCAGTATTTGGTGCCGGTCTCGAAACCAAACTGTCTGATGCGTTGAACGTACGCGTTGAGTACAATGTCACTGATTATGGAAATGCATTCGTCAAACTGAATCAGCAAATGTCCAGCGCTGAATCTTTGGAATATGATGACGATACAGTTTTCGGAACCAAGATGAAGACGCAGCAAGTCCGTCTCGGCATCTCATATTCGTTCTAATGTAATATCGAAGAGCCTCTCGATTTGGGAGGCTCTTCGAAGCTTTGTTTTTGCGCTGTGCGCATCCAGGCGGACTGTTTAAGCGATCCGTCTCGATAATTCACCGCCCCCGTTCATCCCGTCCGCCTTCGCGGTGCTCCTTGGGATGGGCATAGGGATGGAAGGCAAAGTTTTCATGCCTGGCGCGCAGCTTTACCGCGCTCACCGCCGCTTCATAGGCGCGGTAGGCTTCGATCAGCTTGTCCTCACCTTCATAATCGAACACGTCACGCCGCCGCTGTTCGTATTCTCCGCCGTACTCCAGCGGATTGTCGCGATACCAGCGCACGGTGCGGGTGATTGCCTCCACCGCCGGAACCACATCGCGATAGCCCAGATCCTGTTTGATCATACTAGTGTCGGCCAGATAGTGATATGGTTGATACTGGATCAATGCGCCCTCAATGGCATCAACGTCTGGCACCGAGATGATCTCGAGTTCAACGTCAAGCGCCTTGGCTGTGACCTGGATCAACTGACGCTGGTCAAGCTGTTCGTCATCCGCGCAGTTGTATGATTTGCCCGCCGCAGCCTCCCGCTTGTCGACCGCCAGCATCAGGGCGTGCGCGGCGTTTTCCGAATAGTGGTGAGACAACAGCGTCAT
>JAZQRJ010000007.1:0-13804 GCA_045629505.1 Novosphingobium sp.
AAGAGAGGGCAAGCGATGAAATATGGCTATATGCTGATGGGGATGAGCCCCCGCCACTACGGCGAGATTGCCCGCGCGGCAGAGGCAGCGGGATTCGAATCCGTCTGGCTACCGGAACATCTGGTGTACCCGGCCAAGCTGCCCGCGCAGTACCCCTATTCAGAATCGGGGCTGCCGATCACGCCTCCTGAAACGCCTCTCTATGATCCGTGGATAGTGCTCGGCTCTATAGCCGGGCAAACCTCCAGGATCAGGTTGGGAACCAACGTTTTTATCCTGCCGCTGCGTCACCCGGTCATGACCGCGCGCCAATTGGTTACGCTGGATCGCATATCGGGTGGGCGCGCCATTCTGGGCGCTGGTGTTGGTTGGCTGAAGGATGAGTATGACATTGTCGGCGTGCCTTTCGAAAAGCGCGGCAAGATCGCTGACGAAATCATCCCACTACTTCGCCGACTGTGGAGCGAACCCACGATCAGCCATCAAGGTTCTTTCTTTCAGCTTCCGGAAGTGTGCTTTGAACCCAAGCCGGTGCAAAAAGTGGCAGGCGTGAAGGCCATCCCCATCGAGTTGGGCGGCGCTTCAGGGGCAGCGCTGCGTCGGGCCGGTGAACTGGGCGACGGCTGGATCGAGATCGGCGGCAATAGTCTGGATGACATCGCTCCACGCATCGAAACGATTCAGGCGCATCGCAAAATGGCGGGTAGAACGGACCGCCCGTTTGAAATTACGCTGAGCGCAGCACTTGTGCCTGATGACGATGCAATGGCACGCGCAAAAGCAATGGGCGTCACGCGCCTGCTGACCATGCCGCCATTCCCCGAAGGACGGTTCGGCATTGAGCTTGAAGACGCACTCGCGTTTGTTGAACGCATGGGCCGAGAGGTTATAGGCCGTCAGGACAGTCCGCGCGCCTAAACCACACGGTTATTGCATGTCGCTACACCTGCTCTGTGTGTTAGAGCTCTGCCCCTGACGTCATCACTGATGATGACTGCAGACCAATAAAAAGACGAAGCGGGGGCATGACTGAAATGAAAGGGCGGGCGCATGGGTAGTGAAAACACTGTGTTACGCTTTGATCGGCAGGTCGTGCTGATTACCGGCGCTGGGCGCGGCATGGGCAAGGCCCACGCAGAAATTTTTGCCGGGCTCGGCGCGAATGTAGTGATCGCTGACGCGGGCGTTAGCCTTCATGGCGCCGGCAACGATGCAGGCGTTGCTGAAGACGTGGCCGCAGAACTGCGCGCGCGGGGCCTGTCCGCCGCCAGCTACACCGGTGATCTCGCCAGCGAAGCCGGAGCACGCGGCGCGGTGCAGCACGCTATCGCAACTTTCGGCCGGATTGACGCCGTGATCCACAATGCGGGCTTCACGCTGGGGGCGATGCCGATGGAGCAGGAAAGCGTGGAGCGGCTGGAAAAGCAACTCTCCATCAACACCCGCGCAGCCTTCCTGATCTGTCAGGAGGCATGGCCGCATTTTCTTGCCGCAGGGCGCGGGCGGGTCGTGATTGCAGGGTCGACCGCGATGTATGGCCTGCCGCGCAGCACCCCCTACTCCACCGCCAAGGCATCCTACATCGGCCTGTGCCGGGCGCTGGCGGACGAAGGTGGGGACAGAGGCATTAACGTCAATTTGATTGCTCCGGCAGGGGCGACCCGGATGGCCGAGAATATGCCGGATTCGTCGTTCCGCGAGTGGTTCCTACAGCAGATGAACCCCGCGCTGGTCTCTCCTGTGGTGGCATGGCTTGCCCATCCAGACTGTGAAATAAATGGCGAGACATTCGTGGTCGGCGGCGGCCGCGTTGCGCGAGTGATCATTGCCGAAGCCCGCGGAGAAATTCTGGCAGGCCGGGCGGTGGAAGACGCGCGCACGGCAGTCACAGCGGCACTGAAGGCGACCAATGCCGTGCCCCTGCGCCGTTTCGATGAATCGATGAAACTGATGACCGATGCGCTCGGCTTCAAAGGCGAACAGGCACTTCAGTTCGCCGGTGATCCAAACGGCAAATAAGAACGACAAGGAGAGTCCAAATGAATCCCTCAAACCTGGCCATTCCCGATTGCCTCCTGCCATTTGCTGGACGCATCATGGATACGGACAGCCACGAATATACGCCGGTCAATCATTGGATCGAACAATTTGGGGAAGCGACCCGTCCCTTCGTGGAAGCGCACGAACATTCCAAGATGCCGATCCGCCAGTTCGTCGCGGCAGACGAAACCCAGATCAACGCGGATACCATCTGGAACACCAAATTCGGCAGCGCGCCCGGAGCATTCGATTTCGATCGGCGGCTTGAAGTGATGGACCTGACCGGGATCGACCGGCAGATGGTATTCCCGGGCAGCATCGGGCTCTACGCCACCAGCTTCTACTTTCGCGCCGAAACCTTCCCAGACATGTACAAGTCGATCACCGGCGATCGCAAAGGTTTCGCGCTCAATATGATCCGGCTGTACAACGATTTCTGCATCAGGATGGCCCGCCGACGCGATCGGCTGCGGATGGTCACGATTGCCCTTGCCCCCAATGTCGAAACGCTGCTTGCCGACGTAAAGCGTATGATCGATGCCGGTATCCGCGCAATCTGGCTACCCAGCGCGGCGCTGCCGGGCGGCGTATCGCCCGCCCATCCCGATCTAGATCCAATGTGGGACATGGCACAGGCTGCAAAGGTGGCCATCGTTGCACACGTCGGCGCGGACTTTGAATTTCTCACCACCGCCAAGTGGAGGGACGCGCCCAACTTCGTGGGCTGGAAAGCCGGCGAGGAATTCCAGATGGACCCTTGGACGCTCTCCACACTTCACCTGCCCGTGCAGAACTATGTAGCGACCATGGTGCTGGGCGGCGTGTTCGAACGGTTCCCGGAACTACGTTTTGGTGCGTGCGAAGTAACGGCCCAATGGGTCGGTCCGCTGGCGGAAAACCTTGATCTGTGGTTTGCCAATTCGCGCAAGTTTTCACTGGGCAACATGGAAGGCGATCTTCGCCTCTCAATGAAACCCAGCGAATATATCAGGCGCAACACACGCTATTCGCTATTCGATATCGAACCCGTGGATGTTTACATCCAGAAGTACGAGATGCCGGAAGTTTATTGCTACGCCAGCGACTATCCCCACCCTGAAGGCGGTCGCAAACCAATGATTGATGTCAGCGAGCGGGTTGCACCTTTCGGCAAAGAAGTGCTGCAAAAGGTGTTCGTCGACAACGGCGCATGGCTGATGCCGGACTGATTGCGCAACAAGGCTGCGGGCAATATTCCCGCAGCCTCGCCAGTTTAATCCAGATTACCCTTGGTTGCCGTACTTGCGAATATGGAACGGCACGCGCTCTTCCTGCTCCACAACCTCGTTCAGCCCATTCGGGTTGAGGCCAGCCGTGAGGGTCGACGAAAGACCGCCCTCGATCGTGGTCTTGCAAATGCGCCAGCCTTCAGGCGTGCGGCGGAATGTGTTGATGCGCTGGTTCAAGCCAATCGTCGGCAGGCCGCCCCGCGCCTGGAAGATGCCCAGCATGTTCGAATACTGGGTGGCGGTATTACCGTCAGGATGGATGTCCACCTTGTCTGCAGCGCTAGTCTGGAAGACGTAAGGCAGTGGGCCGTTGTCCCCATAGAAGTAGTCCCAGAACTCAGTGTATTCTTCGCGCCCCTTGGGCCCCTTGCCCGGCGGGTTTGGCGACACGTCGATCTCAGCGTCTTCGGTCAGGCATTCCAGCGCTTCCGGCCGGCCGGGCTGTTTGCCCTTGAAACCGCCAGTGCAATCGTGGTGCCACTTGAAAAAGACGTCGTTGATTTCCTGCACGTCCTTCAGATTCTGCACGGTTTCGCGCAATTGCGCGACCTCCTTGCGCAACGCTTCCAGATCATCGCTCATGCCAATTCCTTTCACTGTATTGGTCGTGATTGTGCTGCACACTAGGCAGCCGTGTTTGTCCAGAGTGAACCGCGCAATTTCAGCGGGCTCTTGACTCAGCGGGCATGTTGCGCGTCAAGCTGGCTCACAACAAAATAGCAAGATCAAGGAGAGGAAATGCTGGCACAATCGGATATGACGGGAATGGTTGCTATCGTAACCGGCGCAGGCAGCGGGCTGGGCAAGGCCACCGCATTGCGATTGGCCGATCTGGGCGCCGATCTGGTGATCGTGGACATTTCGGCCGAGGGGCTTGCAGCTACTGCTGAGACGGCCCGCAGCAAGGGGCGCAAAGTGCTGGAGCTGGCACTCAATCTTGCGGACCGGGCGAATTGCAGCGCCGTGATTGATCGCACCATCGGCGAATTCGGGCGGATCGACGCGCTGTGCAATGTTGCCGGTGTGCTTAGTTCCGGGCCTTCGGAAACCTTCCCGGAGGATGAGTGGGACCTCATCATCAAGGTCAATCTGGAAGCTCCGTTCTTCCTGTCACGCGCTGCCATCCCGCACATGCTGGAGAACGGCGGCGCAATCGTGAACGTCAGCAGTTCCGCATCGTTCAAAGCCCAGGCTTATTTCACGGCCTATTGCGCCAGCAAGGCCGGACTATCACACATCACCCGGACTATGGCCTCGGAATACATCAAGACGAAAATTCGCATCAACGCGGTTGCGCCGGGCGGGATGCCGACACCGCTGGCTGGCAATGTCAGGCGCGCAATATCTGAAGGCGATCCTGAACTGTTCGCCCGTCTTGGCAACCCCCGCGGATTTATCGAGGTCGACGACGTGGCAGACACTGTCGCATTTCTCGCCTCCCCGGCGTCTCGTGCGTTTCACGGCTCGATAATTGCCGTGGACGGCGGCGAGATCATCTACTGATCCGACTAAAGGGGGCGGCATCGCAGCAGCAGTGCCGCCCCTCAAATTTATCCCGCCGCTTCGATTTCCCGGATCCGGGGCAGAGTCTGTTCGAGCAGACGCATGCTCTTCCAACCTTCTTCAGGGGAAAGGCCACCCAACAGGGGCTGGAAGCTGACGCCGGCATGATTTGGCAGGCTCTTGACCTTCTCGATCAGCTGATCCGGCGTCCAGACCGCGAACAGCCCTGACTGGCGAAGCGCGGCAGGATCGTTCAGCCCCTTGAAGGGTGAGTTCGATCCATCGCCTTCCTGTTCTGCCCACTTGGCATATTCGGTGATAACGTGGACCGCGTGCTTTTCGATCGCTGCCCAGCCCTGATCAGGGTCTTCTGCCAGATGCACGGAAAGCGGCATCCCCGGCGTGGGACGGTTGAAGCGGCGCGGCTTGTTTCCGCGTTTCTGGCACTCGTCCAGATAGATTTCCACCAGATCGCCGTGCATCGGACCAAAGCCGACATCAAAACGCGCCGCCCGCTTTGCAGAAGCAGGAACGCCGCCGCCCACCATCAGAATATCGTTGGGAGACTGGATCGGCAGCGGCCGAATAAAGATCGGACGACCATTATACTCGAAACGCTCCCCAGCCAGCGCGCGCAAGATGATCTCGATCCCCGAATCCATGAGCTTCGCCCGATCCTTCACTGACTTCTCGAACATCGCGAATTCAGAGGGAACGTAACCAGCCCCGAGAATGACGTTCAGGCGACCACCGGAAATCAGATCCAGCACTGCGATTTGCTCGGCGATATTCACGGGATCGTGCAGCGGCAGTATCACCGCGCCCAGCACAAAATGAATCTTTCGCGTCACCGCTGCCATGGCTGCCGCAAGAGTGAATGGCTGAGGCAGATAGCCATCTTCAGATCCGTGATGCTCCATGAGCAGGAGACCGCCCAGCCCGTTCTCATCCGCCCATTGCGCCATCTCAATTGCTGCCGAGTAAAGTTCCGGAACCGGCGTGCCGAGATCGGGCGCTCGCATGTCAAACGCCAGCGACATGGGATGATGCTTCATGGGTAAATACCTCTCCTGCTATTCATTTACTTACGATGGCCCACCCATGATCAACAGGCAATGACAGTACGACGGTAAACGCTCCGGCGAATTATCGCGACCACGCTTGCGTCCGCCCACGCGGCAGGCTGTAATCGCTGGAAACAAAATGGGAGAGAGACATGGAATTAAGCGACTATGCCAACAAGTACAGTTGCATCACATTCACGCGCGAAGACGGCGTGCTGGAAATGACGATGCACACCCGCGGAGGCCCCGCACAGTGGGGCACCACCCTGAAAAGCTTACATGCAGAACTGGGCGATGCATTTGCTCACCTCGCGCTCGATCGGGAAAACAAGGTTGTCATCCTCACGGGCACTGGCGACGAGTTCATCACTCAGTTCGATGCGCAGGAAGTTTCGCCAGAGACCGATTTCTCGCACATGTGGGCACGCATCCACCAGGAAGGAATGGAACTGCTGAACAACCTGCTGGCTGTTCCCGTGCCGATGATTGCGGCGGTGAACGGGCCGGCCCTGATTCACGCGGAACTAGCCGTCATGTGCGACATTGTGCTGGCCGCGAGCCATGCCGAGTTCGCCGATATTGCCCATGTGCCTGGCGGGACGGTTCCGGGAGATGGCGTGCATGTCGTGTGGCCAATGCTGCTTGGCCCCAATCGCGGGCGCTACTTCCTGCTGACGGGTGAGCGCATCGGAGCAGACGAAGCCAAACGCATCGGCGTGGTGGGCGAAGTGCTTGAGCCCGACCAGCTTCTACCAAGAGCGCGAGAGCACGCTCGTCGCCTTGCCGCTCTGCCCGGGCCGATGCTGCGGCACACCAGAGCCATTCTTATCCGCGAGCTGCGCCGGCGGATGATTGACGAGCTATCTGCCGGACTGGCGCATGAAGGACTTGCCATCCTGTCGTACAGCGCCCCCTAGAGATAATTGGCCAATACCGGCACGTCAGCCAGTGCACGCATCGCATCGTTGAGATGCGTGCACCCTTCCGGCCCGCGCAAGAGTTGCAGCACGTCATCCCGAATGTCCGCCAGCGATGAGCCGACCAGTCGCTGCGTATTGGCAACCGCGCCGGGGCATTCCGGGAAAGGCAGGATCTTGGGCGTTGGCTGCAGCGATAGGATTTCCAACGTTTCGGGATCAGCCGTGACCGAAAGCAGATATTCGTGAATGGCGATGCGATCGCCGTCCTGTGTCTTAGCGCTGTCCTGAAAGGCCGAATCTACCCTCAGCAACCCGGATGCGGCATCGCGCCACACGTCGATCCGGCGAGCCCGGCGAAAGCCCGGCCCTTCGTTTTCGGGAAATTCGTGCCAGCCTTCGGGATCAGCCGGATTGCGCAGTTCGCCCGCTTTTGCTGCGGCAACTTCCCCCACGTCTCGCCGATGTTTCAGCCCGCTGTTGCCTTCCGCAAGACCCCAGCAAACATTGGCGCGACCCGCCATGTTGCGCTCGAATTCTTCCTCCGAAATTCCATCGCGGCGCTCCATCATGCTGCGCTCATCCCAGAGCGACCAAGAGATATTGGAGACAAGCGCGGAGCCGGAAAGGTCATCCAGAATCAGGTAAAGCGGAGCGCCAGTTGCAACCAGATCGGGCATAATTTCACGCACGAACATGCGCAGGTGTCCACCCGCACGCTGCCCGACGACCTGACCCAGATTGGCAGGCGCTGGGTCCGCCGAAATTGACATGATGGTTTTGGTATCATCGAGGGCGGCAGTCATCTCCGCCTCGTTCATGATCTCACCCGGAAGGCCGCTTTCAGACGTTTTGAAATCACGGACACGGCCGATGAATTGCCGGGGCTTGTCTACCCCCTCAGGCCAGCTCACATCGATACTCGACGTGCGTCGCACCGAATTAAGCGGGCGTACTGGTGCGGGATTGGCCGTAGCACGCGGCGCGGGCGGCAATGTTTCGATATTCATTCTTTTGCGATCTTTCCTGCCGACTCTGGCTTGGTCGAACACCTGTGCCAGTTACTAAGCATGCTGGCAAATCGGCAGGAAGCACGAAAATCTTGTCACTCAGAAAGCCGCCGCGAGCCTGGGCCCGCGACGCGTCAGGTGCTTTCCGTGCAAGCGATTACTTCAACACGACGGGAAGGGATGTCATCCCGCGGTGCTCCAGACCGCCGAAAACCGGCGCGGGCATATCAGGGTCCAACCGCATATTGGGGAAACGGTCCATCAGGCCATTGATGGCTAACACCATTTCCTGCTTCGCCACATCCATGCCCAGACAACGGTGCGGACCGAAGCCGAAGCCCATGTGGTGCTCCTTCTTGCGGAAGATGTCATACTGCGTGGGATTCTCGAACACGGCGGGATCGTGATTTGCCGTACCCAGGCAAAGCTGAACTTGCGAATTGGCTGGAATGAACACCCCTTCCACTTCCGTATCGGCCACGCATAAGCGCGGGAACACAGGATCAGTCGCCCGCCAGCGCAGGCTTTCATCCACCGCCTGTTCGATCAGAGTCCGATCCTCCCGGCATGCTTCCCAGAAGTCGTAATGCGAAAGCAGCGCGTGAATGGTGATGCCCAGCTGTCTCCAGGTTGTGCCCCCGCCTGCGAATATCACCAGCTTGCAGAAGCCGAACAGTTCTTCCTTGGTCAGCCTCCGTTTGGAACCATCATCCTCGGTCAGCTCGTTGTCCATGAGGCTGGTGATCACGTTGTCACCGGGGTCGCGCAGGTTCTTTTCGACCAGTTCTGTCAGCGTCTCATCAACGTATTTGAACGAAGCGAGGCGATCCTCAATAGGCGTATCGGTTGATCCAAAAGTTCCGCGATGTAGATGGAAGCGGAAATCGATAACGCTCTTGCCTTCCAGCCCAATGGCACGGGTAATCACCGCCATCGGCAAGGGCGCGCACAAGTTCTGGTCAATGTCCGTCCGGGTGTCGCCCGATTTCGCGATGCGATTGAGCAGAACGTCAACGGTATCCTGCACGAATCGCTCATTCCACCAGCCCAGCACCCTGGGGCGCTTGAACAACGGCTGAGCCGTGGCGCGCAGACGTTTGTGCTGCTTTCCAACCATTGAAAGAATGGTCGGCCCAATCATCTGGAACACGCCCATCTTGTTATAGCCTTCTGACGAGAAGAGCGTGTTCTCGCGCCAGCCAATCTCGTTCGCGCGATAGGAATAGAATGTGAAGACCTTGTCAGTGCCCATGCTTTCGAAACTGCCACCCGGCAGCCGGAGATGAGAGCGCATCGATCCTTCCTGAACCCCGCCCTTTGCCGCAACAGCGTTGAGATCGTCGGTATAGTCGTGATTGTGTTCCGAACCGGCGTTGATGCCCTGTTGGCTCACGTCAAACATGGCGTTGTATTCCGGATCGTCGGAGAACAGCGCCTTTTCAAGTTCAGTATCGGATACGGCGTGAGTGGCCATTATCATCTCCCTTTTATCAATATGGCGCTTCAGCAGCCGATATTGATGCTTGTCTGAATCTGGAATTCGCGCAGACCTTCAATGCCGCGCTCTCTGCCAAGACCGCTCATCTTGATACCGCCGCTCGACACATAGCTGGACATGATCGAGCCATTCACGTTGACCGCTCCGCTACGCAGCCGCAGCGCCACGTCGAGCGCCTGTTTGCGATCTGCGCCGTGGACATGGCCGGAAAGGCCGAACTGTGTATCGTTGGCCATCTCGATTGCATGATCGAGATCGCGATAACCAATCACACCTACCACAGGGCCGAAGATTTCTTCCTGCGCCGCTGGGTTCTTGTTATCCGGCAGATCGAGCACAGTGGCTTCCCAGAAGTGCCCCTTCTCCATGTGAGCCGGGCGCTTGCCGCCAGCCACCACGGTGCCGCCTGCTTCTACCGCTGCCTTGGTGAAATGCTCGCAACGGTCGCGCTGCGCCGCGCTGATTACAGGGCCAAGCTGCGTTGAGGGGTCGTCCGCACGGCCGATCTTCAGGCTGGAGACCATCGCCGCCATCTTCTCCAACACCTCCGCCTTGCTTTCTTCTGGCACGAAGATGCGCGTACCCAACACGCAGCCCTGCCCCGCGTGCGATCCGCAAACCATCAAACCTTGCATCGGTGCGGCGTCCACCTTGTCCGGCAGGATGATCTGCGCGGACTTGCCGCCCAGTTCCAATACCAGGCGCTTGAGCGTCGGAGCGGCCTGTTGCGCCACTTTGACGCCCACGGTGCACGACCCCGTGAAGCTGACAAGATCGACCGCTGAATCGGTGGACATTAGCTGTCCGCCTTCGACCCCATTCTCGATCACCAAATTGAACACACCTGGCGGAAGCCCCGCCTCTTCCGCTGCTTCTGCAAAGATCATGGAAGACATCGGCGTCAGCGGATTGGGCCGCAGGATCACGGAATTACCGGCCATAAGGGCAGGAACGACTTTCCAGAACGCGGTGTAGAGCGGCACGTTGTATGCTGAAATCGCGGATACCACGCCCACGGGCGACCAGCGCTTGATGCTTTGCATCTGGTAATAGGGCGTCACCCGCTCATGCAAGGGGACCGGGTTATCCTCAATCTCTGGCAATTTGAGGTACATGTCGATGATGTCGTCTGTCATGCGCAGCGGCGCATCCACTTGCGCCATCATCACGAAGGACGAGATCGGGCATCCAGCTTCATCCACGGCCAGCTGGCGCAACCGGTCCTCGCGGGCACGCATCGCTTCCCCAAAACGGGTCATCACTTTGGCCCGCTCTTTCATCGAAAGCCCGCTCCACGCGCCTTGATCAAACACGCGACGTGCGGCGGCTACTGCCTGCCCCACTTGTCCCAGCGACACGCTTGCCACTGTGTCTACAACGGTTTCGTCGGAGGGATTCTCCACGTTGAAGTCCGCGCCAGCGCCTTTAACGAACTTGCCATCGATATAGCCGGAGTATTCCAGGACACGCTCCCATTTATTATTCTAAATACCGAATTATTGTTCGGTTTTTCAAAATAGCGAAGCAAGCCCGATCCGTCAACTTGCGGGGACAGCAGCGCCTTATCGCCGGCGGGAATACGGCGGCCACCAGCCAGTGCTTCGCGCAAATGCGATCAAGCTTCCGCCATGCGATATTTTGGGAGTTTCGTGGAACGGCAGGGGCCGATCTCTCTGTGAGATCGTTGAATATGGTGGGCGGTGACGGGCTCGAACCGCCGACCCTCTCGGTGTAAACGAGATGCTCTACCAACTGAGCTAAGCGCCCCCTCTCGGGAGACCCGCAGAATAGCGGCGTTTGCGGCGGCCGCAAGAGGGCATCGACCGGATCCGGGAAAGCGCGGTGGCAGGCCGTGGTGTCCCGCGATGCGCTGCGCGCGCCAATAAATGCATGCCCCTTCGGCTACAGCTGAAGCCATTTTGCGTCTGTGCGTCGTCAAGCTGAAATCCTGCGCGGCCCAAGGGTGCGCGCCTTGCTGGCCCTGGCTGACGGGAGGTGACCGATTCGGTCCGAAAGCTGGCCAAGGCTGCAGAATGGAGGGACACGTGCAAAGCAACGGGACTGATGCTCGCCTGATCGGCGGATCGGGGGCCTCCGAGCTATGGATCGCAGCAGGCCCTGCGCGACCTGAGGACCGGTTGGTGTCGCTGGACGTCCTGCGCGGATTCGCGCTGCTCGGCATCCTGGTGCTGAACATCGAGATCTTTTCCGGGCCATCGAGTTTGCATGACATCCCGATGGGGACAGGCCACCCGGCCTTCGTAGGATGGCACGCGCCGCTCGACTATCTGATCCTGTCGATCAAGTGGATGTTCTTTGAAGGCAAGATGCGCACCTTGTTCGCGATGCTCTTCGGGGCGGGCGCGGTGTTGCTGACCCAGCGGCTTGAGCAAGGTGCTCAGCCTGAGCGCGCCGCCGACATCTTTTGCAGGCGCAACCTGTGGCTGCTGCTATTCGGCCTGATCCACGGCACGCTGATCTGGATGGGCGACATCCTGTTCAGCTATGCGCTGGTTGCCCTTCTCTTCCTGTTTCCGCTGCGCCGGGTGGCAACCCGCAAACTGATATTGCTGGGACTGATCATCGGCATTCTGGGCGGCGGCATCGGCCACGTCCGCTGGATCGATGTGCCGACGGTGCTGAGGCAGGAGGCCCTGCTTACCGAAGCCAGGGCAGCCATCGCCGCGCATCGCACGCCCACGCCAGCCCAGCGCCAGGCGCTCGCCGCCCAGGCAAAGGAAGAGGCCGGCATGGCCAAAAGCATCGCCGAGGAGGTCAAATCGGCCCGCCTGCCGTTCCTTGCGAGTATCGCACCGCGCGCCGACACGTTTCTGAAGTTCCAGTTCGCCCTGTTCACCAGCGGCGTGATGCTCGAGGTTGTCGGCAGCATGATGCTGGGCATGGGCCTCTACAAGAGCGGCTTCTTCACCTGCGCGCTGCCGCGGCGGCGCTATGTCGAGATCGCGGCGCTGGGCTATGCGGTGACGATCCCGATCGTGGTGACCGGATTGGTCCAGGCCGCGGCCGGCGGATTTTCACAGGCGGCGGCGGTGCGCTGGCTCTTTCTGCCCTACACGTTCGAGATCATTCCGGGGGCGGTGGCCAATGCGGCGGTGCTGTTGCTGGTGATCCGGCAAGGATGGTTGCGGCCGGTTACCGGCGCGCTGGCCAACGTCGGGCGGACGGCGCTCTCGAACTACATCCTGACCAGCATCCTGTGCCAGTTCCTGTTCGGCTGGGGTCCGTGGAAGCTGTTCGGCGTGCTGGAATATTACCAGCAGCTCTATGCCGTGGCGGGCGTCTGGGCGATCAACCTGATCGCGAGCGCGCTTTGGCTGAGGGCGTTCCGCTATGGCCCGCTGGAGTGGGTATGGCGCTCGCTCGTCTACTGGAAGCGGCAGCCGATGCTGCGCCGGCGGCTGGTCCCGGAGCCGGGGTGGAGCCTCGCGTGGGCCACGCCCGCGGCGCTAGAAGCCGCGGGCGCCAGGGTCAGCCGCGTGCGTTGAGGCGTTGCATCGCTTCCGCGGCGATGCGGGTGCTGCGGAGCCGGTCCGCGGGATCGTACATGGCGCCGGTGATCATGATCTCATCGACTTTGGTACGCTCCAGGAACGCGGCGAGGCCGCGCTCCACCGTCTCGGGTCCGCCGATCGCCGAGCATTCGAGCACCTGATCGAGGATCGCCGCGCCCTGGGCGCCGATCGATGCGCGATAGTCCGCCACCGGCGGCGGCATCTGGATCGCGTTGCCGGTGCGGATCGCGACGAACGACTGTTCGGTGGAGCTGGCGAGGAAGCGTGCTTCCTCGTCGGTGTCGGCGGCGAGCACGTTGAACGCGGCCATTGCATAGGGCTTGTCGAGCTGCGCCGAGGGTTGGAAGTCGCGACGGTAGATCGCGGGCGCCTGATCGAGCGCCGCCGGCGCGAAATGCGAGGCAAAGGCATAGGGCAGGCCGAGCGCGGCGGCGAGCTGGGCACCGAACAGGCTGGAGCCGAGGATCCACAGCGGCACGTTGGCGCCGCCGCCCGGCACCGCCTCGATCCCGGTGCGGCCGTCGCCCGCGAACAGCGACTGGAGCTCCATCACGTCCTGCGGGAAGGCGTTGGGGTCGGTCTCCAGCGTCCGGCGGAGTGCCCGTGCGACGCGCTGGTCGGAACCGGGCGCACGGCCGAGGCCCAGGTCGATGCGCCCCGGGAACAGCGCGTCGAGGGTGCCGAACTGCTCGGCGATTGTAAGCGGCGCATGGTTGGGGAGCATGATGCCGCCCGCGCCGACGCGGATAGTGCGCGTGGCGGCGGCGACATGGCCGATCACGACAGCGGTGGCGGCGCTGGCGATGCCGGGCATGCCGTGATGTTCGGCAACCCAATAGCGCTTGTAGCCCAGCCCCTCGGCATGGGCGGCGAGATCGGCGGCATTGGCAAGGGCGGTGCCGGCGTTGCCCCCGGCGACGATGGGCACGAGGTCGAGCAGCGAATAATCGGTCATGGACAGGGAGATGGGG
>JAZQRJ010000008.1:0-3045 GCA_045629505.1 Novosphingobium sp.
TTTGCCGCAGGCACGGGCGATGGTCTGCGCCTCCAGCGTCAGCACGGCGAGGTAGTTGGCCAAGCGCCGACCTGCAGCCACCGGATCGAGCCTGGCGGCCAGCATCGGGTCCTGCGTGGTTATACCTGCCGGATCGCGACCTTCCTGCCAATCGTCATAGGCGCCGGCGGTGGTACCCAGCTTGCGGTACTCCTCCTCAAATGCGGGATCGTTGTCGCCCAGCGCGATGAGCGCAGCCGTTCCGATCGCCACGGCATCGGCGCCCAGCGCCAGCGCCTTGGCCACATCTGCGCCGTTTCGGATGCCTCCAGAGACGATCAGCTGCACTTTACGATGCATGCCAAGGTCTTGCAGCGCCTGCACTGCCGGTCGGATCGCGGCGAGGGTGGGGATGCCAACATGCTCGATGAACACGTCCTGCGTTGCCGCCGTGCCGCCCTGCATCCCATCAAGAACGACCACATCGGCGCCGGACTTCACCGCAAGCGCAACGTCGTAATAGGGCCGGGTCGCGCCAACTTTCACGTAGATTGGCTTTTCCCAGTCGGTAATCTCGCGCAGTTCCTCGATCTTGATTTCCAGATCGTCAGGCCCCGTCCAGTCAGGGTGGCGGCAGGCAGAACGCTGGTCGATGCCTTTCGGGAGATTGCGCATCTCGGCAACGCGATCCGAGATTTTCTGGCCCAGCAGCATGCCACCACCGCCTGGCTTCGCGCCCTGGCCGATCACCACCTCAATGGCATCAGCCTTGCGCAAGTCGTCCGGGTTCATGCCATAGCGCGAGGGCAGATACTGATAGACCAGTGTTTGCGATTGACCGCGTTCTTCCGGAGTCATGCCGCCATCGCCCGTGGTGGTGGATGTGCCGGCAATCGACGCGCCGCGTCCCAGCGCCTCCTTGGCAGGGCCGGAGAGTGCGCCAAAGCTCATCCCCGCGATGGTGATCGGGATCTTGAGGTGGATGGGCTTCTTCGCAAAGCGGGTGCCCAGCCACACATCGGTTGCGCATTTTTCCCGGTATCCCTCCAACGGGTAGCGAGAGACGGAGGCGCCCAGGAACAGCAGATCGTCAAAGTGGGGCAGGGCGCGTTTGGAGCCACCGCCGCGAATATCATAGATGCCCGTTGCCGCCGCGCGGCGGATTTCGGCAATAGTGTGTGGATCGAACGTGGCTGAGAAACGCGGCAGAGTTTGGGGAATGTTTTCAATATCCATGATTGCCCCTCAGTACGCGGCAGCGTGATCGACGTGGAAGTTGTAGAGGCTGCGCGCAGAGCCATAGCGCTTGAACTCTTCGGGGCGCACTGTGTCATCGACACCAGCGGCGGCCAAGAGATCGCGCAGCTCGTCCAGATGCTCTTCGCGCAGTTCCTTCTCGATGCAGTCGGCACCCAGGCTTTTTACCGTGCCGCGCACGTAGAGCCGCGCTTCGTAGATGGAATCCCCCAAGGCATCGCCCGCATCGCCAAGCACGACCAGCCTGCCAGACTGGGCCATAAAGGCGCTCATCGGGCCGATCGAGCCTTTGACGACGATGTCGATGCCCTTCATCGAGATGCCGCAGCGGGCCGATGCGTCGCCGTCGATCACCAACAGCCCGCCGTGTGCGGTTGCACCAGCTGATTGGCTGGCATCGCCTTTGACGTGGACTTTGCCCGACATCATGTTCTCGGCCACGCCGACACCGACATTGCCTTCGACAATCACGGTCGCTTGCTGGTTCATGCCTGCGCAATAGTAACCGGCATGCCCCGCGATCTTGACCGTGATCGGTGCATTGATGCCGACCGCGAGTGCGTGCTGCCCATGAGGATTTGCGACCCGCCACAGCGTTTCATCGGTTGCGGGTGAAAGCGCGTGGAGCTTCTGGTTCAGTTCTCTGCGGCTCGATGTGGCAAGATCGATGGAAACGGCTTCGGCAACAGGCATCAGTTGCGCTCCCAGACATAGACGCGGGCCGGCTCGGGTTCGAAAATGTGGGCGTTCTCGATGTCAGGCAGACCGGCAAGGGCGCGGTATTCCGATCCGAAAGCCACATAGCTGTCGGTTTCGGCCATAACCGCAGGTTTGCAGGAGATGGGATCTCGCAGCACTGCAAAGCCATTCCTTGTACCAACCACGAAGGTGAAAAATCCGTCGAGGTCGTTTAAGCTTTGCTCCAACGCTTCCGACAGTGTGGCGCCCTGCTGCAGCTTCCAGCTGAGATAGCCTGCTGCGACTTCGCTATCGTTGTCGGTGTTGAAGTTCATGCCATTTGCTTCGAGCAGACGGCGGATGCTGCGATGATTCGAGAGCGAGCCGTTATGGACCAGACACTGGTCCGGCCCGGTGGAAAAGGGGTGGGCACCCGCCGTAGTTACAGCGCTTTCGGTTGCCATTCTGGTATGGCCGATGCCGTGGGTACCGCTCATGCCGCTGAGGCCAAACCGGCTTGCCACATCGGCGGGCAATCCCACTTCTTTGTACAGTTCGATCGATTGCCCAGCCCCGGTGATCGCCATCTCGGGGTGGTTGGCCGCAAGCCATTGGCGCAAGGCGGCTTCTTCCGAATTCGCGACTGAAAGCACCACGTGGGTATCCCGATGGCGGATGTCGGCGTGAACGGGAAGTTCGCTTTCGATCAGGGCTGCCGCATCGCCGCGCAGAGTGATCTTGGTCTGATCGGTCACCCCGCCGTTATAGACTGCAAAGCCTGCGCTATCGGGGCCGCGGCCGGTCATTATTTCGAGCATATTGGCCAGAAGCATGCCGAGCCTGGGTTCAAGCGACGGTTCTTTGATGAATAGTCCGACGATGCCGCACATTTTCTGCCCTCTGGTGACTTGAATCAGGGATAGGGCCGGAATAATTTTGCGTCAATAACAGGAATAAAAAATTCCTATCAGGAAATTTTCAAAATCAAAGCCGCGGGTAGACGATGATTGAGAGATAGCGCGCCTGATCGCTTACCATCTGTTCCGGCCCGTGCAGACCATTGCTGTCAAACAGCAGGGAATCCCCCGGCTCCAGATGGTAAGTTTCGCTTCCGTGGCGATAATCCACTTC
>JAZQRJ010000009.1:0-12978 GCA_045629505.1 Novosphingobium sp.
GTGCGGAACACCAGATATTTCATGAACTCACGCGCCAGCTTGAACTTCGTGAACATGTTGTTCCACGTCGGCACATTCACTTCGAAGGTCGAAGCAAAGCTGATGTGTTCGTGCAGGTTCTTGCCGACTTCGGGCGCATCAAGGGCGACCTTGATACCGTGCTCCTGAAGGTGATCGGCCGGGCCAATGCCGGAACGCATCAGGATTGCGGGCGATTGCAGCGTTCCTCCGCTGACGATCACTTCGCGCCGGGCAGAAACGGCCTGCGTCTCGCCGTTGAGGCTGAACACGACACCGGCGGCGCGGCCATTTACAATCTGCACCTTGTCGACCAATGCGCCGGTCACGACCTGCAGGTTCGGGCGCTTCATCGCTTCGTCCAGGAAGGCGCGCGCCGTGCTCGCCCGTGTGCCTTTGTCTTGCGTAGTCAGGTTCTTGAACGCGCCATCAACGTCACCTGCGCAATAATCCTCAACACGGCGCAATCCGTACTGCTCACAGGCGTCGATGAAAGTGTCAGCCAGTGGATGCGACATGCTTGGAGCGGTGACAGCAAGCGTGCCGTGGACGCCGTGCGTCTGGCTGGGGGGCCCCTGAAACTTCTCTGATTTCAGAAAGTAGGGAAGCACTTCGTTCCAGCTCCACCCCGTGCAGCCCAGTTCGTTTGCCCACTGATCATAATCACGCCGGTCGCCGCGAATATAGACCATGCCGTTGATCGCCGATCCACCGCCCAGCATCTTGCCTGCGTTCCATACCATCTGCCGTCCGTTCAGCGACGGGTCGGGCTCCGTCTTGTGCATCCAGTCAGCGTCCGGTGTGTTCATCTTGCGCAGACCACCTGCGGGAACCTTGTTCCAGAACCCGTCGGCAGCAGGTCCCGCTTCAAGCAGAACAACGCGTGTCGCGGGATCGGCAGACAAGCGGTTTGCCACCACACTGCCCGATGCGCCGCCACCGATGATCACGTAATCCGCCTGTTCGATCTGCATGCTCTCTCCTGTGTCCTTACGCCGACGGTTACGCCGTGCGCCGGAGAAAACTGCATAGCAACGCAATCACTATCCGCAATAGCGAATAATAGTTCGCGATCCAGACGGCACGTCAGCCTCGATCAAGCCACCAGCGCAGCAGGTAGTTGGCAACCGCAAAGCGCGGCGGGCACTTGAACTCGCTGCCACTTTCGCCGTGCTCGCTGGCAGCGATGGCATCAGCAACGGATTCGCGAGAGAACCAGCGCGCATCATCAAGCTCGGTAATGTCGATGGTGATCGCCGGATCGTCGGCGTAGGCATGACAGCCGATCATCAGCGACGACGGGAATGGCCACGGCTGGCTGACAACATAGGAAACATCGCGCACTCGCACGCCAGCTTCTTCCAGCGTTTCGCGAGCAACTGCTTCTTCCAGTGTCTCACCCGGTTCCACGAAGCCCGCAAGTGCGGAGTAATTTCCGAGGGGAAACTGCGGTTGCCGGCCCAGCAGGACATTTCCTTCGTGCTCCACCAGCATGATCGTCACAGGATCAACACGCGGGAAGTGCTGCATGCCGCAATTCTCGGTGATGCAATCGCGCTGCCAGCCGCCCTTCGCCGCGCGGGTCGGGCTGCCACAGCAAGCGCAGAACTTGTGGCGCACATGCCAGCTCAACAGGCTGCGAGCGCCGCCATAAGTCGCCAGATCAGAGGGCGAGAGGCCGGTCATCACCTGCCATGCCTTGCCCATGCCGAAAGCTTCGCGCGGGGTCATGTCGGGCACTTGTGCGAAATGGCCGCGATCGCCCTCAAGGCCAAGGAACAGCAGCTCGCCGTCCGCATCGGCATCGGCCAGGCTGGTCCAGCCAAGCGATCCATCCTCGTCGATCACCGGATCAAGGCCATCCATGCGCAATAGCCTGGCATTAACGTTCATCAACTTTTCAATGGCTTGTGGATTGGCGCGCACGTGATCGGCGCGGTCAATATTAGAACCGGCAAAGGCGACAAGGCTCATCGGGCATCCTCCAAAAGGGCAGTAACATCGGCTTTTAGGGCGTTCTGGAATTCAGGCAGAACATCAAGCGCATCGGGCGGCATGAACTGCACATATATCGCAGAGGTAAGACCACTACGCATATCGACCATGCCGACGGTGCCCGCGGCACCTGACCAGCCGAAAATGCCCGCTTCCGGTCCGGTGCCAACACGGCCACCCGCACCGAATGCAGAGAGGTTCATTCCCATGATCTGCCCGGTGGGCACAGCTGCGGGCAGCAGGTTGGAAGTGCCTAGTCGCACCGCCTGCTCGCTTATGATGCGCTTGCCATCCAGCGTGCCCTGATTGCCGATCATCCGAAGGAAGCGGTCATAATCGCGGGGCGAACTGACAAGCCCTGCCCCGCCAAAGGGAAATGGCGGCTTGTCCAGATAGATCGAATTCTCGCCATTATCGATCGGCACCAGCCTACCGGCAAGCACGGCATAATTGGTTGCAAGCCGCCCGGCGTCACTGCGCGGAACCTGAAACCAGGTGCTTGTCATACCCAGCGGGCCAAACAGGCGTTCTTGCAGAAATGCGTCGAATGCCTGTCCGGTGACGACCTCAATCACCCGACCGAGCACATCAAGACCGGGGCCATAGCTCCAGCGCGTGCCCGGCTCATAAACGAGAGGCATCTGCGCCATGCCATCAGCAAAAGCCTGCAACCCCTGGACATGGCGGCCGCGCGACAGGGCAGGAATCTCAATGCGGGTAACCTGACCCGGGACCAGCCCCCTGGCCATCAGCGCATCGCGGATCGGCCCTTTCTGGATGATCCCATAGGCCAGCCCCGATGTATGGGTGAGCAAATGGCGGATCGTTATGGGCGTTATCGCGGGCTTAAGATCGGTTATCGATCCGTCGGGCGTTACCTGCACCTGCATCTTGGTGAAGTTCGGCAGTATATCCGCCAAGGGCTGATCCAGCCGCAGCTTGCCTTCATCGATCAGCAGCATCGTCGCCATGCCGGTGACGGGTTTCGTCATCGAATAGATGCGGAACAGCGTGTCTGGCGTCATTGCGTCGGCGTCGATGAAGCCTTCCGATCCGCGCGCGATATACCGAGTCTCTTGCCCCGGAAGACCCAGCGCGATGACCATGCCCGGAAGCTTGCCCGCCCCAACCCAGCGTTCAGCAAAGGCGCGCAAGTTTTTCACCGGATCGCCTGGTTGCTCCAAGGCATACGCCATTCCGGGGCTGAGCAAGGCAGCAAGCCCGGCCATTCCCGCGCCTCGCATAAGGGCACGGCGATCCAGACCACGTTCCAGCATATGCGGCATACTGATCAATCCTCCCCCACCGCGATCGCAAGACGCGCCGCTTTTACGAACAGTGTCGGCAGCCCCGCCTCGTCGATCCGGTCTATCGGCCACCATTGTTCGGCATTGGCGGGGAGCTTATCCAATTTGTCGCCCGAATAAACATGCAAGTGCAGTTCAAGGTCAAAATGGGTAAATCCGTGACGGACGAGGCCTGCGCTGCGCCATTCACCGGGGATCGGGGGATCGCCTGTTCCATTGCCGCGCGCGCTCCAGCCATCATCCGGCAGCGCCCGCATCGCAGCCAGCATCCCCTTGCCGGGCCGGCGCACGAGCAGCACGCACTCGTCCTGCTCTACCCAGAATGTCCGCCCCTGCCTCAAGGGCTTGCTGCGCTTGGCGGGTTTGACGGGAAAACGATCCGGCTCGCCGGTTGCGCGCGCGAGGCAATTTTCTGTGAGCGGGCAAAGCAGGCAGCGCGGATTGCGTGCGGTACAGATAGTTGCGCCAAGGTCCATCATCGCCTGCGCGAAATCGCCTGCTCGCAGGTTCGGAGTGATCTGGTCGGCCGCCTCACGGATCGCCTTGCGTCCAGCGGGTAATGGCTCATCGATTGCAAACAGCCGGGCCACGACCCGTTCAACATTCGCATCCACCACCACTGCGCGCTGCCCGAATGCGATCGCCGCCACAGCCGCTGCCGTATAGGCGCCCAGCCCCGGAAGGCTGCGAAGTTGATCCTCGGTATCCGGAAACGTTCCTCCCCGCGCCGCCACTTCCCGCGCGCACGCCAGCAGATTGCGCGCCCGTGCATAATAGCCAAGACCCGCCCATGCAGCCATGATCTCGGCATCTTCAGCCGCAGCAAGCGCAGAGACCGTGGGCCAGCGCCGCGTGAATTCCGCAAAATAGGAGACAACCGCCGTCGTCGTGGTCTGCTGAAGCATCACTTCGGAAAGCCAGACCCGATACGGATCAGGTGCAGGCTCTCCCGGCAGAGCGCGCCACGGTAGCCTGCGAGCGTGTTCTTCATACCATATGAGCAGCGAACCGGCGATGGTGGGATCGGTGCTGGGCAAACTGGCTTTCATCCCTGCGCTATGGCATTGCAGCGGCACCAATGGAACGGGACGATAAAACCAAGTCGGCAAAGCCGGCATCGCAAAAGATCACGCGGCGCTATGAGCGTCCACGCGGCGGTCCGGCACGCGCAATCGCCGATCTCATGCCCGATGTAGGACGCGCAGCATTTCGTCGCTTCGGCTTCGTGCAATCGTCCGTCGTTACTCGCTGGCCCGAAATCGTAGGGCCGAAGCATTCGCGCATTTGCCTACCCGAATCGATCCGCTTTCCACCCGGCGAAAAAAGCGAAGGCGTGCTGCAACTCGTCGTGCTGCCGGCGCACGCCCCATTCATTCAGCACGTGATCCCGGAGATCATGGAGCGGGTGAACCGCTTTTTTGGCTACCGCGCCGTGGCCCGCGTAAAAATGCGGCAAGGGGAGGTTAAGCCTCCCCCTGCTTCAACGCCGCGTCCGGCAGCGCCGTCGCTGAAGCCAATTCCGATGGAACTGGGCGATTCGCTGCGCGACATTGGCGACCCGGAACTGAAAACCGTGCTCGAATCTTTGGCCCGCAGCTTGGCCAGCGACGAAAGCAAAAGGACTAAAAACTAATGCGCTTCTTCGGATCGGGCGCCCTGCGCGCCCTTGCATTCCTGATCCTTTCCGCAACGCTGACAAGTGTCGCCCCCGCACAGACGACGCAGAAAAAGCAGAACTGGACTGCGACTGTCTCAACGCGGGCAGACGGAACCCATGTTCTGGGCAATCCCGATGCCAAGGTTAAAGTGGACGAGTTCGTCAGCTACACATGTTCACACTGCGCCGATTTCCAAAAGAAGGCCGATGCGCCGCTGCGCCTGGCCTATGTCCAGCCCGGCAAGGTTTCGGTCAGGATCGTGCATCTTATCCGCGATCCTGTCGACCTGACCGTCGCCATGCTGACGAATTGCGGCAATCCGTCCGGCTTCTTCAATCGACACCAGATTTTCCTGCAAACGCAGGACAAGTGGCTGCCAAAGGCTAAAGCGGCGAGTGATGCCCAGCGCAGCCGCTGGACAAACGGCGACTTGGCCGGTCGTTTTCGCGCAATCGCCGGCGATTTCGGCTTTTACGAGCTGATGGCTCCGCGCGGGTTTACGCGCGCGGCGGTGGACCGCTGCCTTGCCGACCAAGAGATGGCCCAACGCGTCGTTGCTCAATCAAGTGAAGCAAAGAGGCTGAATGTCCCGGGCACACCGAGTTTCGCCATCGACGGCGCGCTGCTCGATTCGGTTCACGACTGGCCTGCTCTGGACAGCGCAATCAAGTCCCGCCTTTGATTGAAATATACGCGCGTTGGAAGCTGTGGAGATATGGCCTATGCGCCAGATCCGCAGCCTTTCGGCGATGCCCCGCATCAGCTAGTCTTTAACAGAAGTTTTCAGGGATGAAGGTTAATGACCCCAAGCACTGTCCGCACGCTCGCAATGGCGACGCTCATCGGTCCACTTGCATTGGCTCTTGCAGCTTGCGGTGACAGCAAGACCGGTGAGGCTGCCACTTCGGGGGAGCCAATCGCCAAAATCGCAGCTCCGCAGGGTCAGAGCTGGAGCGAAGTGATCGCCAAGACTGATGCGGGCGGTTACCTGATGGGTAATCCCGATGCGCCCATCAAGCTGATCGAATACGGGTCGCTCACCTGCCCACACTGTGCCCAGTTCACTGCCGAGAGTGACGATGAGCTCCGCAACTCGTTCGTGGAAAGCGGCCGGGTCAACTATGAATTTCGCAACTTCGTGATGAACCCGCTCGATCTGGCGATGGCCATGCTGGTACGTTGCGGCGCGCCGGAAAGCTTCTTCGCCCTCACTAAACAGACGTTCGAAAATCAACCCGCGATCATTCAGACGTGGACGCAGGCTGGCGAACAGCAAGCCACGCAAGCTGTCGCCCTGCCCCCGCAGCAGCGATATCAGGCTGTTGCTTCACTAGCGGGGCTGACAGATTTCTATGCCGCCCGGGGCATTTCCGCCGATCAGGCCAAGCAGTGCCTGGCTGATAGCAAGGCAGCGGAAACGCTGGCGACCAACACCACCAAGCAGTCCGAAGAGTTCCAGATCACCGGCACACCGTCCTTCCTGCTCAACGGTAGCAAGATCGAAGGAAATACCTGGGAGGCAATCAAGGCTGCGCTGGAAGCGGCGGGCGCACGCTAAATAATGGCGCGCATCGCCCACCTCCCCTGCGGATCGGACTGACAGAGGCCGGCCATGCGCATCAAGCGGCTCAAGCTCAGCGGTTTCAAGAGCTTCGTAGAGCCGGCTGAACTACATATCGCGCCCGGGCTGACGGGCGTGGTTGGCCCCAACGGCTGCGGCAAATCCAACCTGCTTGAAGCCATCCGCTGGGTGATGGGCGAAAACTCCGCCAAATCCATGCGCGGCGGGGGAATGGAAGACGTAATCTTTGCCGGCACCGCGGGCCGCCCGGCACGATCTTTTGCCGAAGTCGTTCTGCAGGCGCAGACCGCCGATAATGAAGAACTGGAAGTTGTCCGCCGCATTGAACGCGGCGCGGGCAGCGCCTACCGCATCAATGGGTCCGACGCCCGCGCCAAGGACGTGGCGCTGATCTTTGCCGATGCCGCGACCGGCGCGCACTCACCCGCGCTCGTCAGCCAGGGGCGTATCGCTGCCGTGATCGCGGCGAAACCCGCCGAAAGACGGCTGATGCTGGAAGAAGCGGCGGGGATCGCCGGGCTGCACGTGCGCCGCAAGGACGCTGAACAGAAGCTCCGCGCTACGGAAACCAACCTCGCCCGGCTGGAAGACCTCATGGCCGGGCTGGACAAGCAGATCGCGTCTCTGCGGCGACAGGCTCGCGCGGCAGAACGCTACAAAGCGCTGTCGGATCAAATACGCACGGCAGAGGCAAGGCTCGTTTTCGCCCGATGGCGCGATGCGGACCGATCGGCAGACGCCGCCCGTGCTGAGGCTAATTCAGCGGAGCAACAGGTTGCCGAAGCTACGGTTGCAGCAAAGCAGGGTCAGGACACGCAAGCTTCGGCTGCGCAAACTGCCGCGCAGGCCCGAGATACGCTGGCGGACCGGCGCGACGATGCCAGCGCGCAAGGGCACCGCATGGCAGCGCTCACTTCCCAGCTTGAGGCGGCGGAGGAGCGGCTCGCCGATCTGGACCGCCAGCGGACCCGGCTTGAGGCTGATCGAGGCGATGCTGATCGACTGACCCGCGATGCCGCCGATGCGCTTGCGCGGCTGGAAAGCAGCGTTGCCGAAGGCGAAGCGAGGCTTGCGCAGGACGAGGCCGAGCGGCCCAGGCTAAGTGCCCGGCTCGACGACGCCGAACGCGCTGCCCGCAAGGCAGAGCTCGAGCTGGCACAGGCCACGGCAGATCAAGCCGGGGTGGAAGCGGAATGGCGGATCGCCCAGGCAGGGCTCGATGCGGCGCGCACGCGGCTGGAACGCGTGGAGCGCGAGCAGGCCCGCTTGCAAGCGCAACTGGCGGCACTTTCCGCAGAAGGCGATCCTGAAGCGGCAATTACCAAGGCACGCGAACAATCGGGACAGGCGCGGTCGGCGGCGCAGCAACATCGCGATAGGCTGGATGCCGGACAGGCGCGCAAGAACGAGTTGCAGGATCAGCGCGATCAGGCCGGTGAAGCGCTCGCCGCCGCCAAGGCTGAACTTGCCGGGATCGAGCGGGAACACGCAGCCCTGACGCGGGACCGGGCAGCCCGCGCCAAGCGCAACGCGGGATCACACGGCATGTCTGTAGCGATTGACGCCATGCGCGCTGCGCCCGGTTACGAACGCGCACTGGCGGCCACGCTGGGCCGCGATGCGAATGCCCTGCTCGGCGATGCGCCGGCTGGAGATGGTCGGTTCTGGACCGGCGCGGACAGTCCGGATCGGGTCGCCGACAGTCTGGCGGAACACGTCCTCACCTGCCCCGCTGAACTGAAGGCGCGGCTGGCACTGGTCCACGTCTGCGCGGAAGATGACGGCCGGGTGCTGCCTCCCGGCCACTGGCTGGTGACGCTGGATGGACGGCTGCGGCGCTGGGACGGCTTCGTTGCCAGCGGCGAAGGGGGAGCAGAGGCCGCACGGCTTGAGGCGGAAAACCGCTTCGCCGAGCTAGACGCGCAATTGCCCGCGCTGCGCGCTGCTCTGGAAGCGGCGCAACAGGCCGAACAGGCTGCACAGACGAAATTGACGGCGTTGCGCGGTGAACTCGTCGCGGTGGAGCGCGATATGAGCTCAGCGCTACAGGAAGAGCGGCTTGCCTTGCGCGCCCTCGATCAAGCTGAAGCGGCACGAGAAAGAATGGCCCGCCGTCGCGAGGAGTTTGACCGCTCGATGGCGGATCTTGCTGAGCAGGCCCAGGCAGCCAGGGCCGATCTGGAAGCCGCTGAAGCCGCGATGGCTGCCTTGCCCGCTCCGGATGCCGGACGGGCTGCTCTGGAAGCAGCACGAGCCAAGCACGATACGGCGCGGCAGGCCATGCAGTCACAAACCGCCGCGCTGGCGGCACACGATCAAGGACTAGCCGTATCCCGCGAAAGAACTGCGGCCCAGCGCGCGGAAATCAAGGGCTGGGTGGCCCGGGCAGGCGACGCCGCCAAGCGGCTATCAGAAATGGCCCGACGCTTCGAGGAAATCGAGGAAGAGTGCGCGATAGTGGCCGCCAAGCCGCCCTCACTGATGGCGGAAATCGAACAGGGCGAGGTACTTCGCGCTCGCCTCGGCGCCGAACTTGCCGAAGCGGAGGCGGCGGTTGCTACGGCCAATGCAGCAGCAGAAGCGGCGGACCGGGCACTAGCCGCTGCACAGGAGCAACTTGCCACGGCCCGCGAAACCAGAGCCGGTGCCCTCGCGCGGGCCGAGAACGAGGAAGCGCGCCGCATAGAAATGGGCCGCATTTCCGGCGAACGGTTCCAATGCCCACCGCCCATGCTCCCGGCAAAGTACGCGTTCGATGCCAATGCAGTGAACAACGCCGCTGACGAGTCGGCACATATGGAAAAACTGGTGGCAGATCGTGAACGGATCGGCCCGGTCAATCTGGTTGCCGCCGAGGAACTCGCCACTGCTGAAGCAGAACATTCGGGAAGCATTGCCGAGCAGGCGGAGTTGACCGAGGCAGTGAACCGGCTACGCGGTTCAATCGGCAATCTCAATCGCGAAGGGCGGGAGCGACTGCGCGCCGCGTTTGAGGAGGTGGACCAGCATTTCCGCACGCTGTTCGCCCGACTATTTCAGGGTGGGCAGGCCCATCTGGCGCTGATCGATTCGGACGATCCGCTGAATGCCGGTCTTGAAATCTACGCCCAGCCTCCGGGTAAGCGGTTGCAATCGCTCACCCTGCTATCGGGCGGAGAACAAGCACTGACGGCGGTCGCGCTCATCTTCGCGCTGTTCCTCACCAACCCGGCCCCGATCTGCGTGCTGGACGAAGTCGACGCGCCGCTAGATGATGCGAATATTGAGCGCTTCTGCGATCTTCTGGATACGATGGTTACACAGACGGAAACGCGTTACCTGATCGTCACCCACAATGCTGTAACGATGAGCCGGATGCACCGGCTGTTCGGCGTAACCATGGTGGAACAGGGCGTATCGCGACTGGTCAGCGTCGATCTGGGCGCCGCGGAAGAACTGCTGGCCGCAGAATAAAAGCGTTTGCAGCGCGGTCCACGGGCCAGCGGATCACATCCCGGCGTTGCCAGCCACCCAGCAGCCCAGCGCCATCAGCAGACCGGCAAAACGATTGGACCGGAAAAGCTCCAGCGAACGACCCGCATCATCGCTCCGCAGCCGGGCGATCTGCAATGCAAGGTGTGCCGCAACTGGCAGCACCGCAAGCAGCGCGATCGCTTCGCGTCGCAGCAACCAGAACGCGCCGACCCAGCACGCAACCGCCAGCAGGTAGAACAGCGCCACGCCCAGCCGCAGGTTATCGCCGAGCCGCAAGGCGCTGGACCGGATGCCGACCAGCGCATCGTCCTCCCGGTCCTGCATGGCGTAAATCGTGTCATAACCGATGACCCAGAACACCGTGCCGAAATAGAGCGCGGTCATCACCAGCAGGCCATCGTCGCGCAGTTCAACCCACCCGACGAGCGCTGCCCAGCTGAAGACCAGACCCAGCCACACCTGCGGCCACCACGTGATCCGTTTCATGAACGGATAAGCCGCGACCGGTAGCACGCTTGCCAACGCCACAAGCTGCGCCTGCCAACGCAACTGCAACAGCACGACAAGGCCGACAAGGCACAAGGCAAGCAGCCAGATCCATGCCGCGCGCTTGCTCACTGCACCGCTGGCAACCGGGCGGGCGGCCGTGCGCGCCACTTTCCGATCCAGATCGGCATCGACAATGTCATTATAAACGCAGCCCGCGCCGCGCATCGCGATGGCGCCCAGCAGCAGCCAGAGTACCAGACTCCAGCGCCCCTCGCCGCCAGCCAGCAGCACACCCCATGCTCCCGGCCAAAACAGCAACCACCAGCCGATCGGTCGGTCGAATCGGGCAAGCATCGCATAAGGACGTACAGCCTCGGGAAGCAGGGCCATAAGCCCGCGATGTTCGCTATCCGGTACGATTTCGGCCTGCATGGCCGGAGCGATAGCGATGGCGCGAACGATGGGCTAGTGCAAAACCATGCGCGACAAGACACCTACCAGCACGGCATCGAAACCCAACCCGGCCACGCCCGCATGGCCACCCAAAAGCGCGCCGCGTCTGTTCGTACCCCAGCCCCTTGCGGAAGGGGTGAGCGTGGCGCTGGAAGGCAATCAGGCGCATTACCTGGCCCAAGTGATGCGCGTGGCGGCAGGCGGCGCGGTGATCCTGTGCGACAATCAGACCGGCGAATGGCTTGCCCGTGTCGAATCGGCTGCAAAGCGCCATGTTACATTGATCGTTGAAACGCGCCTGCGCCCGCGTGAGGAAGTGCCGGACTTCATCCTGTGTGCGGCGCTGCTCAAAAAGGATCGGTTCGACTGGGTGCTCGAAAAGGCAACCGAGTTGGGAGTTCGGCGCATCCAGCCGGTGATTACCCGGCGATGCGTGGCCGATAAGCTCAACCCGGATCGCGCGTTGACTATCGTCACCGAAGCGGCGGAGCAATGCGCGCGGACGGCGTTGCCTGAAGTGGCCGCGCCGATGAGACTGGATTCGCTTCTTGCCGGGTGGGAGGCTGACCGCATCCTTTTCTTTGCCGACGAAAACGGCGGAGAACCCGCCTCAGCCGCATTTTCCGCTCATTCCGGACCCTCGGCATTGTTGATCGGACCTGAAGGCGGTTTCGACGATGCAGAGCGCGAAGCGGTGCGCTCTCATCCCCTGGCACGGCCCATTTCCCTCGGCCCACGAATCCTGCGCGGTGAAACAGCGGCGATCACCGCCACGGCGATCTGGATGTCAGTAGTGGGCGACTGGAACAAATAGCTGGCGCTTCCCGATTTGCTTCCCTAATTCGCCTGCCATGAGCACGCGGCAGGCATCGGACGTTAACGATCCGGTCATCGAACATGTCGAACAACTCGCGCAGCCGATGGCTGCGGGAGAGAAGCCGCCTGCCCAATGGCGCATCGGCACAGAGCACGAGAAGTTCGTTTATAGCGTGAGCGATCATCACGCTCCGTCGTATGACGAACCGGGCGGTATCCATGACTTGCTGTTGGCTCTGCGAGAATTCGGCTGGGAGCCTGTGGTCGAAGGCGGCAAGGTTATCGCCATGTCCGGCAGCGACGGCACCGTCAGCCTTGAACCGGCGGGCCAGCTTGAGCTTTCGGGCGCGCCACTGGAGAACCTGCACCAGACATGCGCGGAAACGGGCCGCCATCTCGATCAGGTAAAGGCGATCGGCGCGCGAACCGACAAGGGCTTTCTGGGCCTTGGCATGTGGCCAGACAAGACGCGCGAAGAACTGCCGATCATGCCCAAGGGCCGCTATGCCATCATGCTGCGCCATATGCCGCGCGTGGGCACCATGGGTCTGGACATGATGTTGCGCACCTGCACGATCCAGGTAAACCTCGATTATTCGAGCGAAGCGGACATGGTGCAAAAATTCCGCGTCGGGCTGGCATTGCAACCACTGGCAACCGCGCTGTTCGCCAATTCCCCGTTCACGGAAGGAAAGCCCAACGGCTTCCTTTCCTATCGCAGTCACATCTGGTCTGACACCGATCCACACCGCACGGGCATGCTGCCCTTCGTGTTCGAGGACGGCTTCGGGTATGAACGCTACGTCGAATACATGCTCGACGTGCCGATGTATTTCGTGTTTCGCGATGGCAAATATATCGACGCTGCCGGACAAAGTTTCCGCGATTTCATGAAGGGTGAGCTTCCAGCGCTGCCCGGCGAACGCCCGACGATGGCCGATTGGACGGACCATCTTTCCACCGCCTTTCCCGAAGTGCGGCTGAAAAGCTTTCTGGAAATGCGTGGTGCCGATGGCGGCCCGTGGAACCGGATATGCGCACTCCCCGCATTCTGGGTCGGCCTGCTGTACGATCAGACCGCGCTCGATGCCGCATGGGATCTGGTCAAGGACTGGTCGATGGAAGACCGGGAAACGCTTCGCAATTCGGTGCCGAAGCTTGCGCTGGACGCACCCATTGCCGGCGG
>JAZQRJ010000010.1:0-45892 GCA_045629505.1 Novosphingobium sp.
CATGATAAAAATTGCGGGTCCTTCCTAGAGGGTTGCGAAGAGGGAAGCGCAAGAGGACCGCTTTTTATCTGTGTGCACCGCCCCCCAGCATACGTTTCAGATTTAAGTTTCAATGTCTGAGCTGGGATTCACCAAGGCCAACTGGAAAACAATTGTTTAGCCATTAACGTTGGTGACCGATGTATGGCCGTGTAGTGATACTCCGTGGAAACCTCCCATTCGGCGACCCCAAACTCGGGCAAGGATAGGTCGTCGAAAATCAGCTTTTGATGATCTCCGCCCAGCACGCGCGGTGTGAGGCCCAGAGCAATCCAGACCTTCTCCGCGAGGTGGTAGCTGTAAAAAGACCCACCACCTTGCGAAGCGACAATGTAATCTAAGCCAGAAATGGACGGATTAAATTCTTTGATCTGGCCTATGGCGTTCACGTCGGGTTGCGAGAAACAAACAACCCCGTGGCCCGCTTCATCGAATTTCGAAACATCGCCAGGGCCGGAATCGAGAGCAACCGCCATAATCATGTGAACGTGCTCGCGATCAGGGCCATACGGATCGAATTCGAATCGAGTTGTGACATCGACCCTGAGATTTCTGTCCGTTCCAACATGTTCCAGCAAGGCAATGAGCCGTGGTGGCAAAAATTCCGCCGGTATCGGAACTCGTCGATATAGTTGATCATGTCGGCGCCTGTTAGGAACATCTTTCCGCCGACACCTATCACATCCCGAACGGGGTAAACGACTATCATGTACCAGGATCAGCCGAGTTGCCTTCAACGACCTATTTGAGGGCGCGTTTTTGCCGGACCACTCAATGGAACGCGAATGGCGACTCCTGGTCGCAACCTGCCTCAGCCACGAACGCGTAGAAGTGGGGCAAATCTGCCGATCACCCTTATTACGGGATAAGTCCGTTCAGGTCGAAACCAGCCATTTGTCGGGCCGCAAGTGCCAATTCTTCTATATCAGGTTTGATGATGGTTCGGGTAAGTAAGATAGACTGGGATAGCGGATGTTCTGAGGGAACTGACAATTCAGCCAATACCAAGTTTACGCCCGATATGGCCGATTAACGCGTACGGCTGCGGTTTAGGTTCGACGATGAAGTGAATGCGGCCTTCAGTGGGCGCGAGATCGCAATGTTCCGAGAAAATGCGCTTATAGCCTTCGGCGTCCTTGAATTCTGCCAGCTTGCGTCGACTTTTGCTCTCAGTTCGCACGTTAAAGGGGAACATCGGATGAGGACCGCCGGCGATTTTCCAAGACGCGATAGCTTTGTCGATGCCGCTAAGCTTGATCCAAGCTTGTTCAAGCATGGGGTCGCCAGGAAGAATTTCTTCTAGCTGGCCCTGGGTGCGGGGGATCAAAAATGAGATTAGGGAGAAGCTCGGCGCGAGCGTTGCCAGAGCTCGGCGCCGTGGGCAATCTTTGGAGTAAGCAGATCACTAACTACGCTCACAAACTGCAAGACGGCATCGGGACTATCGACATTTCGTTCCCAACACTGGGTCACACGGTTGGGTCACAAACGGTCCACATGCGGACTTTCCTTGAGAGGGTCGGTGTATCAATTCCGGGTCCGTGTTCCAGCTGATTTGCGTCAGCGTTGGGATGCACCCATGTGAAGCGATCACTCCGAACTGACAGTCTTCCAATCGACTTGCGTTTCGGCTCAGCAGGAAGGTCGCATTCGATGATCGACGCGATGTTTGAACAGAAGCGTCGCGAGATCGGTCTTGCCTTTGATGAGCGTCTGATTGCGGGCGCGATTCCCTCCGGGACAGCCATGCCGACGATCTCACTGCGATCTGCCGGAGCGTGCGTCCACAATGATGCTCCCTCGACTTGTGCAACCACGATGGGCGAAACGGTCCTCACGCTCGCAGACATTTATGATCGGTATATCAACGATCCGACCAAGCGCCGATCAGCCCGCACAATGTTGGCGCATGATACTACGCGTCGTGTGGTCCAAGATGTCCTCGGTGCGTCAACACTGATTGCCCACATCACTCGCGAGCAGTGTCGTGATTTGCTGGAAACCCTGCGCTGGTTGCCGGTCAATCACAGCAAGAAATATGGAAAGCTGTCTGTGCGCGAGGCGGCGGAACTCGCGAAGCAGGGCAGTCGGATCAGGACGATCAATCCGACGAATCTCAATGCTTACATGGCTCGTTTTGTGACAATGATGAATTGGGCTGTTTCCGAAGAATATATTGGCCGCAATCCTGCCCGAGGACTGCAATGGGCGGAAACGGTCCATCCTCAAGATCGCCGTAAACCGTTCGAAGTTTGGCAGTTGAAGCGGATTTTTAGTGCTCCGATCTATACTGGCTGCAAAGATGAACAGAATGGCTACGCCTTTCTGGGCTCGGTCACTGCGACGGGTGCGCGATACTGGGTGCCTCTGATCGGCCTGTTTTCCGGATGCGGCTCAATGAAATCTGCCAACTTGATGTCGCTGATGTACGAAATATCGACGGGATTGCGTGCTTTGTAATCAGTGAAGAGAGCCTAACCGGCTCGCGTGATAAGTCTCTCAAGACGCAGACGAGCGCGCGCATAGTGCCCATCCATCCCACTCTGCTGAACCTTAGGTTCATGGCGTTCGTAGACAAAAAACGTCGAAACGGAGGGTTGAAACTGTTCGAGGACTTGCCCCCCGGCGCGCGCGGTTTTCGCTCTATCTGCTTCTCGCGCTGGTTCTCGCGCATTTTAGTGACCGCCGGGGCAAATGCGCCAAGAACCTGCTTTCATTCTTTTCGGCATGGTTTTCGCGATGCGGGGCGAAATGCGCGTATTGACCGCGATATCGCCTTAACCCTTGGGGGATGGATCACGGGCGGTAGCCAAAAGCGAAGCTGCCGATGCTTACGGTTTGGGCTACCGGCCACAAATTCTTTTCGAAGCGATCTCAGCCATCGAGTTTCCCGGCTTCGATTTGTCCCATCTCCTGTGAGAGAAACTGTGGGTTTGCCGCTAAAGGCATGCCGTGCAGTCAGGTTTGATTGGGATGAGGCAATCTATCCTTATTTCGCTTGTCGGCGACATAGCTATGTCCTGCATTACCTTTGACTATTTCGAACAGGCCGGTCGATTCGAACAGGGCAGGAAAGTTCTTTACGCCATAGTTGCGAGGATCGATTGGGGCCTGCCTTTTTGCCGCACTGCCTGCTTCCGACATTGGAGCCCAGCCATCATCGCGGGCACTTGCTTCGACTGCGCCCCGCAATATGGTAACAAGACGAGCATCCTGAGAGAGGGGTCTTGTTGTTTTCTTGGCTCCGGCGTCGTCGGGTTTGGCAGTTGCGGCGGACTCCTCAGGCTTCTTAGCTTTGGAAACCGGTTTGGGCGTTGGTTGAGACTGTTCCGAGGCTGCAGTTGCGCCCCCATCAGTGAGGCTGTCGAGGAAAAGGAACTCCGAACAGGCATTGACGAAGGGGCTTGGTGTCTTCCGCTCACCAAACCCATAGACCGCGTGTCCATTTGCCTTAAGCTGCATGATCAGAGGTGTAAAATCAGCATCGCTTGAGGCTATGCAGAAGGCGTCGAGTTTCTGGGTATAGAGCAGTTCCATGGCGTCAATCACCAAGGCAATATCTGTCGCATTTTTGCCGGTAGAATAGCTGAATTGTTGAATAGGCCGGATCGCAAACTCGTGGAGCTTGTCTTTCCAGCCTTTCAACGCGTTGCTGCCCCAATCGCCATAGGCACGGCGGATATTTGCGGTGCCATATTTCGATAGCTCAGCCAGCATTGCCGCGAGCGACGTATGTGAAACATTGTCGGCGTCGATAAGCAACGCGATGCGACGGTCAGGTGGAGTGCTGGCGGGCTGGTCAGTATCCATGGTTGTATCCTGCTGAAGAGACATAAAAACGCAAGTCGATTTGAAGACTGTCAGTTCGGAGTGATCGCTTCACATGGGTGCATCCCTACGCCTTACGCAAATCAGCTGGAACACGGACCCGGAATTGATACACCGACCCTCTCAAGGAAAGTCCGCGTGTGGACCGTTTGTGACCCAACCGGGTGACCCAGTGTTGGGAACGATTTTCTGAACGATTGGAGAGCGTTACGGGATCATTGGACGCACCATTGTGACCCACTTGTGTGGCCCAAACACACGAACCCGCCTGCTGGCTGGCAGTTTTTTGCGTGTTTTCAAATGGTTGGGAGGCACTGGAGCGGGTAGCGGGAGATTGCCCGCTGCCGCGGGCGGGCGTTGCACAGTCAATATGATCGGGTGATGATTTTTGGCTCATTTTCGTCCTTGTTTTTGGCCTGGAGTTCGGTTGCCGCTTCCGCTCTAATCATCACAACTTCCTGAAAATACAGTGAAAAATGCAGCAACGCGAGCAGTGTCGAGCGTTCGTCCCATGTAGGATGGCAAGTTTGTCCTGCTTGAAGGCCCTGAGGGAGAGAGCAGGCCTGCGGTAACTTCAAGTGCTCCTTTCTGCCCCTCCCTGTCATGCAGTTGTCACAGCCCGGTCAAGAAACGGTCATCGATCCGTCGCGGTAGTGCAATGCACCGCGCCTAGAGGCGAGTTGCCGGGGGACACAGGGCAACAGAGTTCGCGTCTCGGACGGCACGATTTGTCTTGAGGGTATGACACATGCTCCGCTCCAGTTTTCTTTCGACAGTTTGCCTTGTACCGCTTGCCTTGCTTACCGTACCCACAGCTGCCTTTGCGAGCGATGAGGCTTCAGCCGAGAGCGCCGCAGATGCAACGAATGCCAATGCCAATGCCAACGATAGCCTCGGCCTGACTGATATTATCGTGACCGCGACCAAGCGCGCTACCAACGTGCAGGAAACGCCCATCGCAATCTCGGTGATGGACAGCGCAGAGCTGAAAAAGCGGCACGTCAACAGCCTGATTGATCTTGCCGATGGTGGCATCCCATCGCTGCGCGTGGCCACTTATGAATCGCGCCAAAGCGCGCTTACCATTGGCATTCGCGGCATAGTGCCAGGCGATGCCAATCAGCCTGCCCGCGAACAGGGCGTGGGCGTCTATATCGATGGCGTTTATCTTGGTCGGCAGCACGGCCTCAACGCCACACTGTTCGACGTTGATCGGATCGAAGTGCTCAGGGGCCCGCAGGGAACGCTGTTCGGGCGGAACACAGAGGGGGGCGCGCTCAGCATAGTCACCAAGGCGCCGACTGGAGAATTCGGCGGGCGGGCAATCGCCGGCATAGGAAACTATGGTGCCTACAACGCGGCCCTACACCTCGATCTTCCGGCCGTTGCCAATTTCGCGATCAAGGTGGATGCCATGCTCGATCACCAAAACGCGACTACGAAAAACATCCTCGAAGGCGAGATGGGTTGGAACTATCACCACCGTTATGGTGGCCGCATCGCCGGTCGCTGGACACCGACCGACAGGTTCACAGCCGACATTGCTTTTGACATCGGCCGTGACGAGACGACCCCATTCTATAGCCAGCTGATAAATTTCAATCCCAACAACTACCCGGTTGCGACGCTGGCCGAACTGGCTGCAGTGAACAACAACCCCAACGCGATCAATAAGATCGCCCCGCTCGCCCCTGCTGTCGTAGTAACGGACAAGCGAATGAAGGTGGCCGATATCGGCGTTCCGCAGCAGGTCAGTGTGGACAAGGCCAAAGGCCTGCACCTCAACCTCAACTGGCAAGCCACCGACGATCTTGAAGTTCGATCGATCACCGCATGGCGAACGGTGGACGCGGCGCAGTGGGACAACTCAGGCGGTGCGCACCGTACCCCGCAGTTCTTCCCCAATACCGCGTTCAGCCGGTACAGCCTGTCCGACCTTGAACAGAACCAGTTCAGCCAGGAATTGCAGGCGGTCGGCAACTTGGGCGCTGTCGATTATGTCTTCGGTCTTTATTACTTCAACGAAAATGTGGGCGAGATCGCCTCCACCCCCAGCACCAACACCTGGAACGCGACGGGCACCGCTTACACCATCAACGATTCTGCGCCGTGGCAGCGGGCGAACTGGAACATTGCCCGTGCGACACGCGCCAATTCCAAGAGCTACGCCGCCTTCGCCCAGCTTACCTGGCACATACAGGACTCTCTGCGCCTGACTGCCGGCGCCCGGTACTCGCACGATGAGAAGGACGGCGTGCTCTACAAGCTGAACAACGTCGCATCGAATTTCTCGTTCGACATAAGTGACAACCGTATCGATCCACTCATCACGTTGGCTTGGGATCCTAACTCGGACATGCACGTCTACGCCAAATATGCGACCGGTTATCGTGCGGGCGGGGCAAGTTCCCGATCACTGACGTTCCGCTCATTCGGGCCGGAAACCGTTACCTCATGGGAAGCGGGTTTCAAGAGTGAGCTTTTTGACCGGCGCGTGCGCTTCAACCTTGCGGGCTACATCATGAACCGCAAGAACACGCAGTTCGACTTCGATTTCTATGTGCCTTCGGGGGGAGTGTTCCGCCACAATCTGGAAACGATCAACGCGGGCACGACGAAGATCAGGGGCATAGAGGCTGACGTGACGGCCCAGCCGATCGAGAACCTGACACTGGCGCTTTCATACGCCTATACTCACATCGATGCGCCTGCCGCGCCCAACCCGCTGCTGCCCGGCAACCCCGTACAGCAGTTGTACGTGGTCTATACGCCGCCCCACGCGCTGTCAGGGGCGATCGACTACGACGTGCCGCTCAGTGATAGCAGCGACATGGCACTGCGCTTTCACGTCGATGCGAACTATTCGGATCGGCAATACAGCTTCGATAACGAGGGTGTATTGACGGACTCCAGCTTCATCGTGAACGCCCGCGTCGCCTTGGCCGACATTCCGATGAACAGCCACGGCCAGACGCTGACTCTGGCTGCGTGGGCCCGGAACCTGTTCAATGAATCGCACATCTACCGACGCTCAAATGCAAATAGCGCCCCGCTGGATGGCGTGGATTACCGCACCGTGCTGGGCGACTATGCCAACTTCAACGCACCGCGGACTCTGGGCATAGATGCAACCATCAGCTTCTGATTTCTCTGAATAGAGAAGGGGCGCCTGGAGCAATCCGGGCGCCCTCGCCATTCGTATGGCATTACAGCGATCTAATGCACTTGCATTAGAGTTTGCCCGTGATTAATCGGACTGCGATTTATCGGAGAGAGAACATGCGTGGAAAAGCGGTGCGGCGGGCGTTGTTGGCAGCCTCGGTTTGGGCATTTGCCTCATTCCAGGCCAATGCGCAGGACGCGCCGGAACCCTTGCAGAGAGTGGCTCCGAAGGGCGCGCCAAACGTAGTCGTCATCCTTCTGGACGATGTCGGCTTCGGTGCATCAGAAGTGTTCGGCGGGCCGGTTCGCACGCCCACGCTTAGTGCGTTGTCCAGTCAGGGGTTACGCTACACCCGCTTTCATACGACCGGTATCTGCTCGCCCACGCGCGCCTCGCTGCTGACGGGGCGTAATCCGCACAATACCGGGATTGGCGCGGTGATGAACACGCCCGATCCGCGTCCTGGTTATAACGGTTTCCATACCAAGGATACGGCGACGATTGCCACGATGCTTCGCCAGCGCGGTTATAGCACTGCGGCATTTGGCAAGTGGCATCAGGTGCCGAATTGGGAAGCTTCTCCCATTGGTCCGTTTGATCGCTGGCCGACCGGTGAAGGCTTTGACACATTTTACGGCTTCATCGGCGGGGAGACGAGCCAGTACGAACCAACGCTTATCGAGGGAACTACGCCAGTCGTCCGACCGGCAGGAGAGAACTATCATCTGACCGAAGATCTTGCAGAGCGCGCAACCAAATGGATGCGCCTGCAAAATTCGATTACGCCTGATCGGCCGTTTTTCCTCTATTTCTCAACCGGAGGGGCGCATGCTCCGTTGCAAGTTTCGACGAGCTGGAGCGATAAATACAAGGGCAAATTCGATTCTGGTTGGGATGCTCTGCGTGAAGAGATCTTTGCGCGCCAGAAGGCCAGCGGGACCATTCCCGCCCATGCTGTCCTCACTCCTCGTCCCGAAGGTATGCCGGCCTGGGATACGCTGACTGATCAGCAGAAGCGTTTTGCCGCCCGTACAATGGAAGTCTACGCCGGTTTTCTGGAGCATACCGATGCACAAGTCAGTAAGCTTATGGATGCGATCGCGACCGCTGGCGAAGCTGATAACACACTGGTATTCTACGTTTTCGGCGACAATGGGGGAAGCGCTGAAGGCGGCCTCTTCGGTTCTCTCAACTACTTCGCGGATTCTCACGGCGAAGAGGAAACGGATGAGTACCGGGCCAAGCACATAGACAAGTTTGGCACCGATCATGGCAATTCGCATTATGCCGCGGGGTGGGCTTGGGCCACGAATGCACCCTATCGTTGGACAAAAACCGTCGCGTCTCATCTGGGGGGCACCCGCAATGCGATGGTTGTCAGTTGGCCTTCGCGTGTTGCCGGCGCAGGATCAGTACGCGCCCAGTTTGGCCATGTGAACGATATTGCGCCAACCATTCTGGAGGCAACCGGTATCGAGTTTCCCAAGGTTGTAGACGGTATCGCGCAAAAGCCGTTCGATGGCAGCAGTATGCTGAAAACGATCACTTCCACCAATGCGCCTGAATATCATCCCACCCAGTATTTCGAGGTTTTTGGCCACCGCGCCATTTATCACCAGGGCTGGATGGCATCGGCGTTTCATGCTCGGTTGCCTTGGAAGATGCGCGGAACCTCCGACAAGAAGTGCGAGGATGATCATTGGGAATTGTTCGATCTAGAAGCAGATCCAACGCAATCCCGCGACATTTCGCAGGAGCATCCGGCCAGGACAAAAGCAATGAAGGCACTGTTCGAAGCGGAAGCTCATAAGAACCGCGTGTTGCCTTTGCAGAACTATTCTTATGCCGAAGGCGCCAAGCTGCCGCAGCTTTCAAGCGGACGAACCACAGTTACGTATCATGAAGGCGCAGTGGGTATTCCGGAATCCGCACTGCCCAAAACTTTTGGTCGCTCATGGTCGGCTACCGCCCAAGTTCGCGTGGAAGCGGGCGCACAGGGTGTCATCGCCGCGGTTGGCGGCATGAGCGCGGGCTGGTCGCTCTATCTCGATGCCAAGGGCTGTCCGACATTTGCTTATCGCGTGTTCGCGATGGATCAGCATTTGCTTACGTGTGACACGCCGCTGGCTCCCGGGGATCACACCATCAAGCTGGCCTCGGCCTTTGAAGGGCCGGACAATGGCGGGGCGGCGACGTTGCGCCTTTTCGTTGACGATAAATTGGTGGACGAACGGCCGGTCCCTCTAACCGCCAAGTCGTTATATACAATTGATGAGACCTTTGACGTTGGGATTGATCGGGGCTCGCCCGTCGGCACTTACCCGACGGATGGCGGCATTGGCTTTCCGTTCCGGGGGGGATCGATTGCCGGTGTGACAATCGCCGGGCAGTAAATTGTGTGTGACTGTGTTGCTGCTGGCGCGTTGCTAGCAGCAACACAGACCGGTGCGCGCCCTCAGGTGTAGATGGGCTGCTCATTAAGTCGGTCCATGACCTCATCAATTGGCTCGACAACGGTGACGCTTCTGCCTTCGCCAAACCGGATGCGTGTGCCGTCTTCGACTGATGAGATAAACGTGATCTGTGCTGCGTTGACCACCGTGGCGACCCTATCCGCGCATGTAAATTTTACGAACACTGGCTGCTCTCCTTTTGATCTGGGAACAGCGTAGTTGATTTTCGCTACAACGCTAACGGACTTTCCGCGGCGGGCGGATTTCAGGTTGGGATCAGACGCGTCATCGCCTCTTAAAGCGCTCAGTCGAGGCGCGCGCTGGCTTAATACCCTGGATCCAGCACCGTTCGTGCAACCCAGCCGAGGAAACCCCCACCAATCAGCATGGCCACGAGAGTCATCAAGCTTCTCCAGTCTCGTCACGATCGGCCCCGGCACCCTGCTGACCACCTTGTGGCGGCGCTCCTGCGGGCATTTCAGCCAGTCCGCTATTTTTCGCAGCAGACTTGTGCGAGCGGCCAGCGTCTTGCTGGCCGTTGGGTTCGGCATCCGGGGTGCGGCGCTGCATCTCCTTATCGCTCTCTTCGTGAGCATCCACGCCATCGATCACGGCCTTGTCCGCCTTATCGCCTTTCAACGGCGAGGTGTCTTCCGGTCCGGTTGCGGTTTCGCCAGCCAATGTTCGCTCTCCTTTGGGAAGGAACGATGCGGAGGCACAGGAAGTTCCACGACTTCAACTTGTTGTTTCCGACCGTGTCCCCGGTGACGTCATGCAACTTCACCCAGAGCTGTGATTTGATAGCTAGTGCGGGGCGGCGGAACTACGTCTGTGAAAATTGCAACTTACAATGTGAACGGCGTCAACGGTCGCTTGCCCGTGCTGCTTCGGTGGCTTGAGCTAGGGCATCCCGATGTTGTTTGCCTGCAGGAACTGAAAACGCCGCAAGAGAAGTTTCCTGAAGAGGCTCTTCGTGCTGCCGGTTATACTTCAATCTGGCATGGGCAGAGCCGATGGAATGGCGTGGCCTTGCTCAGCCGTATTGGCGAGATTCACGAAACAAGACGAGGATTGCCCGGAGATCCAAAGGATGTTCAGAGCCGATATATTGAAGCGGCAATCAACGGCGTGCTCATCGCCAGCCTTTATCTTCCTAACGGCAACCCGCGCCCTGGACCCAAATTCGATTTCAAGCTGAGCTGGCTTCAGCGGCTGCATGCTCACTTGGCAAGCCTATTGGATCTGGATGCTCCTGTGGTCATAGCCGGAGATTACAACGTCATCCCGGATGATCAGGACGTCTATGCGCCGGAGCGCTGGCGTGATGACGCGCTTTTCGCTCCGGAGGTGCGGACTGCATATCACGAGCTAGTTGACATGGGCTGGACTGACGCCGTTCGCGCATTGCACCCGGAAGATACCATTTACACATTCTGGAAATATTGGCGGGGTGCATTTGAGCGGAATGCAGGGCTGAGAATTGATCACTTTCTGCTCAATCGCCGGGCGGCGGATTTGCTCATTTCCGCAGAGGTCGACACTCGCCCGCGTGCGTGGGAAAAGACCAGTGATCATGCGCCGGTTTGCATCGAACTACGCGAATAACCGGTAATATCGATTGAGGGATTTGCACCGAACGGGTGCTGTTCGCGAACGCTTTTATTTCAAGGATCGCCTCTATGGCCCGGGTCCAAAAGCTCAAGGTTTTCCGAACGTCGATTGGCTTCCATGATGCCTACGTTGCGGTGCCGAGCCAGAAGGCTGCGCTGGAGGCGTGGGGCAGTGACAAGAACCTTTTTGCATCACAGGCGGCAGAGCAGGTCGACGATCCTGAATTGATGCGCGAACCGCTCGCTAACCCCGGCAAAGTCATCAAGCGCGTGCGCGGGACGATGGCGGAACACCTAGCTGCTTTGCCTAACGACGCTGGAAGTCGAGCCAAAAAGAGCCGCAAGCCACCCAGCCCCAGTAAATCGAGATCACCCAACCCAGCTAACGAGCCCAAGGGTAAAAAATCGCGCAAAGTTGCGAAACCAAAGCCGCGACCCACACGGACCGAACTGGACGAGGCCGAAGATGAACTGGCAGCGGCGATTAGCCGACATGAAGATGAGCGCGCAGAATTGGCTAAGCGCCAAGCAGAGCTAGATCGTGATCGGCAAGAGCTTAAACAGCAGCAGAAGAATGAACGTCAGGAGTCGGACCGTTCTGTCGAACGCGCGCGCGCGAAATACAAAGTTGCGATGGGGAAATGGCAGGATTCACTGTCCGAAGACAACTAATCTCTACCAACATCGCATATCTTTTAGGCAACAATAGCCTCCAGGTCGTCTGCAGGTGGGAACGCGGCGTGGAATTGGCGGTTACTGCATCATGCGCCTGAGCAGCGGCGCAGTCATATAAGGACCGCTTATGCCCACCAAAACAACTCGTGCCAAACCCAAGAAAGGCGCCCGTTCAACCCGGCGCACCAAAGCTACTGCCCGTCGTCCTCAAGATGCCATCGCTCTGCTCAAGGCAGATCACCGCGAAGTGAAGGCAATGTTCCAGCAATTTGAGAAGACTGAGGAAGACGCTGAGAAACAGGCTCTTGCTGCGAAAATCTGCGCAGCGTTGAAGGTTCACGCGCAAATTGAGGAAGAGATCTTTTATCCTGCGGCATATGAGGCATTGGAGGAAGATGACCTTCTGGATGAAGCGGAAGTCGAGCACGCAAGCGCCAAGGATCTGATTGCGCAGATCGAAGCGAGTTCACCGGAAGAGCCGCTGTACGACGCGAAGGTCAAGGTGCTTGGAGAATATGTCGATCACCATGTTCAGGAAGAAGAGAAGGAGCTTTTTCCCGAATGCAGGGATAGCGACATGGACCTCAAGGCTCTTGGCGAGAAGCTGAGAGCTAGAAAGGAAGAACTCGCTCCAGCTCCATAAGTATTGATTTGCAGTGGCTTTCGCCGCCGCGAAGGATGCGGCGGCGAAGCGCAATCCAATTCAGTCAGGAAAGTCTTTTCTCCGCTGGTCCTCGGTCCGATTTGGGACATCCCGTGTGCCAATTTGGTCAGCACCTGTCTTGGGATTTCGAGGGACAGGATCGGGAGATCGGCCAGCGTTGCCATCTGCCCCTCCAGTCGCACCCGGTGCGGTCTGCTCAGGCTGTTTCAAATCGTCCGGCGACGTTGGCTTTTGTCGCGACGCAGGTTTCCCGGTCGCCTCTGGGGTCAATTTTTCTTCGCTCATCCTCGTGTCCTGTGTTCGATCTGCATCTGCTGATTTAACATCCGGGAGAGCATCGCGTTCCGACGTGAGAACTCAGTTCGCAATGTTCAGGTTGTCGACCGGCCGATTTGATGCGCGATGTTGGTAAGGTGTACGGAAAAGCGCACGGCAAAGTTTTTCGATCGTATCCAATACGACCACCGGAGACGCCGTCGCCTGGTTCAGGGAAGTGTGCGGAGGCCCTAAAGGAGGCGACGGCGTGTTCTTGGTGGCAGGCTACTGCAGTTCCAAGAGCAACGGTAATACCGTATTCGGCGGGAAAAGTTCCCGAGATTGTTGTTAGGTGCGGACGGATATCAGTGCTTCGGTGAGCGGAGAGAAATGGCTTTGATTGTAAGAGCCCAAGCGGCTCCTGCGAACCATCCCGCCGTGATGTCGCTGGGGTAATGGACACCCAGAATGACCCGGCTAAGCGCAATTATCAGGCTCAACACGATGGCAGTGCCAATCATGACCCTGTGCATGCTTGGACGCGCGCTCAAAGACATGAATGCGAGGGCTATTGCTATATAAACAGCGGCGGCGGTGAAGCTGTGGCCGCTGGGAAAGCTTAGACCGGTCTCGGCTGTCAGATGCGGAACAATGTCTGGCCGCGGCCTGCCGATGATTGCCTTAAGTATGTTGTTGAATATCCATCCGGTCACCACCGTGAATAACAAAACCACGGCATCACGGCGGACCTGTAAGGCGATAAGTATGGCTGCCGCAGCACAACTCACCAAGCTGCCCAGAAGCGCACTGCCCAGCGAGGTTATATCCCGCGCTGCTGTTGCCAGCCACGTTGGCCCAGAAAGAGCAAGTTCAGGTCCAGCGCGCCACCACTGCAGCCCAAGCACGTCAATTTGCTGCGTTTTACCTGTCATCATGAGCAATAAGATCACGATGAACATCAGCCAGCAGATAATGGCCGCCTTAATCAATAGCGCTCGATCCAGGGGCCAGATTGGCTGTTGCCCGGCCCGCATCGGGGCGAGGCGACCGGATTGCAGCGTCAATGTGCGGTCCCCTTCCCCATCAAGCTGATCGCGTCGGCGGTTTGCGTCCGATCCACGGCGCGGCGCGCTCGATCTGCCCTGCCAGACTGAATAGCAGCGCTTCCTCCCCATAGCGTCCTGTTGCCATAACGCCGATGGGAAGCCCGGATGCGCTCATGCCAAGTGGCAGGTTCATGGCCGGTTGGCCCGTGGCATTGGCGACCTGAGCGAAGGGAGAAAAGGTATTTACGCGAGTAGCCCATTCGCTCAGTTCTCCCGGATCAGCCAGGTCGAAGGTTCCGATTGGAACCGGGGGGAGAGCCAATGTCGGCGACAAGATAATGTCGAAGTCCTCCATGAACTGACCGATTGCAATAGCAGCAGTCATCAGGGTGTCGTTTGCCCGCACCCAATCGGTTGCCGAGTAGGTGCGACCGCGACCCACCGTAGCAAGCGTTCCGATTTCCAGTACATCCGGCCCTGGCTCAACGCCTGTAAACTTCGCCCAATCATCCACGTCGGCCGCGACGCTTGCGCCTATCAGAACGCTTGCGGCGGCGCGCAGGGCGTTGCCGTCTACCGCTGGTGCCGCCTCTTCCACATGGTGCCCCAGCGATTCAAGCAGACGTCCTGCATCGCCAACGGCTTGCACCACTTCCGGGTCAGCCTTCATTCCAGAAAACGAGGTGTTCATAACGGCAATGCGCAGAACACCTGGTTCCTTCGTGACGTAGGACAGGAAGGAGCCTTCCGGTTGAGGCGCGTCATAGCGCGAGCCCGGCTCTCGCCCGTGGGTAGCATCAAGCATTGCAGCGGAGTCTCGCACGGTCCAGCTAACCACATGGTGCGCGGGCATGCCGCCCCATCGCTCTGTATGTTTTGGCCCCATGGGGTTTCTGCCGCGACTAGGCTTCAAGCCAAAGAGGCCGCAGCAGGATGCGGGGATACGGATGGATCCGCCACCGTCGGTCGCATGCGCCATGGGCAGGACGCCTGCCGAAACCGCCGCGGCAGCGCCGCCGGACGACCCTCCGGGCGTGTAATCAACATTCCACGGATTGCGGGTTGCGCCGTGGAGCGAACCTTCGGTTGTTGAGGACAGGCCGAATTCTGGCGATGTCGTTTTGCCGAATATGACAAATCCGGCCCGTTCCATCCGGTGCACCAATTCCATTGTGTAGGTGGCCACAGCGCCCTGTCGTGAGCGACTGCCGTTTTCGGTTATCAGCCCCTCAACGTATATGTTCAGATCCTTCAGAAGCATGGGTACGCCCTTGAAGGGGCCATCGGCCAAGCCTTGGTCAATGGCAGCGCGGCCATAGTCGTAATGCCGCTGAGCAAGAAAGTTCAGCTGGGGGTTAAGGGCTTCTGCCTTTGCAATGGTGCTTTCGAGCAATTCTTCTGGAGAGAGTTGTTTGGTGCGAACCAGTTGGGCAAGTGAAGTGGCGTCCAGGCCGTTCAGCTCAGTAAACATGATCTTTGAATGGTTCCTCGCCAAATTTTCTGTTGTTATCGCCCGTATGCCCTTCGTGCGTATTACGCGCAAACCAAGATTGCCGCCTTCCCGGTGTTGAGTTGCGTCGGCAAACTGCCATCGCAGGTGGAACACCCGGCCCACAACTATGTTAATGGGCTATGATTTTAACACGGCAATCAGGTCTGCCACGCTGGCCCAGCATCCTGTGGATAGTTCGTCACGGTCAAAGCGCCGGGAATGTCGCTCGTGACCATGCGAGTGAGCAGGGACTTGCACGGATTGCCCTGACCAGTCGGGATGTAGACGTGCCCCTGTCCGACTTGGGAAGGCATCAGGCCCAAGCCTTGGGGAAATGGTTTGCGGCGGAACCGGAAGACCGCCGGCCTGAGATAATGCTATCCAGCCCTTATGTTCGCGCCGTCCAGACGGCGGAAATCTTCCGCGCTTCGGGAGGGTGCAACGCGGACGAGAAGATCTGCCTCGACGAGCGGTTGCGTGAGAAGGAATTTGGCATCCTTGACGGTCTAACGACTGCCGGGATCCGCGATCTCCAGCCTGAACAATCAGAATTCCGCTCTGTGCTTGGCAAGTTTTACCACCGACCTCCGGGGGGTGAGAGCTGGGTCGATGTGATTTTCCGCCTTCGTGCGCTGCTGGATACAGTGTCGCTTCATTATGGAGGCAGGCGGGTAATGATTGTGGCGCATCAAGTGGTGGTCCTGTGCATGCGGTACATCATCGAAAATCTCACCGAGGCGGAGATATTGGCAATCGACGCGCAAGCCGACGTGGCTAATTGCGCGATTACTGAATACGCACTTGACCCGGATGCGGGCCGCGATGGGCAGCTCTTGCTCACACGTTACAATGTAACGGCGCCCATGGAAGAAGATGCTACACCCGTAACCAAGGCGCCGGATCACATGGTTGCGGCCCGTGGCTGAAGCCGTGCCGCTGGACAGCACCTGGTTGCGTGCTCACCCGCTGCCAGCTCTTGACCCGAATTCCGACAAGAATGCCCGGGGGCGTGTGTTCGTCATTGGGGGAAGCCGCCGTGTGCCTGGGGGGCTTTTGTTGACAGCGGAGGCCGCATTGAGGGCCGGCGCGGGCAAGGTGCAGGCTGCAGTGCCCGAAGGGATCGCTCTGGCGCTAGGCATGACAATGCCCGAAATCGCGGTGTTCGCTTCCAAAGAAACACCCAGCGGTGAAATCGCCCTTATCGACGCTGATGCGCTCACCGCCATGGCCAAGAGCGATGCCATTATCGCGGGACCAGCCATGAGCGACAGCGTTATGGGCGGCGCGATGGTCGACATGCTTATCGAAGCGTCTTCCCACTCTCAGACGCTGGTGATTGATGCTGCCGCGTTGATGGAGTTGAGCCATCGGAGCGCGCTTTTAGCGTCTCGGCCAAGTCCCGCTATCCTGACGCCGCATATCGGCGAGATGGCAGCAATGCTGGAGTGCGACGCCGCCGAAATAGAGGCTGATCGCGCCGCTGCCGTTCGTCGGGCTGCCGAGTTATATGGTTCGATAGTTGCACTGAAAGGTTCGCTCACCCTCATCGCGTCTCCGGATGACCAGCTTTTCGCTTACGCCGGAGGTGGGGTGGGGTTGGCGACCGGAGGTTCCGGAGACGTACTGGCCGGTATTGCGGCTGGTTTCGCGTCGAGACGTGGGGAACCTTTGGTGGCAGCGCTTTGGGCGATCTGGTTGCACGGAGAAGCAGGGCGCCGATGTGCTGAACAAATTGGTCCGGTGGGTTACCTCGCCCGGGAATTGCTGACACATATAGCCAGCCTTTCTCAATCGATCTGAATCCAGAATCGGTCTGAAGAATTTGTAGTTCTTCCTGACCGACCCTGTGAAAATGAGCAGGCGAACATGCGGCTCAATCGTTCTTTGCAAGTATATTTGCGACGACCTGCTGCTGGAAATCGTTAGGTTCGGGCACAGTTTCTGCTATATTTATTAAGTGAGGATCACTGCTCCCCTGAAGCCAGCCAGTGCAATTGCGCGGAGCCGATTGCGTGAAGCGACAAAAGACACGCATCAGCGCATGCATGGCTTATCTCACTTCCGCAGTATTGCAGAAGGTACCCTGTTGTTTCGCGAATATGTTGGGTTGCTTCGGGATTTGCACACTTATCACGCCACAATAGGTGCTGCGGCGAAGGGAATAGGTGCCTCGCATCTGAGCAGTTCGATCGATCGTGCCAGCTTGCTTGAAGCGGATATTCGCCATCTTGGCGGGCACGTTCCTGTATCGCTGCCGGTATGGTCGCTGGCGACTGTCGAGAGGATGCTTGGCGCACTGTACGTGGCTGAAGGTTCGATGCTGGGCGGCAGGGTACTGGCGCGGCAACTGGACTACCTGTTCCCGGACGGAGCAGATGGACGCAGTTTCTTTATCGGTTCATCGGACGATCATATAAATTGGCAAATATTGCTTGCTACGATTGAAGGCGAATATCGAGATTCCCTCTCGTTGGAGGCAATGATTGGGGGCGCCCATGCAGGATTTGAATTATTCGAAAATATTGTCGGAACCACGAATTGATTGAAGACGACATCGAGTTATTGTTAAGCGGCTGCGAGAGTGAGCCGATACGTAACCCTGGTGCTATTCAGCCACATGGCATAATGTTGGTTGTCGATCCTGCCACTGGCCGCCTCATCGCCACAGCCGGAGACGTCGAGAAGTTCATCGGACAGCCGATCGGTCCGGATCTGCCAGATTATCTGCTGGGGCCATGCCTCGAAGAGTTTCTGACCGGGATACCCGATACCGGCCCCGGCTTGGTCAGGACTGTTCAGCAAAACGGGCGCGATCTTCAAATTCTCGCCCATCGAGCCAACGGTTGCATTGTGCTGGAGCTGGAGCCGTCGGTTAGCTCGCTTTCAGCCGGCGCTGTGCTTGGACAAGCGCAATTGTTATCATCGCAGCTGGAAAGCGCTCAGGCCTTCGAAGAAGTGAGCGGCGCTGCTGCAACCCACATATACGAGATTACGGGATACGATCGTGTCCTGGTCTATCAGTTTCTTGACGATGGCACCGGGGTAGTAATTGCAGAGGCCGGGAATGAAAAACTGCCCTTGCTCCTCCATCACCATTTTCCGGAATCTGATATCCCGCGGCAGGCGCGGGAGCTTTATACTCGCAATCTCATTCGCGTAATTCCCAACACGGGATATCAGCCCGTTTCGCTCATCTGGCTGTCAGGTGAAGAGCCTGCAGAACCGTTTGACATGAGCGACTGTCATTTGCGCAGCGTTTCACCGATTCATCTGCAATATATGCGCAATATGGGTGTCGATGCTTCGGCCTCCATATCGTTGATGGTTGATGGCAAACTGTGGGGCCTTGTCACTTGCCATAATCTGGCAGTGCGAAATCTTGATTTTGTACAGCGTGAATTGTGCAAACTCGTCGGTCAAATTGTCAGTGCGAAAATTGGAGCACGCCAGCGCTCGGTTGCACAGATGGAAAGGGTGGCGCTAGGGCAGCGGGCGGCAGACCTTTTGCCTGTCTTGTCCGGCCTAGGCCCGGTTGAGCATTCGGTCCTGCGTCATGCCGCCGATGTGATGGCTATAATTCCCTGTGATGGCGTAGTCGTGCAACTTGGCCGGGAGTTGGCGACAGAGGGCTCGGTTCCGCCCGAGGCGGAGCTGGAACCACTGGTGTCCTGGATTTCGCAGTTCGCTGCGGAGGAGCCTTTCGCGACCCACCGCCTCGGCTTTATTTATGCCCAAGCTCAGTCGTTCGCATCGTCTGCCGCCGGAGCACTTTCAGTCACCATTCGCACCGATCCGCCAGTGTCCATCACGTGGTTCCGGGCTGAACAACTGCAAACCATCAATTGGGCAGGCAACCCCCATAAAGACAACGATAATCTGGAGGGGCATTTAACCCCGAGAACTTCGTTCGAACTTTGGCGTCAGCTGGTGGACGGGGAGGCAAGTCGGTGGTCGCGCGCGGAGATTGAAGCGGCGGGGAATTTTGGGACGGCAATACGTCAGGTAATCGATGGCCAGAACCTGGCTGCTCTCAATCGGGAACTGCGCCAGGCCGTTACCGCCGGGGAGGACTTGCTGGCGCAGAAAGACATTCTGATGCGGGAGGTCCACCACCGGGTCCAAAACAGCTTGCAGTTAGTCAATGCTGTGCTCGCCATTCAGAGCCGGTCGACCGATAACGAGGAGGTTAGGACGCAGTTCGATCTGGCCCAACAGCGCCTGACCGCAGTGGCCATGGTGCACAAGCGATTGTGGCGTTCTGACAAGCTTGGCGATGTCCGGTTCGATTCATTCGTGACTGAGCTGCTTGAAGAGCTCACCTCTATTTGGGGAGCGGATTGGAAGCGCTTTGTGAACATTCACGTGCCGCCCATCACATTGCCAACCGACAAAGCTATCCCGATCGGCCTTATCCTCACCGAACTGCTGACGAATGCTGTAAAATACGCCTACGGTGGGGAAGCTGGCCCCCTGTTCATTGAGGCGACCGAGTATCGCGACAAACTGACAATGGTGATCGCGGATCGCGGCAAGGGGCGGGATGCGACGACAAAACGCAGTTTCGGATCGAGGCTGGTAGACGCGCTCACCCGGCAAGTCAGCGGGAGTATCGAACTTAGCGATAATAAGCCCGGCTTGCGTGCTGTTCTGGAAGTGCCAACGGATTAAGCTGTCAGACTGGTCAATCGCCGGCCCACTAAACGGCAGGCGCGCAGTTCGTCCGGCATCTCGTTCTGAATCCTTGCGATCCCTATCCCGCAGCGCGGCCCAGGCCCATGTGAATGGTGCGCCAAAGGAAGGGGCTCCATGGCAACCTATTTCGCCGTCCTGCGTAGTATGCGGGAAAGATAGGAGATTTCATGCGCAAGATAGCCACAGCTGGCGGCGTCATCGCGTTGGCGCTTGTTTTAGGGGCATGCGCGTCGATTCCGCGGCCCGGGCCAGTGGGAAATCGAGCAGTGCCTTCTCCCGCCAAGAGAGTGGAGCTGAAGCGTTACATGGGCCGGTGGTATGAGCAATATCGCTATGAAGCCTCATTCCAGAAGGACATGGACTTTGTAAGTGCGGATTATTCGCTAAACTCTGCCAGCACTGTCAAAGTGAGCAATCGCGGATGCAAACCCAATGGAAAATGGAAACAATCAACTGGAAAAGCCAGGATTGTCGATGCCGATACTAATGCCAAATTGAAGGTTTCATTCTTTGGGCCATTTTACGGAGACTATTGGGTTCTTGATCACGGTGATGATTACGATTGGTCAATTGTGGGGGAGCCCTCCGGCAGATATCTCTGGATACTCACGCGCGACAAACAGCCTGCAGCCGAACTGTTGGCCTCTCTGGAAGCGAGAGCGAAAGCGCTGGGGTATGACTGGTCATTGATCAGGCGGACCAAGCAATAGGTTAGTGGGAGCCAGACTACTTGCAGCTTCAGGGCAGAGTGGGTATGCGCCACATCTGCGGACGGGCCCCTCTGGCACCTGCTGAACTGATCAGCTTGTGTGATGTCGGACGCAACACGCCATTGCGTGAGGCCCGCTGCTTCTTGGATCGTGCCTCCGTTTTTGAAGAGGTTGTCATCCATGCGTTACCCATTCTCAAAAGAACATTTTGAAACCGCCAATAGCTCCGATGCACGGGTTGCAGCGCGAGCGACCGCCAAGCGTTTGATGAGTAGAAATTGATGGACAGCTTGCTTGCTCTTTTGTCCGAGCCATCCGCTTGGGCTGCCCTTGCGGCACTTGTGGTGATGGAAGTCGTGCTTGGCATAGACAACCTCATCTTCATCTCCATTCTGTCGAATAAACTGCCCGAACATCAGCGGCAGAATGCGCGGCGTCTTGGGATCGGCCTGGCCCTCGTGATGCGGCTTGGTCTTCTGACCATGATCGCCTGGATAGTCGGGTTGACCGCCGTTGTTGTCGATCTGGGGTTGACTGGACCCCTGAATGATTACGGCGAACCGACGTTTGAAACGGCATTTTCCTGGCGGGATCTGATCCTGATCGCAGGCGGTCTCTTCCTGATCTGGAAAGCGACCAAAGAGGTCCATCATGCGATGGACCCCGTCCCCACCGGCGACATTCTGGACAAGAAAAAAGTCGTATCCCTTTCGTTTGGGGCGGTGATTTTCCAGATTATTCTGCTTGATATGGTGTTTTCGATTGATTCAATCCTGACGGCGGTCGGAATGACGGACAACCTTGCAGTCATGGTGATCGCAGTAGTCACTGCGGTGGCCGTTATGTTGCTTGCCGCCGATCCTCTGGCCCGCTTTATTGATCGTAACCCCACCGTCGTGATGCTGGCGCTAGGCTTTTTGCTGATGATTGGTGCCGTGCTGATTGCAGACGGCTTCGGCGTTCATGTTCCCAAGGGCTACATTTACGCGGCGATGGGCTTCTCGGTGCTCGTCGAAATGATGAACATGTTTTCAAGACGAGCGCAGCAACGCAAGATGGAGGCGGAAAGGCAGACGCATTGACTCATCTTCCCGTCCGGTTCGCCATGTAAGGCTTGGCGGATTGGACGGGAGGACGTTCAAGGGTGGCCGCTGTGGGGCGAGTGCGGCTCGACCAGTGAGGGGTCGCTCCGCTATTGATCTCGGCATCTGATGAGGAGAACCGGGTGACAGAGAGAGCAAACGACAGGGTTGTGCCGAAAAACAAGTTCGCACGTTGGTGGAATATCTGGGTTGTAGGCGGTGTCGATTACGACGCGGTACTTAACCAGATCAGCGAGGAATCCGGCTGGTCCGGGCGGTACGCCTTTCTCATCGTCATCTCGGTAGCAATTTCATTGCTGGGCTTGTTGATGCCGTCGGTTGCGGTGCTGATTGGTGCGATGTTGCTCTCTCCGCTGATGCTGCCGATCATCGGTCTGGGCTTTGGCATTGCGACGCTGGATTTTACCGAAATCCGGAGAGCGGCGATTGCCCTGGCTGCCGGATCGGTAATCGCCATTGTTCTTTCGGCGATCCTCGTCTCGATTTCCCCGGTTCAGACGATAACGAGCGAAATTGCCGGCCGTACAAGACCAACCCTGTTTGACCTGCTTGTCGCATTGCTGTCGGCCATCGCAGGCGCTTATGCCTTGATAAGAGGCAAGGGGAATACCGTTGTCGGTGTGGCTATCGCCATTGCACTGATGCCGCCGCTTGCTGTGGTCGGATTTGGCATCGCTACCTGGAATTGGACGGTATTTTCCGGCTCGCTGCTTCTATTCCTGACGAACGCTATAACCATCGCTTTGACTGCGGCTTTGACAGCCCGCGTATATGGCTTTGGCAGTCACCTCTCACCCCATCACACCGGCTGGCAGATCCTGCTGTTTGTCGTTTCCCTGGGCGTTCTTTCCTTGCCTCTTGGTTCAGCGCTGAAGCAAATTGCTTTCGAAGCGACGGCGCAGCGCGCGGCAAGGGATACGGTGTTGAGCTATTTTCCAAAGGGCTCACGCCTCAGCCAGATAGAGCTGGATTATGGCTCAGACCCGCTGAGGGTCCGCGGTATCATATTGACCCCTCAGCTGGATCCGAACGCCGATGCCAAGCTCGCCGCGCAATTGGGTGAACGGCTGCTGCAACCCGTAGATGTCCACTTGGATCAGCTCATCGTGTCAGCCAATGCGGGAGAGGCTGAGGCGGCCCAGATTGCCCGTGCCGCAGATGCTGCACAGAACAGGAATAGCGATAAGCACCGGGCCATTGAGCGATTGGCATTGATTTCCGGTGCAAGTCAGGAAGCGATTGCTGTCGATGAAGAACAGCGCGCGCTGAGCGCACAGGCAGAACCGTTGGCCGGATCGACCGCCGAAGCTTACCGAGCGCTGGAAACGCGGGCGCGTCGTATGATCCCGCAATGGCAGGTGATTTTGTCCCCTCCGACAGACGTCGAACTGCCTGAGGTGCGCTTTGATGAGGGCGTTGTGGACAGCAAGGCTCTGGATTTGGCGGCCTGGATGGCAAAGCGCCTTGGTCGCGCGATCGTCGTTCAAGGGGGAACTCAGCGCCAGCGGGAGGCAATTGCCGAAGGTATTGTGAGTCGGGGTGGCGCTGCTGAAACAGGCGAACGCGGCGGAAGCATGGTGCTAGATTGGAAGGCACTGCCGTCGGAAAGCGAATAGGGCGGGTATTAATAGTGGCATTCAAAGTTCTGCCCTCTCAGCGCTGAGCGCCGCGTTTGACGCCTAGCTTGTCGTTGAAACGAGAGGCCCAGTTGAATCGTCGTCTTCGCCTGTATCCCGGTGCCAGTCCTGCCACCCCAGAGAAGGCGCACTGATCGTGCTTTTGGAGAGCAAACCTACACGTCCCTGAGCATGAGGCTGTGCGACGGTGAGGTCCGCAAGGAATATGCGGGACCATTTGGCCAGATCGTCGCGAGATATGGCATCGTGTAGAGCGCGCCACCGCCGTATCCGTTGATCGCGGGGCATCTCGATGGCTTGAATTATGGCTTCGGCACACTGTTCATAACTGTTTGGGTTAACAAGCAGCGCATCGGTCAACTGCTCGGCCGCGCCTGCAAAGCGGGAGAGGATCAGAACGCCGGGATCGTCTGGATCTTGCGCGGCGATGAACTCCTTGGCAACAAGGTTCATGCCGTCTCTCAAGGGTGTGACAAGGGCGATGTCGGCAGCCCGATAAATGCCTGCCAGCGCGTCACGAGGATAGGACCGGGTGTGATACTGGAGCGGCGTCCAGTCCAGCTGTCCATATAAGCCGTTGATCCTGCCGGCCTCCGTGATCAGCTGTTCGCCAAGCATCTGATAGTCTTCCACAACGTCCCGGCTGGGCTGTCCGATCTGCAGGAGATGGGTGTCACCGCGGTATTCATCGGATTTGTCGAGGAAATGAGCGTAAGCGGCAAATTTGTGAGGGAGGCCCTTGGTATAGTCTATGCGGTCAACACCTACGAGCAGCTTGCGGCCAGCAGCCCCTGATCGCAATTGCGCATAGCTTCGTTGTGCTTCGTCTGATGCGGCGAGGTCGATAAATTCCGCCGGATCTATGCCTATCGGATAACTCTTTGCGAGCAGCTTGCGGCCGAACCGATCCACCAGAAGATTTGCTGCCGACACGGCGCCAAGTTCGGTGGTCACATAGTCCCTGAATGCATGCAGCGAACTTCGCGTTTGGAATCCGACCAGATCGTAAGCGAACATCGACCATACGAGTTCTTCGTGTTCCGGCAATGTGATGAACACTTCGCGTGCGGGCCAGGGGATGTGCAGAAAGAAGCCGATCCTGTTCTGAATGCCAAGAGCGCGCAGCTCTCGACCCAGCGGGATCAGGTGGTAATCGTGCACCCAGATCACGTCATCGGGCTGCAGCATTTTCTGGATGGCTTTGGCAAAAGCCCGGTTCACGTCAGAGTAGGTCTCTCGAAATGAACGCTCGTATGCTACCAGGTTGGTTTGATAGTGGCAGAGAGGCCAAAGGGTTCGGTTGGCAAAACCGTTATAATATTCGTCGACTTGCTGCGGTGATAGGTCAAGCCGGGCGAGCGTGACGTTTCCTGCATTGTGAAGCCGAGGCGCCTCGTCAGGATCGATCGACGTATCGCCGCTCCACCCCAACCAGATACCCCCATGCTGCCGCAATGCTCGGCCCATTGCCATTGCCAAACCGCCAAACGATTCTGCGTCGGGTGAATCGAGATCGGCAACACGGTTCGATATTACAAACAGCCGCATCTAGCGAATGCCTTTCCAATTGCCGGGGCAAGCGCCCCCCATATTCGCTCCTCCGTTCGGCATGCTTAGGCCTGCATGCCAGGTTTAAGGACAACCTTGGTGTAATCGTCCTGATGGTTCTTGAAGTTTGCATAGCCCTCGGCCGCTTTTTCGAGCGGCAGGCGGTGCGAAATCAGGAATGTCGTGTCGATCTTGCGATCTGCGATCATGCCCAGCAGTTTTTCCATGTATTTCTGGGTATGCGTCTGGCCCGTTTTTAGCGTCAGTCCCTTTTCCATCAAAGCGCCGAGCGGGAATTTGTCAGTCATCCCCCCATAGACGCCTGGAATGGAAACACGTCCGCCTTTGCGCACGGCAAGGATCGCCTGCTTCAGTGCTGAGGCCCGGTCGGCCCCGATGCCAACCTTCTGCTTGGCGACGTCGAGCACATTGTCGATCGAAAAGCCGTGGGCCTCCATCCCAACTGCGTCGATCACGGCATCCGGGCCGCGACCGCCCGACATTTCAAGCAGGGCTTCGCGAACATTGGTTTCGCGAAAATTGATGATCTCAGCGCCCAGCTTGCGGGCCAGTTCAAGCCGATGGGGATAATGATCGATCACTATCACTTTTGCCGCGCCCATGATCAGCGCGCTTTGAGCAGTAAATAGGCCGACCGGTCCCGCGCCCCAGACGGCGATGGTGTCACCATTCTGTATCTCGGCATTTTCAGCCGCCATCCATCCCGTGGGCAGAATGTCCGAAAGGAACAGCACTTCGTCATCGTCAAGACTGTCGTCTTCGATAACCAGCGGCCCAACGTCACTGAACGGCACGCGGACGTATTCTGCCTGACCGCCAGAATAGCCTCCCGTCATGTGGGAATAGCCGAACAGCCCGCTCATTGGCGATCCGTACATCGTCTCCGATATTTCCTGCTTTTCGACCGGGTTCGAATTGTCGCAAGCGCTGAACTGCTGGTTGGAACAGAAGAAGCAACTGCCGCAGGCGATGGTGAAAGGCACAACCACGCGTTGTCCTTTACGCAATGTGGAATGAGCCCCGGTCTCGACGACTTCTCCCATGAATTCATGACCCAGAATATCTCCAGGCATCATGGCGGGGATGACGCCGTCGTATAAATGCAGGTCAGACCCGCAGATCGCAGTGGATGTAATTTTGATGATCGCATCGCGCGGATTGACGATGGATGGATCAGGAACCGTGTCCACGCGGACATCGTGTGTACCGTGATAACAGAGCGCGCGCATCAGGCTGCCTCCTCAATCTCTAGTCGATTATCAGACGTGGCGATTTCGCCGGTTTCCATCAGCATCTTGAACCGACGAAGATCGCGCCGCGACTGTACTTCGGGCTCCCGCTGAAGAAATTGCGCGATGGCTTGTCCCACACGGCCCAGCGGCGGCTTGTAGGCAATGATCAATTCGACCTCGGTGCCTCGACCGCCGGCAGCATCACGAAACGCAACGCGCCCTTGTGCGGTAATGTCTGACCCTTCTACCGAGCGCCAGGCAATCAATTCGCCCTCACGCTCCTCTACGATTTCGGTTTCCAGAATGATCTTGGTGCCGCCAGGCGCCTTGATCGTCCAGCGGGAACGCTTTCCGTCCAGCCTTTCGACGTTTTCGAGATTGTCCATGAAGGTGGGAAGATTTGTGAAGTCTCGCCAGAAGGCAAACAACTGGTCCCGCGGAGGCTTCGAAAGTGTCACTGTCTTGCCGACCACGGCGTATTTCCCGAAGGAACCGTGACGTGCAGTTCTGCCAGGTGCACTGTCTCTGTTGCCGTGGCTCGTTCTGTTTTTTGCCAGCAATACGCCAGCTCCAAAGGCGGCTAGACCGGCTATAGCTCCGCTTACCGCAATCGAATTCCTCTGCATCGGCGTCTCCTCTTGAATAAAGGGAACAGCCTTGTGGCGGCAGTCGTTCCAAACCTGTCAGGATTTATTTGTCGAAGCGCCTTGGCCTTCCGCCGATTCGGCTCTCCGGCTCGCAACGTCAGACCCCTCGCAAATAAACGGTCCAGCGAACGCCGTTCCGATGATAATCATGTCAAAGCATCCGGGGTCTGGCTTGGTTATCTTATTGGGCCATTCGACTTCGGCGCCCCACTTTCGCAACTCGAGCACTTAGAGACGTCGCATGGGACTTTTGACCTTCAGTATAAATGTCACCCTGGATGGCTGCGTCGACCATCAGGAGGGAATTGCCGATGACGAGACGCATGCCTTCTTCACCCGACTGATGGATGAGCACGGGGCAATGCTGTGGGGGCGCGTTACTTACGAAATGATGGAGAGTTCCTGGCCGCCAGTCGCGCGCGCCGAAGTGGAGGCGCCCCCAGCGATACGCAACTGGGCAGTCACGCTTGAAGCCAAGCCAAAGTATGTGGTGTCCTCGACGCGAAGCACCTTTCCGTGGACTAACAGTCACCACATCACAGGCGACTTGCGCACCGGGGTGCAGATGCTGAAGGACGCTATGCCCGACGGCGTGCTCTTGGGTAGCGGAAAACTCGCCACCGAGCTGGATCGGCTGGATTTGATCGACGAGTACTATTTCCTCGTACACCCCCGGATCGTCGGTCGAGGCCCCACCCTTTATGAAAGCGGGTTGCCTCGCACGCGACGCCTCGAGCTGATTTCCGCAACGCCGTTTGCTTGTGGCGCCGTCGCCATGCATTACCAGCGCGCAAGCTAAATTCGCAGCAGTCGGCCTCGCAAGATCAGGCCTGATGCGAACTTGGGACCAGCGTTTACCAGAATGGCTCAGTCCTTCCTGATCGGCGTGGGAAGCTCTGCTGCCACCTTGTTCATCCAAGGCTCAGTGTTCTTGAGCGGTGGAACTTCACCCTGCCGTGCGCCGTGCTGGGTGAGAAGGTCGATATACTCCTGCATGTCTTCTTCGCTCCAGAAGGCATAGGGATCTCCCTTGAGCACGCCGAGCAGTTCACACCCTTCTGGTCCCGCAATCCAGGGACCGAACCGATCTCCGTGCACCAGATAGATGTGTGCCCCTGCCTTGCACAGCCGGTCACCGACGGTAACTTCGCCAGAAAGGACGTACACGATGTGGTCGCTCTGATGGCCGTGACGCAGTGAGATCATTCCGGGATCCCACTTGTTGTAGAAAGTGAACATCGAAGGGCTGGGTAACAGAAAGCGCTCCCAGATCGAGGCGCTGCGTCCGTCATCGAATTCAATCCGCACCACTTCGCGCGCTTCAACATCCTGCATATCGACGATGCGTGGTCCACCGAACATTATCGCTTCTCCCAATGTTTTATTGCGAGATGACTTTAAGGTTTGCTCCCGGCTCGGCAAGGCGCAGCGATGGACACGGCTTTTTACAGATTCTGACAGTCATTCCGGGAAACGTCGCACGCCAACGGCTGTCGGAAACGAACGATGACCGCGCGGGCCGCGAGAAAGCCCATGACGATATCAAAAAAGCGATCCGCGCAGATTTGGGCGTAGCGTCGTAATCAACGCCATTCCTAACCATAACCCGTAGTGGTAGGCTATGCGGTAGTTCGGGCCTCTGGCCCTGAAAATTCCAATAATTCCAAGGGATTATGGCGGAGACGGAGGGATTCGAACCCTCGGTACCCTGATAGAGTACGGTTCCTTAGCAGGGAACTGGTTTCAGCCACTCACCCACGTCTCCGGATCGTGGGATCCGAGCGGCCGCCTATAGCGGCGGCTTTGCCGGTCATCAAGGCCCAGCAGCCAGAATCGGATGCTATCCACCATTTTTGTGGGGAGCGAGGATTCATCTGGCCGCAAATCGGACTCGGATCGTCGCGCGTTCATTGCAGGGTAATGGCCAGTGGAATCTGATAGGATGGCAGAAGAAGCGCCTGATCGGGCGTGGATCAGGGTTATATTTTCGTACAGAAGGCTCATGGTATGGCGATCGGTAAATCCTCATTGGCGGCATTGTGTGCGCTGTTTTGTGCCGTTTCGATGGGCGCCGTACCTGCTGCGGCACAGGTGCAGACGGTCGATCCCGACAGCGCGATCGACGCCGATCTTGGCGGAACGGTGACGCCATCATATGTCCCCCCCGCACAGTCCGATGCGACGAGCGCGGGCAATGGCATGCCGGTGGATAACTGGAACGGCACTGTGCCAGCGGCCCCGCAGACCGCTCCCGCCGAAGCGGCGACTACTTATCGCCAAGACGACTTGATTGGTGCGGCCGAAGGCGTGTTCGGCAAAGGTGCGGAAGGTCTCGCGTCTATGATAGAGAGCATTCTCGCCAAGCAGGGAGAGCCTAACGCCTATATCACCGGGCGCGAGGCCGGCGGCGCTATCGCAATCGGGGTGCGCTATGGATCGGGAACGCTGCATCACAAGGTGGAAGGCAACAAGCCGGTTTACTGGACCGGGCCGTCAGTGGGTTTTGATCTGGGTGCCAATGCCGGGCAGGCCTTCGTGCTGGTCTATAATCTTTACGATAGTCAGGATCTCTACAAGCGCTTTGTCGCGGGTGAGGGGCAGGCATATCTCGTTGGCGGCTTTAATGTGAGCTACTTGCGGCGGGGCGACATTGTCCTCATTCCGGTCCGCATGGGGGCTGGTTTGCGGCTGGGCGCAAACGTTGGTTACATGAAGTTTTCCGACGATCAGAGATGGTTGCCGTTTTAACAACAAAAACGCCCTTGCTAGGTGGTGCGCCGAAGCCTAAGCGCGGCGCGCCATGCTTACTGAACTGCAACAGCAACCCGCCGACGCGCTTTTAGCGCTCATCAAGCTCCACAACTCCGATCCGCGCGACGACAAGATCGACCTGGGTGTTGGTGTCTATCGTACCGGAGAGGGTGATACGCCCGTCTTCGCCGCGATCAAGGCTGCCGAACGCAAATTGGTCGAAACGCAGGATTCGAAGGCCTATCTTGGTCCTGAAGGGGATATGGCGTTCGTCGATGCGCTGATGCCGTACATATTCGGCAAGGATGCGCCGACGATGGGTGGCCGCATTGAAGGTATGCAGACGCCGGGGGGCACCGGATCGCTGCGTCTGGCGCTGGCCATGGCCAAGCGCGCGGGGGCTAAGCGCATCGTTGTGGGCAAGCCGAGCTGGCCCAACCATGCGCAAATCTGCCGCGACCTCGGGCTTGAGGTGGTAGAGTTCAACCACGCTGCCGCGAACGGCACTGCCGATATGGACGGCATTCGTGCGGCGATTGCCAATGGTCAACAGGGTGATGTGATCCTGCTCCACGGCTGCTGCCATAACCCCACGGGTATCGATTACACGCAGGCCGAATGGGATGAGATCGCTGGTCTGCTTGGCGATTCGCCCATGCTCCCGATCATCGACCTTGCCTATCAGGGCCTGGGCCATGGCATGGAAGAAGATGCCTATGGTCTGCGCCGCGTGTTGGCCGCAGTTCCCGAGGCGCTGATTGCCTATAGCTGCGACAAGAACTTCGGCCTCTATCGTGATCGCGTTGGCGCCTTCTATGTGATGGCCGCTGATGGCAGCCAGCTGCCCGCAATCATGTCGAACGGCCATGCGCTGGCGCGCGCCAACTGGTCGCAACCGCCAGATCACGGTGCCGCCGCGGTGCGTGTGGTGTTGGAAGATGACGCGCTGACGGCCCAGTGGCTGAACGAGCTGGATGAGATGCGTGATCGCATGCGTCAGGTGCGTGCCAAGCTTGCAGGCACCGGCACGGCAGGCAGCGTGGACATGACGCCTTTCGGGACGCAGAACGGCTTGTTTTCCATCGTTCCGCTCACCCCGGCACAAGTGCTGGAAATGCGCGAAAAGCACGGCATCTACATGGCCGGTTCGGGTCGCATCAACGTTGCGGGCCTTACGACGGGCAACATCGACAAGTTCATCGCAGCTGTTGCCGACGTTACTGCCTGATTATTGAGCTTGAGCTCTTTGTATAAAGGCCGTTTTCTGAAAGGAAGGCGGCCTTAATTGCGCAGGCTTTGCATCCGTTGCAAATAGCGAGCCAACACGTCAATCTCCAAGTTGACGCCGTCACCCGGCTGCAATGCGCCCAGCGTAGTGACTTCACCCGTGTGCGGAATCATGTTGATGGAAAATTGGCAGGAACCGTCTGCCAAATCCGTCACTTCGTTCACAGTTAGCGAAACACCGTCCACGGTGATTGAGCCCTTTGGCGCAAGGTAGGGTGCTAATTCGCGCGAAACGGCGAAGACCAGCTTTCGCGAATCGCCGTCCGGAGTGATCGATGCAACGGTGCCGACGCCATCGACATGGCCGGTGACGATGTGTCCGCCAAGTTCATCCCCCAGCTTGAGCGCAGGCTCAAGGTTGAGGCGCGTGCCCTGCTCCCAACGTCCGGAAACAGTGCGTGATACGGTTTCAGCTGAAGCGTCGACCGCAAACCAAGCATCTCCGGGGCTGCCGCCCTTGTCCACCACGGTAAGACACACGCCTGAACAAGCAATCGATGCGCCCATCGCGATGCCTGCCGGATCGAATGGACAGGAGATGACAAGCCGCAGATCGCCAGACTGGCGTACTTCGCGGATTGAGCCGATGGCGGTGACTATTCCTGTGAACATGCAACGTGCTCATAAACTTCAAGAGTGTCGCTGCCAAGCGCCCGACGATCTACTTGCTGCCATTGCCCATGGGCATCTGCAAGCTCAGTAAGTCCGATGTCGGCAATGCCGGGCAAACCGCCACCGATCAGGATAGGTGCGCGGTAGATCAGCAGCCTGTCCACCAGCCCCGCACCAAGGAAAGCTGCGGCTGTTTGCGCGCCGCCTTCGACGAAAAGATATTGCGTATCCGCCATCGTGTGGATTGCTTGCGGTGAAGGCAGGGCCATCCAACCGGGTGGTGCCGCGCCGTGAGTAAGCACCCAGCGCTGTGGACTGCGATCCGATAGTCCAGGCAGTCGCACGTCAAGGCGCGGCGAATCTGCGCGCAGCGTGCCTCCGCCAACAAGAATTGCGTCCGCTTTGGCGCGCATCGCGTGGCAGTGGGCCCGCGCCATTTCTCCGGTGATCCATTGGCTTTCGCCACTTGCCAGGGCGATGCAGCCGTCGAGCGACAGCGCGAGCTTGAGCGTCACTTCCGGGCGGCCCATTTGCCGAAGCGCCAGATAGCCGGAAAGGCTCTCACCGCAGGCGGGCGAATCGTAAAGGTCCACAGCAATGCCTGAGGAGCGGATGCGCGCGATGCCTGCGCCCGCCGTGCGTGGATCGGGGTCCGCGCAGCCGATAACGACACGGGCTAATCCTGAAGCTGCTACAAGGTCTGCGCAGGCCGGGCCGCGCTGCGACTGGTGCGCACACGGCTCCAGCGTTACATAAAGGGTCGCGCCCTGTGCCGAGCTTCCCGCCGCGTCGAGCGCCACCGCTTCGGCATGGGGCCGTCCGCCGGGGGTCGTCCACCCACGAGCAATGACGATCCCGTCCTTGACGACGATTGCCCCGACGCCGGGATTGGGGCGGCTGATAGGGCGGGAGCGAGCGGCCATGCTTGCTCCCGCTGCCAACCAGCGCGCATCCTCAGCAAACAGCCGGTTACTCACCCGCGGCGGCTTTGGCCTTGCGGGCTTCGATTTCCTGCAGGAACGCCTTTTCTTCGGCCTCCTTCTCAGCCTTTGCCTCCCGCTCGATCTTCTCGACGTCCATTCCGGACGCGCGCCCAAGCGCGCGGTAGATACCCTTTACCTGCTCGTCACGCTCAGCCTGCTCGGCTTCCAGAATTTCCTTCACTTTCTGGTTGCGTTCGTTCGACGCGATGATCTCTTCGTCCGTGCGGTCGGCTTTCCACGATGTGATGTATGTCACCTTCGGCGGGGGGTGAGGTGCCTGCCCGCCCTGATCCATCATGACGTGAAACACGCCATATGTGCAGGCGCCGGAAATCATCGCAATGCGCCAGCGGTTACGCCCCGCCTGTTTCCAAACCGCGATGAAATCGGCGATCATGCCCGTCGGGTGGACGTGCTGCCAGTATCCTGATCGCTTGAGTAATCCCATGCGCCCTAGATAGCCGCGGATGCAGGGAAAGGCCAGTCGCAGCGAGCCGTGCGATTGCCTATCTGCTATTCAAACACGTGGTAAAGGCTTTTGGCCTCATGCTTCAGCCACTTGTTGGCACTGGCAATGTCACCCTCGAACAATTCCGCGAGGCAGGCGTGAAAGCGCGGCGAATGATCGAAATGTACCAGGTGGGCGACTTCGTGCGCCACCACCGATCGGCGGACGTAATCGGGCGCCATGATAAGTCGCCAGTTCAGCCGGATCGTTCCGTCGGGCGCGCAACTACCCCAGCGCCGCCGCGCATTTGATAGCGCGAACTTCGGCGTATCCCGCTCCGCCTTTTGGCAATATTCGGCAAGGTCTCTGCCAAGAAAACCGCGCGCCTCGCTCTCTAACCACCGCCGTGCGCGGCCATCCAGCGATGCAGCGGGGCCCCCGACGGTCAGGACTGTGTCTTCCAGTCTGGCCGAGCGGGGCGCAGTTTCCCGATGGCGCACGATGATCGGCGTTCCGCGATAAGGTATCACTGTGCCGTCGCGGATCGGCTGGGGTGGGGGGGCGGTTGCCAGTTGACGGGCTAGCCAGTCCCGGCGGGAATGAGCGAACGCTACGGCTTCGGCAGTTCTGCCCCACTGTGGCAAAGTGATGCGCACCTCTTTGCCCGCTGCGGACAATCGCATCGTCATGCGTTTTGCGGTGGCATGACGGCGCAGGACGATGGGGAGGCTTAGTCCCTCAATTTCAATGGAAAGCTCTTTGCGCGGATCACGCTTGAGCCAGTCAATCATCGGGGTCGGACCAGACGATATGGTGTTCCAGCGGTCCCGCCTCATTCTCGCTGACGACCTTGCCGACGATGGAAACGCCCGCGCGGTGAACCGCGTCGCGATCACCGCTGATAAGGTAATGCCAATCCGGCAGGGGTTGGCCATCGGCGCGCAGCCGATATGCGCAGGTCTGTGGCAACCATTCGAGCTGGCCGGCATTGCGCGGCGTAAGGCGCATACAATCGGGCACGAAGGCGCGGCGATGCCGGTAATCCGAGCAACGCGCGGTTTTCAGCTCCAGCAGCTTGCACGCGACGTTGGTTTCATAGACCTCGCCCGTGTCAGCATCTTCCACTTTGTGCAGACAGCACTTGCCGCAGCCATCGCAGAGAGCCTCCCACTCTTCACGGGAGAGCGATTCCAGCGGCTTTTCCCAGAACGGGCGCGGCTCGATCAGTGCACCCATTTCTCAAGTTCCGTTACAACGGCATCCGGTCCCTTGTCGACCGGCAGCATGGTGATGGGCTTGCCGTCCGGGGCCATCAGGTAAACGACGCGACTGTGATCCACCAGATATCCGCCTGCCGTTTCGTTGCCTTTGGCGTGATAAGCGGCAAAATTCTTCGCGGCCTCATTCACCTGTTCGCGCGTGCCGGTAAGGCCGATGAGCCTTGGGTGGAAATGAGCGGCGAACAGCCCCACTTCCTTCGGACCGTCTCTTTCAGGATCGACCGAAATGAAGATTGGCTGGACCTTGGCCGCAAGGGCAGGGTGGCTTTTCTCGAACTTGCTGAAGGCTGCCGCCAGAACCTGCATGTCTGTGGGGCAGGCATCCGGGCAGAAGGTGAAGCCAAAATAGACGGTGCGATAGGAACCGTCGAAATCGTTCCACCGCACAGTGTTGCCGTCCTTGTCCATCAGCGTGAACGGCCCGCCAATGGCGGCGCCAGCCAGAGGCGGCTGTTCAGCTGGCGGCGTTGGTTCTGCGTTGCAAGCCAGCAGGGCGAGCGGCAAGAGTAGGCTGGTAATTTTCCGGAAAATGGGGGACATGGCGCGCTGGTTCATGCTCTGCTAAACGAGTTTGTGTAAGCGACCTTTAGCGCCATGGTCGAGCGGCTGCAAATCTGAGGAGGAATGTTCGTGCTGAACGGGAGCTGGTTCACCAGGAAAGGTATCGCTCGGTTTTCCGTGCCCATTCTGGTGGCGTTTTTCTGTCTTGCCAGTCCAGCGCAGGCCCAATTCTCTGACGGTTACAAGTTCTTGGAAGCCGTGAAGAAGAAGGAAGGTGACAAGGTTGAAAAGTACCTGAGCGAACCGGGCTCCACCCTCATCAACACGCGCGACGTTTCAACGGGCAGAGGCGCAGTCCACGTTGTGACAGAGCGGCGGGACATCACTTGGCTGCAGTATCTGGTACAAAAAGGCGCGAACGTGAACTTGCGCGACGATCGCGGCGTCACGGCGCTTCAAATCGCGACCGGGCTCGGCTGGATTGAAGGCGTTGAGTTTCTCGTTGAGAACAAGGCCGATGTCGACAGTTCGAACAATACGGGTGAAACGCCGCTCATCGATGCGGTTCATCGCGGCGACATGCAGTTGGTTCGCATCCTCTTGAAGGGCGGGGCCAATCCAGACCGGGCTGATAATTCGGGCCGTTCCGCTCGGGACTATGCCAAGTTGGGGAAGAGCCCTCAATTGCTGGCAACAATTGAGGCAAATGCCAAACCGCCATCAGAAAAGGCAACCAAGGTTTATGGGCCAACGTTCTGAAACAACGTCCCAACAGTCTGACGACCTGACGCTAGACGAAATTCGCGATGTTTTGGCGCCGCGGATTATTGCGAACGCGGCCTTCGATGGCTGGTCGGCTGATGCGGTGAAAAGTGCTGCGCACGACGTCGGAATTGATCCAGATGTTGCTGCCTATGCTTTCCGCGGCGGACAGATGCAGATGATTGAGGCTGCGATTGGCCATGTCGACCGTCAAATGGTGGCAGCCTTGCCGCAAGAGTATCTGGCTGATCTGAAAATCCGGGAACGGATATTGCGCCTGGTGCGCTTCCGGCTGGATGCGTTTGAGGGGCAAGAGGAAGCCCTGCGCCGCGCCCATGCGATAATGGCGATGCCTCGCAATGCTGCTCATGCGATGCGGCTGGGCTGGCGCAGCGCGGATATGATGTGGCGGCAGGCGGGCGATACGTCGACCGATTATAACTACTACACCAAGCGCACGATTCTGGCGGGCATCTATGCCGCGACCCTGGCGGTGTTTATTGATGACCATAGCGAGGGCAAGGCTGACACGCTGGCATTCCTCGATCGCAGGATCGATGGGATCATGCGTTTCGAAAAGGCCAAGGCGCGATGGACCCAGCAGCCAGAGCATCGCATCAGCATTTCCCGTTTTCTGGGAAGGCTGCGTTATCCGGCAAAATGAGCAGCCAAGCCCGGTGTGTCGTTTTCCTATTGAGAATTACTTGCATTTGGTGGGGTGATCTGGAAAGGGACGAGCATGACGCTCGATCTCCTCCCCGCCGGTCGTTACGCGCGGATTACTGACGTTGAATGGTCCACTTTGGTTCCCGAAGAAGCGCAGCGCCTTCGTGCCTTGGGCCTTGAGGAGGGCGCTCGCGTTTCCGTTGCTCATCGTGGAATTTTTGGCGGCCGGGACCCCATTGCGGTTATCGTAGGCCGGATGACAGTGGCACTTCGCCGCGTTCATGCCGCAGCGATGCAGGTCGAGGAGCTATGAGCAAACCGCGCAAGATCGCGCTTGTTGGCAATCCGAATGCAGGCAAGAGCGCGCTGTTCAATGCTCTTACTGGCGCCAGGCAAAAGATCGCCAATTATCCAGGCGTTACGGTTGAGCGCAAATCGGGACGGTTTATTCTCCCCACCGGAGAACCAGTTGAGCTGACCGATTTGCCCGGTAGCTATGGCCTCGATCCCACAAGCCCTGACGAGGAAGTGACCAGCAAGGTTATTCGCGGCATGTTCGCGGGCGAGGCTGCTCCAGATGCGTTGATAGTCGTGGTTGATGCATCGAACCTCGATCAACATCTGGTGTTTGCGCAGGAAGTGATTGCACTGGGGAAGCCCACGGTGGTCGCACTTAATATGCTCGATCTGGCGGAGCGCGACGGACTGGTGCTCGATCCGGGATTGCTGGAGCAGGAGCTGGGTGTTCGCGTCATTCCCACGGTTGCTGTAAGGAAGCGCGGCCTTGCTGAATTGGGCGAGGCTATCGCCAGCGCGGAAATGCGCAAGCCGGGGCCGGGGCTTACTGACCTGACGCTGACCGAGCGGCGCGTTGCAGCCCATGCCATGGCCGAAGGTGCCATCATCTCCGAAACACGGCGTCACCGGATGCACGCCAGCCTGGACAAGCTGTTCCTGCATCCGTGGTTGGGGCCGGTGATCCTGTTCGGCTTCCTGTTCGTCATGTTCCAGGCGGTTTTTGCTTGGGCAACTCCATTTGCCGATGGCCTTGAAGCGGCAATCGGCTGGGTTTCGAATCAGGTGAGCGCGACGCTTCCGGAAGGCATTCTTCGAGATTTTCTTACACAGGGCTTGCTGGCGGGCGTCGGCTCGGTTGTCGTGTTCCTGCCGCAGATTGTCATTCTTTTTGCGTTCATTCTGGCGATGGAAGCATCGGGATATATGGCGCGAGCCGCTTTCCTGATGGACCGGATGATGTCCATCGTTGGGCTTTCCGGGCGCAGTTTCATTCCGCTGCTGTCGAGTTTTGCCTGCGCGATTCCCGGTATCATGGCTACGCGAAGCATCGTCGATCCCAAGGATCGACTGACTACGATCCTGATCGCCCCACTGATGACGTGCTCAGCTCGCCTTCCCGTCTATGCTGTGATTATTGCAGCGTTCATCCCGGCCCAAACAATCGGGTTGGGAATTGGCCTGCAGGGGCTGGTGCTCTTTGCACTCTATGTGATCGGCATTGTCGGTGCCATGGTTGTCGCGCTTGTGTTGCGCCGATCGGTGACCCGCGGCGCGGCCAGCGGCTTCATCATGGAAATGCCGAAGTATCAGATGCCCCGTTTGGGCGACATGCTGACGGGGCTTTGGCAGCGCGCATGGATTTTCCTGCGTCGCGCGGGCACGATCATCTTCATGGTGACAATCGTCCTCTGGCTGTTGTTGACCTTTCCTAAAGCCGCGCCGGGCGAGAGCCAGGTGGATGCTTCCATCGCCGGTAAGTTGGCCAATGGGCTTGCCGTGGTGGTGGAACCGATCGGCTTCAACCGGGATATGGCTTTGGCGCTGATCCCGGCAATGGCGGCACGCGAGGTGGCGGTAAGCTCACTGGCTACGACTTATGCGGTCGACGCGCCGGACGAAGAGGCAGAGGCGATGGCGTTGGGTGACAAGCTCAAGGCTCGCTGGACCTTGCCGATGGCGCTGGCTTTCCTCGCATGGTTCGTATTCGCGCCGCAGTGCATGTCCACTATCGCAGTTACACGGCGTGAAACGAACGGGTGGAAATGGCCCGCGTTCATGATGGCTTACCTGTTTGGTCTGGCATACATTTTTGCGGGGCTGACTTATTGGATCGCGGTGGCCGCTGGGCTCTAGCTTCCGCGCGGGGATAACCAGCCTTTCCAAGGTTGCCCCGCAGGGCGGTGCCAGCGTAAATCCACCGGGAATCATCTTCTGGCCGCGCTCGCGCTCGGCCTCTACTCGCGAGAGGAATTTTCATGGCCGGCAGCCTCAACAAAGTCATGCTTATCGGCAATCTGGGCGCCGATCCGGAAATCCGCAGCTTCCAGAACGGCGGCAAGGTTTGCAACCTGCGCATTGCGACATCCGAAAACTGGAAGGACCGCGAGGGTCAGCGGCAGGAACGGACGGAATGGCACACCGTTGCCATTTTTTCGGAAGGCCTGGTCAACGTTTGCGAGAACTATCTGCGCAAAGGTTCAAAGGTTTACATCGAAGGTCAGTTGCAGACCCGCAAGTGGCAGGACCAGCAGGGCAATGATCGTTATTCGACCGAGATCGTGCTGCGCGGCTTTAACGGCACACTGACCATGCTGGATGGTCGCGGTGAAGGCGGCGGCGCTGGCGCTAGCGGTGGTGGCGGCAACTACGGCCGCAGCGGTGGTGGCCAGCAGGGTGGCGGCGCCAGCCGCAGCGGAGATAGCTGGGGCAGCACCGGAGGTTCATCCGGCGGCGGCGGTGGCGGCGGTGGAGATAGCTGGGGCGGATCGCGCGGCGGTGACGATCTCGACGACGATATTCCGTTCTGATTTATCGCGAGTTGGGATCGAAAAACGGCGCGTCGCCTACGATGGTGACGCGCTCCATGTGCCGGAAGGCCGGAGCGTAGTCATTCACCGCATAGTGCTGGCATGATCGGTTATCCCAAAATGCCACGGAATTGACCTTCCAGCGGCAACGCACCTGATATTCCGGCTTTGCCGCCTGATCGAACAGGTGCTGCAGCAGCCAGCGGCTTTCCTTTTCCTCCAGATCCTTGATGCCAATCGTGAAATTGCGATTGACGTAGAGGGCGCGCTCCCCGGTTTCAGGATGGGTGCGCACCACGGGGTGTTCCTGAATCGGATATTCGGCCCAGAAGCTCTCATTGGTGCCACCGGTTCGGTCCTTGAACTGGCTGCCGTCATGCAAAGCCGTGAGCGTGCAGACCCATGCCTTCATGGCTGGTGACAGGCCTTCGTAAGCCGCCACCTGGTCAGACCACATCGTATCCCCGCCTACTTCGGGCATGATCCGTGCTCGCAGGATCGACCCGAGTGGAGGCTTTTCCCGCCAGGTCACGTCCGAATGCCATGTTGCCGCGGTGGAAACGCGCGTACCCGTCTTTACGTGGAGGATTTCCGGATTTGGCTGATCCTTGTCGGTCAGCGGGTGGATTTCCAGATCACCAAAGCGGCGGCCGAACGCGATCTGTTGTTCCTGCGTGATGTCCTGATCGCGGAAGAATACGACCTTGTACGTCAGCAGGGCCTGCCTGATTTCAGCGATAACTTCGTCAGAAAGATCCTGTCGCAGATCCACACCCTCGATTTCCGCGCCTATACGCGGGGTGAGCGGCGAGATCGAAAAGCGCGTGAACGAGGGGTGGGCCAAGGTTGCCATCAGAACTCTCCCGGATCGCATTCTTCGATGCGAGGTATTTGAGAGAGCGTACCCTACCACGACGCGGTTTGGGAAGCAGATGGTTCCTTAACCGATGGTGCGTTCGCTGGGCCAATAAGGTCGCCGCAACTCGCGCTTGCTGATTTTGCCCATGGCGTTGCGGCCCACGCTTGCAACCATTTCGTAAGAACGCGGACACTTGTACGCGGCCAGCCGGCTGCGGCATAAGTGGACCAGCTGCGTACTGTCAATCGGACCAGCGCCCGCCTTCGGAACGATCAGCGCCTTCACGGCTTCACCCATATCTTCATCTGGAACGCCGATTACGGCCACATCCTCGATGTCGGGGTGCGTGATCAGCACTTGCTCAATCTCGGCTGGGTAGATGTTCACTCCGCCGCTGACGATCATGTCTGAAGCGCGATCGGTGATGAAGATATATCCTTCCTCATCGATGTAGCCGACATCGCCCAGCGTGAAGGTGCCGGGCGCGATATGAGCTGCGCGCGTCTTTTCAGGATCATTGGCATAAATGATGCCGCGCCCGGTGGTGTCGCGAAAGAAGAGCTTGCCCTCGCACCCAGGCGGTAGCTCGTTCCCGTCCCCGTCAATGATGAGCGCTTCGAAAGGCGGCTGTGCCTTACCCACCGAACCAGGATGGCCCAGTGCCGTGGCCGAATCGATCTTGGCGGCAGGACCGGTTTCCGTCCCGCCATAAAATTCAGTGAGGATCGGACCGAACCATGCGATCATCCGCTCTTTCAGATCAGCAGGGCAAGCTGCGCCCGTATGCGTGATATATTGCAGGCTCGATACGTCGTAACTGCTTCGGACCCTGTCATCGAGTGCGAGCAACCGCCGGAAATGCGTGGGCACCAGCACGCTGCGTTCCACGCGGTGCTGCTCCACAGCTGCAAGAAAGCTTTTTGCCTCGAACCGATCCTGCGTCACCAGCTTCGCCCCACCCGCAAAGGCGCGGATCAGGCGCATTGGGCTGGTGTGATAAAGCGGGGCTGCAGCCAGACAGACCGCGCTGGGCACAGCCCGCACTTCCTGCGCCATAACAGCGAAGAACTCATCCACATCCTTGCAGTGGGACGGGAACATCAGCGGCGGGGTTTCTACGCCCTTAGGTCGCCCGGTGGTGCCGGAAGTATAGTGAAGGTGTGGCAAGGGTAGCATGTGCCTGGGTGGTTCGCTGTCAGGATACTGGCCAAGCCACTCTATCCAGCCCTTTGCGCCCGGTGTTTCCGGCGCTCGCCATGCCACGATCTTTCCTCGTCCAACGCTGCGTAGCGCGCTCTGTGCTACGTCCAGACCGTCCGGCCCGGTAAGCAGGAGATCAACGCTCGCATCTTGAAGGATGTAGGCCAGCTCATCTGCTGCGAGAAATGAATTGATCGGAACGCTTGATCGGCCCGCCGCCAGCGCAGCTGTATGGCCGAGCGCGACCTCAACGCAATTGCGGGAATAAATGCCCACGCGGCGATCAACGGATACTTCGGCCAATATACCGTTGATCGCACGGTTGAGGATCGAATCAACGTCACTCCACGAAAGGCTCTGCCGTTCGTCTACAAGCGCATCGCGCGCCAGATCAGCCTGCGCAATGTTTCGCTTTATCAGCGACATGTCTGTTTCATCCTCCCCGATCCCGCGATTCGCGGGCGTTCAGTCCTTTTTCCTTTTGTCGTCGCCCGATTTCAATTTGGCCAACCCGGCAAATGGGCTGGCTTCCGAGGTTTTGAAAAGCTCACGCGCGGCTTCCGCACCCGGACCAGTGGCGAAAGGATCGATAGCGAGTGCAAGGCTTTGGGAGACCGCTTCGCCCAGATCGAAAGTGGTACCGGTGTATTCGATTTCGTCGCAATCTTCCGCTGTAAGTTCGACTTCCTCGTCAGGGCCATAATTGCGCGTCGCTGGAACGAAGCGCAGCTTGAATGCCTCATCGACCCGTGCGGGAAGGTCATCCGCCGAAATGGCGCAGCGTTGCACAAGGTCTGCCTTAATCTTTCCGCGGGCCTCGATGGTTTGGCCTTCGGCCATCAACGAAATTTGTGCTTCAAGCCTGTCGATGCGGACGAGGTCGAAGCGTTTTGCCAGGGCGGCGCGTTCTGCCTCATTGGCTTCAAGGTTGTGAGGGCGTCCATCGCAGTGGCGGACATCGAGGATGCGGGAAAATTCGGGCTTGGTCATTGCGGTGCAAACGTGAAGTTACCGGAAAGGATGGCGTCGGCTGCTGTCTGATCGACCACGTTATGCAGTGCGAGCACGGCACTTGCCAGCGCGGCATGATCGGCGCCCGGAATTACGGTGACATTGCGTTCCAAAACGGGGATCAGAGCGGCTTCCCCTTCCGGAAGGGCCTGACGCAGGGCGCCCAGCCTGCCGCCTAGTGTGGTGATAAGCTTGCGCACGTGTTTGCCAACCGTGGGATCGCCGATCCCGCTTTCTCGCAGCTGGCCGTCCATATCTGAAATGAACAGTTCGGTCATCCGTGCGGTCGATTCGGCAAGCGCATCGCGCTCCAGGCGCAGCAGAACTACGGCGAGCACCAGCGTGACCATGTCAAATCGGCCTTCTTTGCTGTCTGCCACTCCAAGCGAGGCGTACCACCCGGGCGCGCGGGCAATATCGATCACGCGCTGCCACGTGGGGCGCAGCGAATCGCGGTCATCGGGACGTTTGCCAAAAAGGCGCGATAGGAGGGACAACTGGCAAAGCCTTTCATTCAGCGATAATTCAAGCCCGGGATTGCAACCGGCTGCAGTGATAGCAGACAGCGCCATTGCGATGTCGGCCGTTGCAGCTTAAGGCCTAACGCCGATATATTGGGCAGTCTGCAGGTGGCAATGGTCGATTGCGCCGCGCTGGTCCGGGAGTTTGCGATTTATGCGGATCAATCGTCGGTTTGCGGGAACGGCCGCTATCATGCTGGGACTTTCTGTTGTGGCAGGCGGCTGCACTTCGATCCAGAACCATCGTGGTTATATTCTTGATTCGGCGCTGGTGGATGCTGTCCAGCCGGGAATTGATAATCGCCAATCGGTGGAACGTACTCTGGGACGGCCCACCTTCGTAAGCCAGTTCGGCAACAAGGATTGGTACTACGTCTCGCAGGATACGAAGACGCCTGCTTTCCGTCGTCCCACGACAGAGAACCAGACCGTGCTGCGTGTATCGTTCGATCAGGCCGGGAATGTAGTCCAGGTTGAACGGAGCGGCATGGAAAAGGTCGCGCGAATCAGTCCTGACGGGAGCAAAACGCCCACACTCGGCCGTGAACGTTCCATCCTTGAAGATCTCTTTGGCAACGTTGGCTCAGTCGGCACAGGCGGCGGTGGTGCCGCTCCCGGTGGCCCCGGGCCTAATGGCAGTTAAGCTGATTGCAATCTGCGCGGTGGAGGACTGCTTCTCCCGCTTGAACCCTCGCGCGGAAAACATATATCGCCGCAATGGATAACAGCCAGGCGAGCCACGGCCTTCTCCAGTGGCATGGGACAACCATCGTTGGCGTCAAAAGGGGCGGCAAGACCGTCATCGCTGGCGATGGACAGGTGTCCATGGGCAACACCGTAATGAAGCCGAACGCCCGCAAGGTTCGCCGCATTGGCGAAGGCGGGAAAGTAATTGGTGGTTTCGCAGGTGCCACGGCCGATGCATTCACATTGTTTGAACGGCTCGAACGCAAGCTGGAGCAATATCGCGGCCAGTTGATGCGCGCCGCTGTGGAACTCGCGAAGGATTGGCGCACGGACAAATACCTGCGCAATCTTGAAGCGCTGATGATCGTAGCAGACGCTGATGTTTTGTTGATCCTTACGGGCAATGGCGATGTGCTGGAGCCGGAGGAGCGCGATGGTACGTGGATCGCGGCAATCGGATCGGGTGGGAACTATGCACTGGCTGCAGCCCGGGCGCTTTCCGATTACGAAGATGATGCAGAGGTGATCGCACGTCGAGCCATGGCCGTGGCTGCGGAAGTGTGCGTATTCACCAACGACCGTGTGACGATAGAAACCATCTGATTCTGCTTTTTCGGAACCTCAATGAACGCTCAGCTAACGCCCAAGGCAATCGTCGCCACTTTGGATCAACACATCATTGGCCAGCCTGAAGCCAAACGGGCGGTGGCGGTCGCGCTGCGTAACCGCTGGCGGCGGCAGCGCCTGCCTGCTGAGCTGCGGGATGAGGTGACGCCCAAGAACATCCTGATGATCGGGCCCACGGGTTGCGGCAAGACAGAGATCAGCCGCCGTCTGGCAAAGCTTGCCGATGCGCCATTTGTGAAGGTGGAAGCCACCAAGTTCACTGAGGTTGGCTATGTGGGTCGCGATGTCGAACAGATCGCGCGCGATCTGGTTGAAGAGGCGATTCGGCTGGAAAAGGACCGTCGCCGCGAATCGGTGCGTGAAGCAGCCAGTCAGGCGGCGATGGAGCGCCTGCTCAATGCTCTGGTCGGCGAGAACGCGTCGGAAGCAACCCGTGCCAGCTTCCGTCAGCGCATCATCGAAAATGCGATGAACGACACCGAAGTCGAAATTGAAGTCGAAGACGCGCCCAACGCGCCGATGGAGATTCCCGGCATGGGCTCTGTCGGTATGATCAATTTATCGGACATTATGGGCAAGGCGTTTGGGGGGCAAAACCTCAAGCGGCGCAAGTTGAAGGTGCCTGAAGCCTGGGACAAGCTGGTGGATGAAGAGTCCGAAAAGCGCATGGACCAGGACGATGTCGCCCGTGTCGCGCTTCAGAATGCGGAAACCAACGGCATCGTCTTCCTTGACGAGATCGACAAGATTGCTGTTTCCGATGTGCGCGGTGGTTCGGTTAGCCGCGAGGGCGTGCAACGCGATCTGCTGCCGCTGATCGAAGGCACTACCGTTGCGACCAAGTATGGTCCCATGAAGACGGACCATGTGCTGTTCATCGCTTCGGGCGCATTCCATGTCGCCAAGCCGTCTGACATGCTGCCCGAATTGCAGGGGCGTCTGCCGATCCGCGTGGAATTGAAGGCTCTGACCGAAGAAGATTTCGTGCGCATTCTTTCGGAAACGCGCGCCAATCTGGTTGAGCAATATATTGCGTTGCTGGCGACTGAGAAGGTGACGCTTGATTTCACTGACGATGCAGTGAGCGAAGTGGCACGGATTGCTGCGCAAGTGAACGAATCGGTCGAGAATATCGGCGCACGCCGCTTGCAGACGGTTATGGAACGTCTGCTTGAAGACCTGAGCTATGAAGCCGAAGATCGCGGGGGAGAAACCGTCATTATCGATGCCGGTTATGTGCGTGACCGGTTGACCGATCTGGCGCAGGACAGCGACCTTTCGAAGTACATCTTGTAGCAGCTGGGTTGTTCCATTAATGTTCTTCCTCTGATGAGGAGGACCGGAATGGAACTAGCGGGTGGGTGCAAATGCGGTGCGGTGAGATATAGGCTTACTGGTGAGCCGGCGCATTCCGCGATTTGCCATTGCAATGATTGTCGCAAGTCGACGGGCGCGCCGATGGCGCACTGGGCCGCCTTTCCGGCAGAAAGCTTCACGTTGGAGCAGGGCGAACTGCGCGATTACAACTCGTCTGAGAACGCAGTGTGGAGCTTCTGCCCGGTCTGCGGCACGAGCATCACCTATCGTAACGAGGCGGTGCTGCTTGGCATCATAGACGTGCAGGGCGGGACTTTGGACGATCCCGATGCTTTGCCTCCGCAGATTCATATCCAGACTGCGGAGCGGCTGGCCTACATGACCGGACTGGACGATCTGCCTGAGTTTGAGCGTTATCCTGGCCAGGGTTGATCTGGCCCGCGGCAGCGACCTTACAAAATATCTCCTTTGATTTGAGCTCCCCATCCGCCACTCTAAGCGGGAAGGGGAGAGAGCAATGGCGCTGCTGGATGGCAAGGCGATCGTCATCACCGGTTCCGGTCGCGGTATCGGTGAAGCCTGCATAAAGGGCGCGGCGCGTCAGGGCGCCTTGGTCGTCGTCAACGATGTTGATGCGGAGCTGGCTGAAAAAGTGGCCGCCGACATTCGCGCCGAAGGTGGCAGAGCGATTGCCTGTGCGGCCGACATTACCGATTGGGATCAGGCCGGACGTCTGATCG
>JAZQRJ010000011.1:0-9478 GCA_045629505.1 Novosphingobium sp.
AAAACCCGCCCGAGGTAACAATGCCGATCGGCGTGTCGCCTGCAAAAACTTCCGCACCTTCACGAGCGGCCATGCGGCCTTCCAGGGCAAGCCCAACGCGAACGCGGTTTGGCCCCTGCCAGAGCAAGTCCAGCAAGCGGTCCGCACCAAGGAAGCCCCCTTCGGTGCGACGGCGATTGGCGATGGCAAAGGTCAGCCCCGCGCTGACAGGATCGATTTCCGGCGTCAGGTCATGGCCATAGAGCGGCAGGCCAGCCTCAAGCCTGAGCGAATCCCGCGCGCCAAGGCCGATGGGCATCACTTCGGGCTGAGCCACAAGTGCGTCAGCCAGCGACTCCACATCGTCTGCGCTAATTGAAATCTCAAAACCATCTTCGCCGGTGTAGCCCGTGCGGCTTATGCCCAGTCTCCGGCCTTACACAGATAAAGACCGGATTCCATGAAGCGAAGATCGGCCAACGGCACCCCTGCATCATTTTCAGGCTCAAGCCCGAGCCGGGCGAGTGCCTGCTCCGCCTTTGGCCCTTGGAGCGCCAGCAACGCCTGTTCGTCCAGATGGCTGAGCGTAATTTCGTCGGACAGATGCTCTCTCAGATGACCGATATCATCCCACTTGGTCGCTCCGTTGACGACCAGAGCATAATCCTTGCCCGTGTTCGTGACCATTAGGTCGTCGAGCACGCCGCCATTTTCATCGAGCAGCAACGAATAGCGCACGCGGCCTTCCTTCAGCCCGGCAATATCGCCCGGCAGCAACGCCTCCAGTGCGGCAGCGGCGTCATCTCCCGACACGCCAAGCTGGCCCATATGGCTGACATCGAAAAGGCCCGCATTCTCCCGCGTCCAGAGATGTTCTGCCATGATGCCTTCGTATTGCACCGGCATCCAGTACCCCGCAAACTCGACCATGCGAGCACCGCGAGCGCGGTGCCAGGCATCGAGCGGAAGCTCTTGAGGCTCCAGCGATACGTCTTCTTCAGATTCTTCGTGAACTTCGGTCAAGCCAACCGCTCCTGCGCATTGCAACACACCTGTCCGCAATTCTCCAGCAATGGAGCTCCAAGCATTCTTGGCGCGGCTGTCAGCGATCATCGAAGCAAGAGCAAAGCGGACAGGTAAAGTCAATCAACCACGGGAGACTACCTCTGGAAACTCTCCACCGCGCCGAATGGCATAGTGCATCGCGTCATATTCATGAGTGAAGCGTCCGGCCGATCGCTCATGCGCCAGCGCAAATATAGCGTCGGCAATCGTGCGCACATTGATCGCCCGATACTTGCGCAAGCCTCCATGCAGGAACAGGTTCATCAGCGGCGCAAGCGTGATGGCAGCCCGTTCAAGCGGCCGCGATTCCGTGCGATGTCCCAGCAGCAGGCTGGGGCGAAGAATGTCCAGACGGCGCAGACCAGCCTTGCGAAGCTCCACCTCCATTTCGCCCTTTGTGCGCAGGTAGAACTTGCTTGATCCAGAATCAGCGCCGACCGAGGACACCACAATCATGTGATCGATCGCCGCTTCCCGCGCCGCCCGGGCGCAGGATAGCACCAGATCGAAATCTACTGCTCGGAAGGCGGCCTGATCCCCTTGCTGCTCGCGGATCGTCGTACCGAGTGCACAAACGAGAACATGGGCGTTGGACGCAGCAATCGCCTGATCCCAGTTAGCCGGATCGGCCAGCAGCATCTCCATTCGCGCACCAGCAGGCAAGGGAATTTCCCTTCGCGCAACGCCGATGATGCGAACATCCCTCCGGCCCACTGCCGCCTGTATCACGGCCCCGCCCACCAGCCCCGTAGAGCCGACAAGGCATAAACGCTTGGTGATGTTTCCGGCCTTCATCCTTCCGATCAGACGTTGCGCAGATTATCAGGCGTGTGACCGTATATCTCGGCATGGCGCGAGATGGCGAACCTGTCCGTCATTCCGGCAATATAGTCAGCGATGTGCCGGCTGCGATCGGGTTCGTGGCGAGGCATATGGTCCAGCCACTCTTCGGCCATCAGGACCGGCTCCTGCGAATAGGCGGCAAAAAGTTCCGCCACGATGAGCTTTGCCCGGCGCGAGGTTTCGAGCTGCTCAGGATGGTAATAGAGCTTTTCGTACATGAAGCGTTTGAAATCGCGCTCCTGCGCCTGAACTTCCGGAGAGAAAGCCGCGCATGCCCGACCGGCGGCGCGAATATCCGCAACATCGGTCATGCCCTGCGTGCGCTTGCGCGTTTCCGCTAGCACATCGTTGACCATCACGCCGATCTGACTGCGTACGAATTCGGCCAGTTTGCGGTCCCCAGGTGCTTGGGGATATCTGCGCTCCACCTCCCGCCAGCGGTCGGCAACGAAGGGCTGCGCAACCAGTTCATCAAAATCGAGGAAGCCCGCTCGCAGCCCGTCATCGATATCGTGATTGTCATAGGCGATGTCGTCGGAAATTGCGGCGACCTGCGCTTCCAGCGAAGGCCAGGTCAAAAGGTCCAGGGGATATTCGGCATCTAGCTGCTCCAGCGCCCAGCCCGGCTTTGTGACCGGACCGTTATGCTTGGCGAGGCCTTCCAACGTTTCCCAGGTGAGGTTGAGCCCGTCATGCTCGCAATAAGGTGATTCAATCCGCATCAGCGTGCGCAGACAATGCGCGTTGTGATCGAACCCGCCCGCGTTGACGAGCGCGTTGGACAGCGCCTCCTCCCCCGCATGGCCGAAGGGGGTGTGCCCAATATCGTGAGCCAGCGCCAACGCCTCGGTCAAATCCTCGTTCAGACCCAAGTCGCGGGCGATGACGCGGGCAATCTGCGCGACTTCCAAGCTGTGCGTCAGCCGAACCCGGTAATGATCGCCGTCCGGCGCGACAAACACCTGCGTCTTGTGTCGCAGACGACGGAACGGGATCGAATGGATTACGCGATCCCGATCGCGCTGATAGGCACTGCGCGGCCCCCGCGCGCCGCCGCTCTCCAGCGGAAACTCGCGCCCGCGCGAATGCTCGGGATTAGAAGCGAAAGGGGCCAGCGCCAACTCAGCTATTCCCCAGAATCCAATCCACCGCCGCGTCTGAATGGATCTTCGTGCAATCGTAGATCGGCAGCACGTTAGCATCCACGTCCACCACCTTCTCCAGTTCAGTAGCACCAAGCACGATAGCTTCGGCGCCATCCTGACCCAGGGTGGTGATGATCGATTTCAATTCGCGCTCAGACTGGCGCGATCCATTGCCGAGGATCAGTTCGTCGTAGATTATCCGGTCCAGCGTTTCGACGAGATTCATATTCGGCGGCAACAATTCAATATCGCGCGATACCAACTTCTGGCGGTAGAAACTTTCTATCATCACGTTGCGCGTGCCCAGCAAAGCCGCCCGCCGAATTCCATCTTTCACCATGCGTTCGCCCACGCAATCCGCAATATGGAGGATCGGGATTGAAACGGCACCGGCCACAATATCATAGACCTTGTGCATCGAATTAGCACCGATCAGCAGGGCAGTTGCGCCTGCCTGTTCAAGCCTTTGAGCGCTGCGCGAAAGCTCGTGAGCTGCCCTTTTCCAATCTTCAGCAGTGGAGAGCCGCACTAGCTGCGAAAACTCCAGGCTTTCGATCAACATCGGGGCGCTTGCGTGGACGCCAGCCCGTGCCTGAATACTTAGATTGATGTGTTCGTAATATGTTCGCGTTGAATACCAGCTCAAGCCGCCGATCAGGCCGATCTTCCGCACTCGCAGTTATCCTTTCGCGGATGAGTTTATCCAGGTCAGATACCTGCCCTATCGCAACAAAATGCGCCCCGTCCAGTCATGCGCGGAAATTACGCTCAATCCTGCAAGGCTTTTAAGATATCCTCCACCATCTTCTTCGCGTCAGAGAGTAGCATCATCGTCTGGTCCATATAAAACACTTCGTTATCAACACCCGCATATCCCACGCCGGACATTGAACGTTTGATGAAAAAGATTGTCTTGGCCTTCTCCACATCGAATACGGGCATGCCATAGATCGGAGAACCCCGGTCGGTCTTGGCAGCCGGATTGACCACGTCATTGGCCCCGATGATGAAGACAACATCGGTTTGCGCGAACTCGCCATTGATGTTCTCCAATTCGAACACCTCGTCGTAAGGCACATTAGCTTCGGCCAGCAATACGTTCATATGTCCCGGCATTCTGCCTGCAACCGGATGGATGGCGTACTTCACAGTTACACCCATAGCTTTCAGCATATCCGTCATTTCGCGGAGCACATGCTGCGCCTGCGCGACCGCCATACCATAGCCAGGAATGATGATGACCTGCCCGGCCTCCTTCATAATGAAGGCCGCATCTTCGGCAGAGCCACGCTTCCACGGACGATCTGTCCGCTCGCCCCTGCCGGCGCCATCCTCCGCTCCAAAGCCCCCGGCAATTACCGAAATGAAGCTACGGTTCATGGCCCGGCACATGACGTATGACAGGATCGCCCCAGAGCTGCCGACCAATGCGCCGGTAATCACCATGGCCGTGTTGTGCAGCGTGAAGCCCATCGCCGCCGCTGCCCAGCCCGAATAGCTGTTCAACATGGACACCACTACGGGCATGTCCGCGCCGCCAATAGGAATGATGAGGAGAAAACCCAACAGAAACGCCAGGCCGAGCACCAGCCAGAAATCCAGCGCAAACTGGCCATGCCAGAAGCCGAACGCAAAGAACGCGATGGCCAGCAGCACGCCTAGATTAATGAAATGCCGGCCCGGCAGCAGGATCGGCGTGCCGCTCATGTTGCCGTTCAGCTTCGCAAAGGCGATGACCGAGCCAGAGAATGTGATCGCACCGATTGCCGCGCCCAACACGATCTCTATCCGGCTGGCATCCTGGATCAAGCCAGTGGCATCCGTGATCCCGAATGCAGTCGGATCCAGAAATGCCGCGCAGGCCACCAACACGGCCGCAAGGCCGACGAGCGAGTGAAATGCGGCGACAAGCTGCGGCATTGCCGTCATCTGGATTCGCCGGGCAATCACAAAGCCGATGCCGCCCCCGATTGCGACCGCGATCAGGATTTCAGGCAGGCTGGCGATCTGATGCGTAAGCAGTGTCGTAACCACCGCGATGAGCATACCCGCCATGCCAAGGCGATTGCCGCGCCGCGACGTTCTGGGGTGAGACAATCCGCGAAGCGCGAGGATGAAACAAACGCCAGCCACGAGATAGGCCAGCGCCACCCAGGGATTTATCGCAGGCGCGCTCACGGCTTGTCACCCCTCGCTGCCGGGCGATCCTTCTTGCGATACATCGCCAGCATTCGTGCCGTGACGGCGAACCCGCCGGAGATGTTGATCGACGCCAGGACGATCGCGGTCAGCCCCAGCCATTTGGCAATCGGGCTGCCTGCGCTGGCCGCCGCGATCAGAGCGCCAACGATGATCACGGAGGAAATCGCGTTCGTCACCGCCATCAGCGGAGTGTGGAGCGCAGGAGTGACTGACCAGACCACGTAATAGCCCACGAAGCAGGCGAGCACGAAGATCGAAAGGACCCCGACAAAATCCATAGGCGTTCTCAATCCTCCCCGTGGTGATTGCGAACGCCCGCCGTCACCCCAACATCCTCTCGTTCACGATCCTGCCGTTTTTGGTCAGGCGAATTGCATCACCAATCTCGGCATCCAGAACTGGGTGCCCCCTCTTCGCGTCCCAAAAGGCGGAAAGAAAATTATAGACGTTTCGGGCGAACAGCGCAGAAGCATCGGCAGGCATGTGCGCAGGCACATTGGAATAGCCAAGGATGGTAACGCCGTGCCGTTCCACCACCCGATCCGGTATCGATCCTTCAACGTTGCCACCTTGCGCCACAGCCAGGTCGAAGATGACACTGCCGCGCTTCATGGTGGCGATCTGGGCATCGGTTATGAGGCGCGGCGCAAGTTTCCCGGGGATCAATGCCGTGGTAATGACGATGTCTTGCCGGGCAATGTGGCCTGAGACCAGCTGCGCCTGAGCGGAACGATATTCCTCGGACATTTCGGTGGCATAGCCCCCACTGCCCTCGCCCTCTATCCCGGCGACCTGTTCAACGAAGATCGGCTTTGCGCCCAGCGACTCAATCTGCTCGCGCGTTGCGGATCGCACGTCCGTTGCCGAAACTTGCGCCCCAAGCCGCCGTGCGGTTGCAATCGCCTGCAAACCCGCGACCCCCACGCCCATTACGAAGCAGCGCGCTGCCGTGATCGTGCCCGCGGCTGTCATCATCATCGGAAAGGCGCGGCCAAAGACATTCGCGCTGGCCAGCACCGCTTTGTAACCGGCAAGGTTTGATTGCGAGGACAAGATATCCATGGATTGTGCGCGAGTGATGCGCGGCATGAGGTCCAGCGCGAGCGCCTCCACCCCTGCCGCCGCATATGCTTCTACGCGGTCGCGCCTGCCAAACGGATCCAACCCGCCAACGATCCACGCACCGGGCGCAACACCGTCGAGCATATCAGGCTCTGGACCTTGGACTGCCAGGACCACATTTGCATCGCGCAAAACTTTAGCGGCGGACCCGATAATCGCGCCCGCCGCCTCAAAATCCGTATCGGAAATCTGTGCCGTTTCCCCTGCCCCGCGCTCAATTCGTAAGGTGGCGCCCAGGGCAATCAGCTTACGAACGGTTTCCGGCGTCGCCGCAACGCGGCTTTCGCCTGCGGCGCGCTCCTTCAAAACCGCGATAAGCGGGGAGGAAATCATTCAAAGGTCACGTGATCAGCACAATGACCAGTGCAACCGCAGCGATGGAAACCAAAGTGCCCCACTTAACCATGGCGGTAAACCCGGTGTAGGTTCCGCGGGCTTTATCCATGTCGTGTACCGATGCCATGTACTTTAAACTCCATCAAGAACAGCAAACTGGCACAAGCTCTAGCTTCGCCGCCGCTCGCGCTCAACCCCAATCAAGCTGTGAACACCCTTAATCCTGTCTTTACTTAGTCGGTCTATTCATCGCTCGGCAAACATTGAGGGAGCCAAGTGTTGGGCATGGCGGATAACGAAACCCGACTGCTAATGCTGATTGACGATGAACCGGCGCAATGCCGGCTTATTTCTGCTCTCGCAACACGCGAAGGCTGGCGCACGATCATCGCGAAAGACGCTGAAACCGCCATTGCAATGCTTGGCACACGGCAAGGCATGCAGCTTGACGCCATTATTCTCGATCACTGGGTGCCGGGCGATGATGCCTGCGCACTGATCGCCGAGCTGAAATCGCGGCGTCCGGCCCTTCCTATCCTGATGCTGACAACCAGCTCCTCGCCATTGCTGGCCGTGGAAGCCATGCGTGCCGGGGCGAGCGATTATCTGATCAAGCCCGTCTCTCCTGACCGAGTGATGCAGGCCTTGCGAACAACGACCACTCGGGAATCCCCGCGTGACGAACTGGCCCCGCTGACGGAAAAGATGCCGTCACAGGTGGACTTCGACAGTATGGTTGGTGCCTCCCCGAATTTCCGGAAGGCGCTTGCAGTTGCGGCGAAGGCCGCGCGTGGTCACGGTCCAGTGTTGATCGAGGGTGAGCGCGGAACCGGCAAGGAGATGCTGGTGCGCGCCATGCACGCCGCATCAGCGCGAGCGAAAATGCCACTCCGTATCGTCAACATCGGCGGCATCCCGGTGAGTTCTGTCGAATCGGTGCTTTTTGGCCACGAGAAAGGCGCCTTCCCCGGCGCGTTTGAACGGCACGTGGGCGCCTTGCAGCATTGCGATGGCGGCACTCTCGCTCTGGACGAAATCGATCGGCTGCCGGAACCTGTGCAGGAAAGACTCCTTGAATCTATCCGGCGGGGCGACGTTAGGCCCATCGGCGCCCGCCACAGTTTCCGCATTGATGTGCGCCTTATTGTACAAAGCAATCAGCCGCTTAAGGAACTTGTCGATGCGGGCATGTTCCTTCCAGAACTGGCCGAAGCGCTGGCCTCCGTCCACATCCATCTCCCACCTTTGCAGGAGCGTGTGGGCGACATCCCGGCGCTTTGCCGTTATTTCCTGGCGAGAATTGGAGAGCAACCAGGCTTGCGCCAGCTCGGCCTCACCGACGGGGCACTATCACTACTGGCGGCCTATGACTGGCCGGGCAATGTCCGACAGCTTCAGGCCGTGCTGTTCCGCGCTGCTGTGTTCTGCGATGGGGACGCATTGACGGCATCCGACTTCCCCCAGCTGACAAATTTGATCGGCAGCACCAACTCAGCCGCCCTGTCTACCCCGGTACAGGAAAGCGCGGGTGTCACCCTCTATACGTCGGACGGCCACCTGCGCTCACTTGAGGACATCGAGGCCGACGTCATTCGACTGGCAATTGGCCATTATCGAGGCCGCATGACCGAAGTCGCCCGGCGTCTTGGCATCGGGCGATCAACGCTTTACCGCAAGTTATCCGAACTTGGCATAGACAACGCCGCCTGACCGGCGGCGTCGCCTTGCGGGATCAAGCCTTCTCAACGAAGGCAAAATTGTTCAGGTAGTCCATGAAAACCGGGCTGATGCCTTCCGCACTCAAATAATCGCGTGAGAACGGCGGCGTCGGCATCTCGTGATCAGGATTTTGCGCCACCCGCAGCGGGAAATCGTGTTCAGCAATCGCTGCACGCCCGACCAGCACAAAATCCGCCCCTGCATCGAGGCAAGCCTTGGCGGTCTTGCCGCTGCGGATCTGGCCCGCCACGCCAAGGCGCGTATCGCCGCGGTCGAGTGCGGTAAACCATTCGATCAGCGGCTTGCCCTTGAACTGTTCGTCTTCTGGTTCTTTGAAACAATCCCACAAGGACATGTCGAGGTAATCGAGATTGCCTTCTGCCAGCAGCTGCCCCGAAAGCTCCAGCGCTTCATCTGTACGGATTTGCATACGCTCCGGAGAGAGGCGCAGGCCAAGGTTGAAACCGGAGCCACAGCGCTGACGGATACCGGCAATGATCTCTCGTATCGGGCGGGCCCGATTCTCCAGCGAACCTCCGTATTGATCATCCCGCCGATTGAGCTCGCTGCTCAGGAACTGGCAAAGCAGATAAGAATGCGCACCGTGCAGCTCCACGCCGTCAAAACCCGCGGCCTGTGCCCGCTGCGCGGACGAGATGAATGCCTCGATCATCTCTTCCACCTCAGCGGTGGTCAGCCCGCGGCCTCCAGTCGTTTCATCATCCGAAGGAGCAACTATTTCGCGCCCCGAAACCGCACGCAGGCCGGCGTGATAAAGTTGCACAATGGCAAGACTATCGTAAGCCTTGATGTCCCGAGCCAGAGCTTCAAGCGCCGAATTAAAACGGTCCTCGTCCACACCGAACTGGCCTTCAAAACCTTTGCCGCCCAACTGAACATAGGCCGCCGCAGTCATCACCGCACCGAACCCTCCTTTGGCGCGCATCACTAACCAATCATGCTCCTCCTGAGACAGCATGCCGTCGTCGTGGCTTTGCTGATTGGTGAGGGGAGCCAGCACGAAACGGTTCTTCATGCGATGGCCGCTGCGGAAGGTAAGCGGTTCG
>JAZQRJ010000012.1:0-16178 GCA_045629505.1 Novosphingobium sp.
ACGTGATCTGGGCAATGCAGGACCGGCTTATCTGGCCTGATGGCAATAAAATGACGGGCTATGGCCATTATCACGAAGAATATCAGAACACGCAGGCGGGCTGGAAAATTGCCCGGCTGAAGTTGTCGCGTCTGATTCTCGAATAAGTTTGCGCACGTTGGGCTGTTATCGCTCTCGCGATGGTCAGGCCGATTGCGCAACGCTATCTATTGGCAGAAGAAGAAGCTGAATTTGGGGAGGTATCGTGGGTAAGGTTATCGTAATTACCGGAGCAGGTGTTGGGCTGGGGCGTGCGTTGGCACGTCGTTTTGCCGGGGACGGGGAAACCGTCGTTCTGCTCGGTCGCACACTTTCCAAGGTTCAGGCCGTGGCTGACGAGTTGGGCGAACCGCACTTCGCGGTCGAGTGCGATGTTGCGTCGGCAGATTCTGTTCGCGCAGCCTTCGCCGCGATCAAACAGCGCCATGCGACTATCGACGTACTGATCAACAACGCGGCTTATTACAAGCCGATGATGGTTCGAGATTTTACCGATGAACTGATCGAAGAGATGGTTCGTTCGAACTTTATCGGGCCGATCTACACCTGCCGTGAAGCGTTGGGCATGATGGAGCGCGGCGCGCAGATCATCAACGTCAGCAGTGAATCGGTGAAAGAACCGTTCGCGATGCTTTCACTCTACCAGGCCACCAAGATGGGCTTGGAACGCTTTACTGAAGCGCTGGTCGATGAAGTGAAGGGTGATGGCATTCGCGTCTGCCTCGTGCGCGCAGGACCAATGCTGGATGGCGGCGGAATGACAGCCAGCAGTTCTAGTTGGGAACAGGAAACCGCGATCAAGTTTTTTGAAGAGAACATGAAGATTGGCCGCAATCTTGCTGAAGACCCTCTTACCGAATGCATGCACGTGACGGACGTTTTCCGCACTCTGCTTGATTTGCAGCCCGATTTCCGCGTCACGCATGTGAACGTCGGTGGACGCCGCCCCTGATCGAATCCCCCTCGCAAGTATTTCAAGGACCGACCGAAAATGACCACTCTTCCCGAAGCAAAGCTCTTTATCGACGGTGAACTTCGTGGCGCCAGCAATGGTGCAACCTATGACGTTATCAGCCCGTGGACGGGTGAGCCTGTTGGCAAGGCAGCCGATGCCACGAAAGAGGACATCGAGGCGGCTATCGCGGCTGCGCGCCGCGCGTTTGACGAAACGAACTGGGGCTCTGCCGAAAACCGCGAAAAGCGTGTTGAACTGGTCACCAAGCTGCGCGACGCCTTTATTGAAAACAAGCAGCTCATCCATGATATCGCCGTTAATGAAGCAGGTGCGACGCGCCTGAACTGCAACCTTGCGCACTACAGCATGGCGATGGACGGCTGGGACGATTACTTGAGCGCCTTCAAGAACATCGAATGGGAAAAGGATCACGGAGAGCGGTTCAGTGCACTCGCCGGATCGACCAGCAAGCGCATTGCGGTGCGTGAACCCACAGGCGTTGTAGCCGCCATCACACCGTGGAATGTTCCTCTCTATGTGAACATCGGCAAGGTCGTCGCGGCCCTTCTGGCGGGGTGCACCGTGATCCTGAAGCCTGCGCCGGATACGCCGGGCGAAGGTGCGATTTTCGGCGAGCTGGCCCAGAAGGTTGGCTTCCCGAAGGGCGTGCTGCAGGTGGTGTTCGGGCAAGATCCCGCTCTCGCTGGTGAAATGCTGGTGCAGGATCCGCGGGTTGACCTCGTCTCCTTCACCGGGTCGACCGCGGTGGGCCAGCACATCATGGAACAGGGCGCGAAAACCATGAAGCGCGTGTTTCTTGAGCTAGGCGGCAAGTCGGCGAAGATCGTACTCGACGATGCACCGAACTTTGCGATGGACGTTGGCATGTCCATGTTGATCGTCCACGCCGGACAGGGCTGCGCCGTTCAGTCGCGCCTGCTGGTGCCTCGCAGCCGTTATGAGGAAGCCAAGGAAATCTTGAAGGGCGCCTATGGTTATCTGGGTGACAACTGGGGTGATATCAACGCTCAAGACCAGATCATGGGGCCGGTCATCTCCAAGAAGCAGCAAGATCGCATCATGAGCTATATCCAGATCGGCCAGGACGAGGGAGCTACATTGCTTGCTGGTGGCAAGTCACGTCCGGACAAGGGCGGCGGCTTCTTCATTGAGCCGACCTGCTTCGTAGATGTTACCAACGACATGCGCATTGCTCAGGAAGAAATTTTTGGCCCGGTGCTGGTCGTGATCCCGTTCGAGGATGATGAAGATGCGATCCGCATCGCTAATGACAGCAAGTATGGCCTTGCTGGCGGCGTTGCCTCAGGCGATTTTGATCGTGCCATGAAGATCGCCCGCTCGGTTCGCACCGGATCGATGAGCGTCAACGGCGGCATGGCAATTGCGGGTGACCTGCCTTTCGGCGGTTACAAGCACAGCGGCATCGGTCGTGAGTGGGGCCAGGAAGGCATCGAAGAATATACCGAGGTCAAGACCATTGCTTGGCCGGTGCAACAGGCTGAAGCTGCAGAGTGAACTACGCAGTCGCCCTCGGTGACAACCAGGAAGTTCAGGGAAGTCCAGCGGTACGGCCGCTGGACTTCGCGATTGCGCAGGCGTGTGAAGCTGTAACGCACAACCTCAATGGTCAGCGCTTTGGGCGTAAAGGTCGCGAAACGCGGGAGCGGATTATCCACGCGGCGATTCAGTTGCTCGAAGAACGCCGGACGGAGCCTTTCTCCCTCAGCGCGGTTGCCCGCGAGGCGTCTTTGGGTATGAGCTCGCTCTACAACTACTTCAACGACGCGCATGAACTGATGATCGCCGTGCTGGAGCCTGTGATGGCCACGGCTGCTGACAGCTATATGCAAGTTATCCGGAACTATTGGCCGGATGAGGACGTGCACCAGAAGTGCATGGAGTTTTGGCTCAAGTATCTGGATTTTTGGCATGAGCATGCGCCCGTTCTGCACCTGCGCAACCAGATGTCAGATGCCGGCGATGAACGGATGCTCCGCCATCGTTTTGAAGCGGTCTATCCATTGATAGAGAGCCTTCAGATGCAGTTGGGGCTGAATGATTTACTCAAGCCTGATGAGCAAATTCGGTCCATTGGGGCAGTGCTGATTACCGGCTTGGAGCGTACGGTAACTGTGCGCACCATGCCCAATTATCTGGCAATGGTCGCGCATGGCCGGGCATCAAGGGAGTATGATTTAGGAGGTGCAAGCGCGCACCTTATTGCACTGGCAATCCGCGATAGCCGGGAAAGGTTGCGCGGCTCACACTAAAGCGGCTTACATGTGCCGAAGTCAGGCTGCGGTGATGAGCCTTTGTACTGGCGCTGCAGGACGCTCGCCCAGATAGGCTTCTGCCGCCTGTTCAATGTACTGAGCCAGAATCGAGGGGGCCGCTGCCGTATCGCGGTTGAGCACGATGCCCACGGCAAGCGGGCTTTCCTCCGGACAACCGGGGAGAAGGGTGGCAACCATACTGCCGCTTGATCCGAAACCGGCCGGGCCGGTCGCGATATTGGTCTGCGCCGCTTCCGTAATGCGCTCGTGCATTTCCCGCTGGATGAACTTGTTGGCGTCGTCCGCTTCGGCATTCAGCCGACGAAGAGCCCCTTCAACCATGCCCGGTTCAAGGGTGGAAAGTAGCAACCATCCCGCTGCGTTCCGGGTCATGGCTTCCTTCATCCCGCCAAAGAATTTGCTCTTCACCCAGGCAGGGGATTGGGCTCCGTGACGCAGATTCACGATCTGCGCTTCAAGTCCGATTTTGCCGTAAAGGATTACGGACAGACCCGTTTGCGCGGCAAGGCGGTCCATGAAGCGGACCAGCCTGCCATCCCGCACAATCTCCGCTTGAGTAGCCGCGCCCAGCAGGGCGGCGCGAACAGTCGGGCGATAGGACCGTGAGTAGGGATCTTTATGCAGCAACCCAAGCTCAACGAGGCTGGAAAGGAGTTCAGACGTGCTGGACTGGGGGCGATCATAGCGCCGCACGATATCCATCACCGTGGCTTGAGGGTGATTGTCGTCAAAGAACTCCAGAACTTCCACCACTCGGCGAGCGATCTTGGCTTTGTTTGACGAACCACGGGCCGTTGTCATCATCTTCTCCACGTTTTTTTGTTGCCCCACCAGTCGCGGGGGGAGCAGCTTGTTTCGACATGAAATGAAGCGCTGTCGTTTTTTTATCACCTAGTTTAGTAATTGCAAGGCCCGCAGATAACGCGCACTCCAGGTCTGGATTTGTTGCAGGGGGAAAGTGCGGGATCGTTACTAAATGCACGTTGGCATTGTTTCGATTAGCCGTGCGCTGATTCGCGGAATCAGCGGGCGATCAAACGGGCGGATGGATTATGAACGGGTATGAGTTCGGCGCAGACCTGGCGGCCTTCTGGACGGGTGCCGAAGTGTGGGACAGGCCGATCGCATTCGTGGACCTGCGAATTACTGAAAGGCCCGGCCAACTGGTTTTGCCGCCTTGTCCGGTGGTGGGCATTGGTGTTGGATCGGAACCGGCAGCTGATCTGGTGGACGTCGTTGTAGATTCGCCGGGCGAGCTTGATGCAATCCTAAGTCGGGTTCTGGCTGCACCCCGCGCGGGCGCCGCAATAGTCCAGCTGTTGCGTATGTTGCCGCCGCTATCGCCAGAGGATGGGATGACGGCCGAGTCGTTCGCCTATGCAATGCTTCAACGGAGCGAAGAACATCTGGCATGGCAGGCAGGAAACGCTGCAGCATCCGAAGATCCGGGCATCGTTCGGGTCAGTCGTGATGGAGATCGATTGGATGTAGTGATGGACCGCCCCTTTGCGGGCAATGCTATCGATCGCCCGATGCGCGATGGTCTTTATGAAGCGTTTGCGCTTGCGGCGATTGATCCATCCATAGAGACGGTAACTCTGCGAGCCAAAGGCAAGGCGTTCAGTCTTGGCGCGGACTTGTCTGAGTTCGGCACCTCAAAAGATCCGGCAACGGCCCATTCGATCCGGACGCTGACCTTGCCGGCACGCATGGCTGTGCGTTGTGCAGACAAGCTGTCCGTTCATATTCAAGGAGCTTGTATAGGGGCGGGATTGGAAATTGCCGCCTTTGCCACTCGGATAACAGCGACAAGCAATGCGTGGTTCCAGCTTCCGGAACTGTCGATGGGCATATTGCCGGGCGCGGGTGGCTGCGTTTCGTTGACGCGCAGGATTGGCCGGCAGCGGGCGGGCCAGATGATTCTATCCGGTAAGCGGCTATCAGCTCGCCGCGCGCTCGACTGGGGATTGATCGACGCCATCGTGGACGACCCGGCCTGATATTATCGTCATGCGCACATCATCCGCGCATAGTGTCTCACGTGCTTGGCTCCACGGACGATCAAGCAGACACAGGTCTGCAGGAGCGCCCGGTTCAATTGCACGTTGCTGCGTCAGATCGTCTGGGCTGGCGAGATAGAGGCCGAGCGCTTCTTCAGGCGAAAGTGCCTCTGCTGCGCCGATCACATTGCCGGAACGGGTTCGGCGGGAGACGGCAGCGCGCATAGCCGCCCACGGATCAGCGGAACCAAATGGCGCATCGCTGCCACCGGCAATCGCTATGCCTGCCTCGGCAAAGCTCTTCAGCCGGTAAAGATCGCCCAGCAGGCGCGGTTCTACATCGGTCAAATATTGGTCGCCCCGCTCGGTGAGGAAATGCGGTTGCGTGCAGACGGACAGGCCCATCTCTGCGATTTGCGCGAGTTGGGGCGGCGGCGTGACGGAGGCATGTTCGATCCGGTCGCCAGCTTGCACTCCCGCTTGCTCTAGAACGGCGAGGGCGAAAACCAGCTCCACTTCGGACACGCAATGAATGGCAACCGCGCGGCCCCCATGATGCGCACGGGCGACGAGGCAGACGGCGTCATCAAAAGAAGGCAGGTCAGCTTCGAGCAGGTGAAGCTTTACCGGGCCGAGAGTCCATCCCTGGGCTGGCGCCGCCGAAAGGTCTACCGAGCCGGCAAGCATGCAGTTCTGCACCAATGCCCCCCGATGGGCTTCGGACGCAAAGTGACGGGCCATTTCCGGCCCATTGTGCGGGGACATATCGGTCAAACCGGTCACGCCTGATGTTGCAAGACGCGCGGATAGCACCGAAAAATTGGGCGGTGTGCTACCCAAGGTCGCGCGCAGCCAATCGTCTTCGTCGAAAAGGTGCCCGGTAAAGCCGTAGCCGTCGCGTTCCAGTCCCGGCGGAGCGGGCGCGAGTTTCAGTAATTCCTCAAGCGCCGCAGAGTTCAGCAGCCACATGCGCCCGGAGCGATGCTGCATCCGCAGCGGGCGGTAGGAAACGATGCGGTCCAATTCGCGCGCCGTAGGCAGACCTCCCATCACGCTTTCGTGGTAGCCGATCGCACGTATCCATCCCGATCCCGGCGCTCGCTGAAGAGCATTGGTAAGGTGATCGGACGTTTTCACATCTGGCGGCCCGCAATACACGGACGCGTGGCGCACCGCCTCTCCGGCGAGGTGAATGTGGTGATCGTGCAGACCCGGCAGCAGGGCGCCTCTGCGTGCATCAACCACTAACGCTGTATCGAACGCGATATCCTTCCCGATGCGGGCGATCCTGCCTTGCGAGATCAGGACGTCTCTTTGTCCAAGGTTCCAGACCTCTGCATTCCGGATCAGGATGGGCTGTGAATTCCGAGCCATTTTTCAGTATCCGCACCAAGATCATGCACCGGCTCTGCAATTTTGCGGCGCGGAACCCGGGGGAACAGCTTGCCAATCGCACCGCCCCACGCGTGCAGCTCGGCGTCCAGCGCGGCACTGTCAAATGCGCGTTCTTCAGCAAGGGCATGAGCGGTTATTGCACTCATCGCAAAGCCGATACGCTGCGCCCTGCCTGAAAGATAGGCCCGCCAGCCTTCCAGCGCAGCGGTGATTCCAGTCAATGGATCAGCAAGAGCATCGCCTACATAGCCCATCTCTCCGGTCACATCGGCCAGGGCGCGGCTCACGCCGCCGGCGACGGCGCAATCATTGCCCACTCCGACCCAGTCGGCGGGCTCACCAACAGCACCGTGGCCGGTGATTGAAAGCCACACAAGGCCGGGTACCTCGCACACCAGTGCATCTGCATCAATACCTAGCTGGCGCAGCGCCCGTGGGCGGGAGGCTTCCAACACAATGTCAGCCTTGCGGATTAACGCGACCAGAGCATTGCGCTGCACTTCGTCCGTCAGATCCACGGCGATGCAATCCTTGCCCTGGTTGATGACCTCAAAGGTCTGAGGATCGCTGGACCGGATCATGTCCGGGCGCTTGTAACTCTCCACCTTGATGACTTGCGCGCCGGTCAGCCAGAGAAGGTGCCCGGCAAGCGGCCCGGCCCAGATGGCAGAGAGATCGACAATGAGTGGGCGATGGTTTGCGGGACGCTTGCGCAATTCGCCTTCGGTCAAAGTCACGACAGGCGGAGAGGCGGGTACTTCGTCGGCGCAGGCAACGGGCAGGCCAAGTATGCGACCGGCGGCCAGCAGATCAGCACTATCATGCAGAGCTACTTCCGCCGCAATCATATCTTCGTCGGCATTCTCCATACCTTCCTTGCCGAACAGTGCGGGAAGGTATGCGCGGTCTTCCTCGCGCATGATGGTAAGCGCAAACCAGCTGCCATCGCGGGTGGGAAGCAGCCGGCTTCCACCCACCCCGGTTGATTGGCGGCCCCTGATGACAAAATCGCGGGCAGAGCCACGTTCTCCGACAATGGTCAGACCATCGAGTGCGGCGATGCGATCCGATCCGGTGATCCGAGCGAGCTCGCGAAGCTGCCGGTCCGCCCAGCGCCAAAGCGGGATTGGCGGACCGCGCTCTTCTGCCTCAGGTTCAATCAGCAAGGACGTCTTTCACCTTGCGGCGAAGCAGCTTGCCCATCTCGTTGTACGGAAGCTCTGCGACGTAGACGATCTTTTCGGGAACGCGCGATGAGCGAAGACGTCCGCGGACCAGTTCCTTGATCTCGTCATGGCTCGGCTTCTGGTGGCGTTCACGGGTGACGACGGCCAAGCCGACAGCCTCACCCCATTCGATTGACGGGATGGCCACTGCGCACGCATCGGCGATGCCTGGATGGGTGAGCACCACGTCCTCGATCTCGCCCGGCGACATGTTTTCGCCGCCCCGCACGATGACGTCATCGGCACGACCCGAAAGGAACAGGTAGCCATCCTCGTCGATGTAACCGGCATCGCGAGTGGGGAACCAGCCTTCGGCGTCAAGCGCGCTGCGCTCCTTGTATTCGCCGGAAACCTGTTCGCCGCGAACGTAGATTTCGCCTGGTTCGCCGGGAGGCAGGACATTGCCATCCTCATCACGAATCTCGATTTCCACAGTAGGAAGCGGTTGGCCCAGCGAACCGAGGCGCGCCCGGATCTTTGGATCGTTCGACGCGATGGCCGCGCGGTGTTCCTCTGGCCCCAACAGCGCAATTGTCGAACTGGTCTCGGTAAGACCGTAACTATTGGTGAAACCAGTTTCGGGCATCATCGCCAGCGCCTTCTGGATGATTTCCAGTGGCATCTTGCCCCCGCCATATGCCAACGCACGAAGCGACGACAGATCTGCCGATTGACCTTTTTCCATCGTTTCGATGATGCGCGCCAGCATTGTTGGCACGACGAAAGCGTTGGTTGCCTTCTCCGCCTCAGCCAGTTTCAACCATGCCTCCGGCTCAAACGAGGGCAGCATGACGATGCGACGGGTCGAGTAAGTTGAGGAGAGCAGGGCCGAGATGCCCGCAATATGATAGGGCGGAACCACAACTAGTGCAGCATCGTCCTCATCGGCGGAGCCGAATTCCACCGTGCCGAGGATATAGCCCAGTAGGTTTGAGTGGCGGAGGATGGCTGCTTTGGGCGCCGCAGTCGTGCCGCTGGTGAAAAGCTGAACCGCGATCCCTTCGCCCGAATCGTATTCCCGCTCATCATCGCCCGGCCAGGTTTCCTGAGCCTTCAACGTAAACAATTCGCGCGAGTAGAGGGTGTGGCCCTGATCGCCCGCAATTCGTTCCACTCGCTCCTCGTCACCGATCACCAGCGCCGGAGCAATCCGACCCATCAGCGCAGCCAGATCAGTATCGGACAGACGATAGTTGAGCGGGCAATAGGGAACGCCAGCCAAGGCTGCGCCGAACAGCGCGATCATGGAGGCGGCGCTGCTTTCATCGAGCAGCGCCACGTATTCCGCGCCGCTTTCCTGAATGATCTCGAAGGCTCCGCGGGCCGCGCCGAGAAGTTCGGCATAAGTCCAGCGTTTTCCTTCGCAGACAAGGCCAACACGATCAGGAGCGGCTTCGGCCGCCATTTCAAGAAGCAGGGCGATGTTCATAAAAGCGGCTCTTCAGCTATCAGTCGGAAGCCGGAAGCGGCTTGGCATCTTTGGTCACCAGAGCAACGCCATCTACCGACAGCGAACCTTTGCCAGGCTTCACGCACAGCAGTTCGTAAGTGTTGTCGGCATCAACGTAACGCTTGCCCATCAGCGTGCCATTCGAGTGATCCGCCGCGAGCGGGAGCGGCTCAGCGGGTTTGGCTTCCGCCATCGGCGCGCCGCCGCATTCAATGGTGCCGCCAGCAGTACGGATAACCATTACTTCCGTGTGGCACGTTGCGCTTTTCAGACGAGTTCCGGGTTTCATTTTATTGTCCCTGCAATCTTGTGTCGAAGGATTGTGACCAGCCTTTAAGCTTTCATGGCCTTTACGTTCAAGGCCAAGTTATCATCGTTTCCCGGATTTGCCTTTATCTTCAAGGCTGACGCAAATCCGGGCTGGACGCCAGCTTCAGGCGATTGCGCCCTTGGATTTCAGTTCTTCGATCCGATCCCATTCCATGCCGGCTTCCATGAGGATCAGCTCGGTATGTTCGGATGCCTGCGGAGCGCGTGTCGTTTCCACCGGCTCTTCGTTGAACTGCACCGGCCCGCGAACCAAGCGCATCGGCTTACCGCCATCGAGCGCATCGACTTCGATCACCATGTCGTTGGCGAGTGCTTGCTCGTCCGCCGACATCTCCCCGAAATCGACCACGGCTGCCCATTGGCCTTTCAGCGTCTTCAGCTTCTCGCGCCAATAGTCGAAGGTTTGCCCGGCAAAGGCTTCGACCAGGATGTCACTTGCTGCGGGAGCGTTCTTGAACAGGGATAATACGTCGGCAAAACGCGGGTCTTTCGCTGCTTCCGGACGCCCTACGTGTTCGAAAGTGTCTTCTATCAGGCCGGTGGGGCTGAGGATGCAGAGATTGATCGTGCGCCCGTCCGAGGTTTTGAAATTACCTAGGAACGGGTTGACGGGCATCCCGCCTGACTTCGGCATGGTCGCGCGCGGCGCGACGCCGTGTTCCATGAACTGGCTGATTGCGGCACCAGCCGCCCACCACGCGGTTGATTGCAGCGATACGTCGATCACTGCCCCTTCGCCAGTTTTCTCACGATGGAAGAGAGCGGCGGAAATGCCGCCCGCGATGAACATGCCGCCAATGGAATCGCCGAAGGCTGGGATCGGTTGGCTGAGCGGCCCATCCAGTCCTTCAGGGCTGGAGGCGTAAGCGATGCCGCTGCCCGCCCAGAACACTGTTCCGTCAAAGCCGCCACGTTCTAGGTCCGCGCCTTTCTGGCCCCAGGCGCTGCCTCGTGCATAAATGATATTGGGGTTTACAGCGCGGATGTGCTCGACATCGAATTTGTTCTTCTGGCGATGGCGCGGAAGGTAATTCGTCAGGAACACGTCGCAGGACTTGGCGAGTTCATAAAGAACTTCCTGGCCCTCCGGCGTCGACAGGTCGATGCCAATGCTTCTCTTGCCGCGATTAGGGTGCTCGATCAGCGTGTGGCGCTGCGGATCGACTGCGAAACCACCCAGATTGAGAAAGCCGCGTTGAGTATCACCCCGAACCGGGTGCTCCACCTTGATGACGTCCGCGCCCCAGTCTGCAAGAATTGCCCCGGCGGCAGGTGTGAAGGTGAACTGCGCGACTTCAAGCACACGGACACCATCCATAACTTTCGTTGCCATTTTCTCACTCTCTCCGACCGATGGATCGCATCATTTCTAATTCGGCCTCTGACGCATCGAATCCCGACGCGCAATCCGTGGCGCGGGAATAGAGCCGAGGATCGCCCCGACGATCAAGGGGGGCTAAATTTTGAGAAGGGCAAAATTATTTCGCACGTACAGCATACGGAAAAACAAAAATCTGCTTTGTGGTTCAAAAGGTTGAACTAAATGCGTGCTGTGTTGCAGCAATTGCACTTGACGAATCCTGATAACATTACTTACCAAGTTTAGCAATTGTTTGTTGCGCCGGTCCCGGCGTGTCCCTGGAGTAAGTGCCCATGAAGAAGCTTCTATCTCTCGCCCTGATCGCCAGCACCGCTGTCGTTGCGGTTCCCTCTGTCGCCGTCGCTCAGGAAGCTGCTGCGGTTCAGGCTACCCGCGGCGCCATGCTCTACACCGCTGATGGCAAGCGCGTTGCTAATGTTTATCGTGTGACTCAGTCGGGCGACGCCCAGGTCATCTATCGCGGCAAGATGGTCACCGTTGCAGCCACCACGCTCAGCGATAACAGCGGCAAGCTGACTACCTCTCTTTCCGCTGATGAGCTTCGTGCACTTCGTTAATCGAAGATCTCGAGCCAATATGAAAAGGGCGGCGCCAAAGGCGTCGCCTTTTTTCGTTGTGCCGCAGGTGTTTTAAAACAGCCTGCCACATATCGGGTTGGGCGATCAGCCTTTGATCGCGTTCTTGTATAATTTATCCAACAGAGCCTGCAGCGTATCCTGTTCTTCTTGCGAGAAATTGTGGAACAGGCGCGCCTCATTTTCCTCTGCGATAATGGAAAGTTTGCTGAGCAACGGCCGGGCTGCGTCCGTCAAGTAGACAGCGCGAGCGCGGCGGTCATCATCCCGAGCGCGGCGTTCAAGGAGGCCCTCGTTACACAGGCGATCGACGAGACGTCCGGCGGATGCTTCAGACATCTCCAACGCATCTGCGATCATGCGCTGGGTCGCGCCGGGCTGATGCGCAACGACGGCAATCATAGCCCACTGTGACCGGGTGACATTCAACGCCGAAACCTGACGGTCGAAATGATTCCGCACGATCCGCGCCAGAACGCTGATGCGCAAGCTGATGCTGCGCTTCCTTTCATCCACGGTTTCGATGCTGCGCTCCTCGCATAAATTAGCTGTGCCTGATTCTTACAAATGACGGCGCAGGGCAACAGGTTATTTTGGGTATTTGCCTGTTTGCAGGATATCGCAGGGGCGTCGGGCACCGCGGTAAATCCGCAGGAACAAGCGGGTGTCACTTGTTAGATGCGATAAACCGATTGTTAAATTGAACTGTGTTCACCGCGGTCGGCTTGACGGATGATGCAAGGCGTACAAGAGCGTCCTTCAAGAGCTATCGGAAAAGCATCCATAAATGCAGGCAAGTACAGAACGATCGGATGAAAATGGCCACGTGGGCGCGTTCGCGCCGCTGCGGGAAAAGCCGTTTCGCCGGATCTGGTCGGCCAGCGTCCTTTCCAATTTTGCGCAGCTGTTCCTGGGGGTGGGCGCTGCGTGGGAAATGACGAAGCTGAGTTCGTCTCCAGGCATGGTCGCGCTGGTACAGACAGCGATGATGCTGCCCCTCGTTGTCGTGTCCCTGCCCGCGGGCGCGATTGCGGACATGTACGACAAACGCAAGGTCGCGATCGCGGGCCTGCTTGTTTCGACGGCCTTTGCTGCCGTGCTGACGGTGGTCGCATACTTCGGTTTGCTGAGTCCGTGGGTTTTGCTGATATTTTGCAGCCTGATCGGCGCGGGCGTGGCGCTTTATGGTCCGTCTTGGCAATCTTCGATCCCGGAGCAGGTATCACTAAGAAACCTGCCTGCCGCAATCGGGCTGGGGACCGTAAGCTTCAACGTGGCCCGCAGCTTCGGCCCCGCGTTGGGCGGCCTCATTATGCTGGCAGCGGGCGCAAAGGCGATATTCGGGCTTACTGCCCTCCTTTACTGGCCGTTGTTGGCAGCCTTCTTCTTTTGGAAGCGGAAGCATGTTCCCACACGCCTTCCGCCTGAACGGATTGACCGCGCCATTGTGGGGGGAGCGCGCTACGCTATCCATTCGCCGCCGATCAGAACATCGTTCATCCGTGTGTTCCTCTATTGCTTGGCGAGCGCCAGCGCGACTGCGCTTGCGCCGCTGGTGGCGAAGGACTTGCTGCAAGGCGACGCGGCAACTTACGGTCTGTTGCTCGGCGTAACGGGCGTGGGTGCGGTAATTGGCGCGCTCAACGTTGGTAATGTGCGGGAACATTTTCCCATTGAGTGGACCAACCGGTTTATGGCGGTGGGAACAGGCCTTGCCTTAATCGTCGTGGCCGTCAGCACATCTCTGATCTTCACTTGCATGGCTTATTTCGTGGTCGGGCTTACCAACATCCTGACGATTGCCACACTCAATGTGAACGTTCAGCTCTCCGCTCCGCGCTGGGTGGCTGCGCGCGCGCTTGCACTGTTCGGTTCGTCGTTGACGGCGGGCGTGGCGCTGGGCGCGTGGGCTTGGGGTTCCTTTGCTGCCAACCTTGGGTTGGTGAACGCCTATTACCTATCTGGAGCAGTGACTTTGTTAACGGCACTTGCCGGTTTTCTGCTGCCGTTGACGCGTGATGAAGAGGGTGAGAAAGACCCAGTCAGCATCGGCAATGAACCGCACGTTGCCTTGGGGCTGAACTTGCGTTCCGGTCCGATCGTTGTGGAAGTGGATTACGACGTCGATCCGGACAAGGCGCGCGAATTCTATGCCGTGATGATGCGTATGCAGCGGATGCGAAAGCGCATCGGGGGCTTTGAGTGGTCCCTGGCGCGTGACGTGGGCAACCCGGCCCTTTGGACCGAGCGTTATCACTGCCCCACTTGGGGTGACTATCTCCGTATGAGGGATCGCTACACCCAAGCGGATTACGATCTTCATGCCGAGGCCGGAACCTATGACCGCACGCCTGACGGGCCGCGTGTGAGACGGCGTCTCGAACGGCCTTATGGCTCGGTCCGCTGGAAAGCGGAGTCACCCGATCCGAAGCAGGAAACGATCCAGTATATCGGGCCGTAATAGGGTCAGATTGACCCTATCAGGCTGAAGAACACATTGCGGCCCGGCTCTGGCGTGCCAACCGTTCGTTCGTAATCGGTGGCGGTCAGGTTGCGCAGGGACGCTCGCAATTCAAGGCCCGGGTGCAACCGAATGCCAACCTGAGCATCGAGCGTGGCAAAGCCATCGCCGCGGACAAAGCCTGTCGGAACCGAGGAATCGAGCCACGAACTGCTGAAGCGTCCGTTGACGCGGAAGGTCAACGCCTCGCTGGCGGAATATTCCACTGCCGCAGCGCCCTTCCACTTCGGGCGGAAGCGCAATGGCGCCTGGTCTGCTGCTTTTGTGGAAAGGTAGGTCAGGCTGCCGAGCATCCGTACCCGGGATAGAGTGCCTGATGCTGCAAACTCGAACCCCTCGGCCGTCACTCGGCTGCGGTTAATGTTCGTGAATTGCTCGGGATCAAAATCGATGAGATCGCGATAGATCGAGCGATATGCCTTTGCGCTCGCTTGCCACCCTCCATCTGATGAACCCCAAGCCAGGCCGCCGTCATATGTTTCGCTCTTTTCGGGTCGCAGGTCAGGATTGGCCAGCAGCGGGTAGCCGAGCGCGAAGAAGCTGGGCTGCTTGAAGCCCTGTGCATAAGTGGACGTTAAGCGAAAGCCGCTTGTTCCGAGCGGGACAGTAATGCCCGCGCGGGGCGTCAGGCGTGCGGAGCCTTTCTTCGGAAAATCCGCTCGCAAGCCAAGATCAAGCGTGAATGCATTGGGCAGGGTCAGGCTGGCAGTGGTGAATATGCCCGGTAGCGTACGGGAGAGGTTGTAGGCTGTGGGGATAAGCATGCCGTAATCGATTATTCCATCGCTGCGACCTTCTTCGTGAACCACCGATACGCCCGCGCTTGCCGTGAATGGCAAGGAGGGTGCCCATCCAAGCGTGGAGATCACCTCGGTTCGATCAAACCGGCTGTCGCTGGTTATCGGCGGGACTGCATCAAGCACGCCTTCTGCAATGCCGGGGGAGCTAGAGAGGAAAGTGCTACGCCCCCAGCTGATGCGCACCTGCCCTTCAAGTGTTTCGGGCAGCGTGATTGCGGCGGTCGCACCCAATGCCAATTGCTTTCGGTCACGGGTTTCAAGATCGCGGACCACGGCAAACAAGGGGCCGCCACTGTCTTCAGGGAAGCCTTCGCTTTGGCTGGCTCCATAAAAGCCAAACAGATCGAGCCTTACCCCGCCACCCATTTCCGGGCTTGCCGCGATCATAGCCGATTGCCGCTCACTCGTGCTTCCAGCGAGAAGTTCGCTTGTGTCGCTCGCGCTGGCGGCCAAGATAAGCGAGCCGGCCTTCCCTGATGTGAAGACCCGTCCACCCGATTCAAAACGGCCGCCCGATCCAATGCCCATTCGCGCACTTGCGCCGGTGCCTTCGCGCGGCGAATCGAGCCCGATGCTGACAACGCCGGACAGCGCGTCTGCACCATAGATCGTTGACCAAGGACCGGAGAGTATATCCACGCGCGATGCGTCACCGGCGCCAATCTGCGAGAAATCGAAGCCCCCGCCAGATGAGAGCATGGGATCATTCACACGCACCCCGTTTATGACGACAAGTGCAAAGTTCGGATCGCCCCCTCGCACGGCGAGATAGCTGCCTCCACCAGAGCCGCCTTTCTCAAACGCATCGATGCCGGGCAGCAAGGTAAGCGTTTCCAACATTGATACGGGGGCCTGAGCCTCAAGATCGGGGCGCAGGAGTGAAAGCACGGCACCGGTGGCATCGCTAGCCGGATTGTCAATCTGGGCGACAACCTCAATCCCCTCGTTACCAACATCAGCACGGGCAGGAGATGCAAGGGCGGTCCCCGCGACCAGGCTCAGCAGCACCGGCGAAAGCACATGATGCGATAATGTCGGGGATTTCTTCATCATTTTCTCAATAAATCCAGGCTAGCGATGGCGCGCCCTAACACAGTCCCGATAAGGATAAAGGCGCACGGTTTTTAACGCGCCGATAAGTGCCCAGCGAAAGTACTAAATGCAGCATATTCAATCTGTTATCATCAGTGT
>JAZQRJ010000013.1:0-5161 GCA_045629505.1 Novosphingobium sp.
CTCCCCGCTTGAAACGGGAGAGAACGGCGATGTGATCTGTTCCAAATGCCAGATCACCGTCGGTGCGAAAATCACCAAAGCGGGAACGCGGCCCCGGCTCCACCGGCAAAGTGTAATCGCCCAGCCCGGTTTCGCGATCCAACAGGATCGACCGCTCACCCACTGTCGCGAAAGGATAGCCATTCTGCGGCAGTGCAACCGCGATTTGCGCCTCGGCACCTTGCACTCGATCCGCGACGATGGGCTCTCCCACCTTAAGGGCGAGGTTGTCTTGGATAAGACCAGGCGGCACCACTGGTGGAGCGTCGATTTCTATCGATCCGAACGAATATCGCTGACCCGGGCTGACCGTGAGAACCGCCGTCAGCTGATCCGTTTGGGGGTCCGTCGGTAAATCGACGCGCGTGTCGACGATGGCACTATACCAGCCTTCGGATGCGAGAATGGTTCTGAGCAATTCGCCATCTTCGGACAGCCGCGCCTGCACCATGGCTGCGTTTGCAGCCTCACCATCCCCATCGCGAAGAGCCGAGAGACTATTGAACATGCTGCGAAGCCGAGCTGAAGTTTGCTCGTCCGCTTGAGCGAGCCCATCGATCTGCAAGCGATAAGAAACCTTCTGTGCGTCCTCGTCAGGTGCGGATTCTGCAAACTCGACCGGTGCAACCTCAAACGCATCAATTGGCGGCAGAGGCTTCGTCAGTTCAGCATCGCGGATGGGCGCGTCAGCAATTTCCTCAACCCGGTCGCCATCGGCAAGCGCGGGAATACCGGCGGGCGGCTCATCCACCACCTGACCCTGTTCACGCGCCAACCGAACCTCAAACTCTTCGATCGATTCCAACGGCTGCTGAAGTTCCGTGTCATCCGAATCGGCAAGCTCAGGGATCGCGCTCTCGAACTCGCCATCCGGAATGATTATATCAACTTGAGGCAGAACAGCTTCAGGCGGTGGCGCCGGAACTTTAGAAGCCTGTTGCGCGGAAACATCTTCGGCAGAAGTCTGCGCAAATGCAGGCGCGGCAACCAGTGACACCGCCAAAGCCAGCATCGCGCTGCTGCTGCGCGAACATACCCTCCGGTGCACGGCGCTGAAAGTTGATCTGCTCACCACCCGATTCCCATGGCGAAAGCAATCGCCGGAACCGCGCCGCACGTCAATTAAATCGTTCAGACTGTTCAATTGTGTGCCCTGATATCTCTTAGCCTTTAACCCGGCCATCGCCCCTAACAATCCGACGGGGACTTCGTTCCGCATCAAGTAAGACGAGCAGGTCCGCTCTACCCGGCATTTCGATTAACAGTTGTCGGGTGATCCGTTCATAGTGCTGAATGAACCGGGCGACCTGTGCGCGTGTCATCAGATGTTCGCCATCGCCACCGCTTTTCACACGGAGTTGATCTTCCTGCTGGAGCCGCCAATCCAGCACTACATCAAAGGCTGGAGCCTGCAGGAAGATCAGGTAATCGATTTGCCCGAATAACTGGCGATAGGACCCTGCCAGCGCCTGATTCACATAGGCTCGCCAAATGCCTTGGGGATCCTCGTCAGCCTCCAGCGCGTTCACGGGCACCATCAGTTCGCCCGCTGACTGCGGCGATGCTCCCACGCACCAACCTTCCAATATCAGCACCGCGCAATCGGCGGGGGCGAACGGCCACTCGTTTTCCGGTAAGCGGTCATCGCTCGCCTTGTCGAAACGAGGCAACCGGCACGGCTCACCCTTTCGCAAGGCATCGATGACGGCGCACCCCATTGCCACATTGTGCGTTCCGGGCGGCCCTCGTGTCGCGAGCAGAGGATGCACTTCGCGCGCGAGCCGGGCACGCTCCTGCCGCGTCAGGTAAAGATCGTCGATTGAAAGGATCGCAGCCGGTTGGCCATTTTCGCCGAGCCGCTCAGCAAGGGCATTGGCCAGCGTGGACTTGCCGCTGCCCTGCGCGCCGCAGATACCGATCACCAATAGGCGCGTCGATCGGGTCGCCAGCAGGGTCACTACAGCAGCGGTTGCGGCATCGAGGACTTCTGCGTCAGGACCACTCACAAAACAAACGTGGCGGCCTGCCCGATCCGCTGCCCATGTGTATCGGTCACATTCCAAACGACGGCATTTTCGATCCGAAAACGCCGCCCGGCAGCGCTGATCCGCACGCCCGCATAGTCATCGATATACCCTTGCGCAGTCACGCGATCGAGCAACGCTTGCCGCTCTTCCTGCAATGGGGCTTCAGCTGTTAGGCGCGAGGGCATGACCAGCAGGTTTTCAACGTCGGTTTCGAACGCCCGCAGCGTGAAACGATTGCCAAAGAAAAGAATGGGGTCCGCCTGCGTTCCATGCGCCAGGATCGCGCGCGACGCATCCCACATGGCAGCCACGGGGTCGCCTGAAGGATCGACCAGCGGATAGCCCAGCAGGCGTTCGAAACTCTCTGCGATCATGGCGATCTGCTCGGCGCGATAAAGCACGCGGTACTGGCGAGGCACAGTATCCATGGCATCCCCGGGCAGTGAAATCGTCATCAGAAACTCCCCTGCCCCGTATCGCGACCAGAAGCGCGCACAGCAGGCATTGTCATCGCGTGGGCGATCAGGCATTTCGACAGTTGATGCAAGGCTGTACAGTCGCCTAGCAAACGCCTGCGCACGAACAGGCCATATCGGCAAGACGTTGGGAAGGGATAAACTACATGAGCGATATTCTGGGCTACAAGGGCAAGCGCGTCCTGATTACGGGCTGTTTTTCCGGCATGGGCCATGCAGCAGCCAAAATCCTGCTCGATCTGGGAGCAGAAGTACACGGTTTGGACGTGCGCGAATGTGATCTGCCGCTCGCCTCTTTCACCAAGCTCGACCTTCGCGACAAAGCTTCGATTGAAGCAGGCGTTGCCGGCATCAAGGGCAAGATCGATTCTCTGTTCAGCTGTGCCGGCCTGCCCGGCAGCGGATCGTTCCCGCCACTGGACGTTTTCACCGTCAACTTCATTGGCAACCGCCATCTCACCGAACTCGTCGCCAAGCGCATGGAAGGCAAGGGCTCGATCTGCGCCATCTCCTCCACCGGCGGCATGGGCTGGCATGGCCACCTTCAGCAACTGATGGGCCTGATGCAGATCACTGATTGGGATGCGTCACAGCAGTGGGTGAAGGACAATGCCGAATTGGTGAGCGAAGGCTATGCTTTCTCCAAGGAAGCGCTGATCGTTTACACACAATACCGCGCCGCCCAGTTCATCAAGCAGGGCATCCGCTTCAACTGCTCGCTGCCGCAGCCGACGGCTTCACCGATGATGAAAGACTTTGAAGAAAAGTCCGGCTCCAGCGTCATCAAGGTATTTGCAGAACCGCTTGGACGCTATTCGACCCCCGAAGAACAGGCTGGTCCGATCGTGCTGCTGAACAGCGACCTCGCCACCATCGTCAACGGCGTGGCGCTGCCTGTGGACGGCGGGTTCACCGGTGGCCTGATGACCGGGCAGATCGACCTGTCCAAGCTAGGCGAACTGATGGGCGCTGCCGGCTGATCCGCCAGCTACATAGTAAAAGCATTGTGGCGGGCTCCCCTTTTACCGGGAGCCCGTTTCACATTCAGATATAGCCCATTCCGGCAGCTTCGCCGCCATCAACCAAGACATCGCAACCGGTCATGAAACTGGCTTTGGGTGAAACCAGAAAGGCCACGACCGCCGCCAGTTCTGCCGTATCGCCAACGCGGCGCAGAGCGGATTCGTCGATCATTTTGCGGATAATGTCGGTAGAGCGGTCTTCGGTCATCACCGTGTCGATCAGACCCGGAGAGACGGAAACGATGCGAGCGCCGCGCTGTCCAAAGGCAATGCCTTCTCGCTTGGCGAGCGCCCTGACCCCCCGCTTTGCCAGCAGATATGCGGTAAACGAATCCGGCACACGATCGGCATAGATCACCCCGCCTTCGGCCGGGATCGGCTGTTCGAACAACGCCTTCAACTCCTCGTCCACCGGGAAGTAGGACGTGTTGGAAGCGATGACCACCGCGGCCCCGCCTTGCGCCATCCGCGGCTTCACCGCATCGACAAAGGCAATTGCGGAATCGAGATTAATCTCCAGCATCCGCGGCACGTCCACCATGCGCGGCGAAACGCCTGCTGCATGGACTGCGGCAGCAATCGGCTTGTCGGCGCAGCGGGCAATCATCTGGTCCATGAAATCTGGTGCGGTAACGTCTCCGGCTAGCTTTTCCACCCGGGCACCCATGTTGTGAAGCTGGCGGGCGGTCGCGTCCAGCAGTTCGCCATTCACATCACACAGCAACAGATCGGGCCAGCCATCCTCCACCAACGCTCTTGCGCACGCCGCGCCAATGCCGCGGGCTGCGCCAGTTATAATAGCCACTCCATCCGGTCGTGCTGTTTCAGGCATATTCTTCCTCCACTTATGTTGTGGCGAGCTATGCCCGGTTGGTGCAATGCGTCAACCGACAGTCAGGCGTGACATTGGCAGGGAGTGGTAACTTGGAAAACTTCGTTCTCTATGATCGCGATGCAGATGGAATCGTAACGCTGACGCTCAATCAGCCGGAAGCGCGCAATCCCATTTCCGACCGCGACATGGTGGAGGCACTGCTGGGAGCGCTGGATCGGCTCGAAGACGATCCCAAAGCGCGCGTCGCGATCCTGACCGGAGCAGGCAAAGGCTTCTCATCGGGCGGCAACGTCAAGGACATGGTGCCCGGCGGCAAGCTCAACACCGGCGAGGCAATCTCCACTCGGCGCGGTTACAAGACGGGAATTCAACGCCTGCCCCTTGCCTTCGCCAAGCTGGAGGTGCCAGTTATCGCCGCCGTCAACGGAGCGGCCATCGGCGCGGGCTTGGATCTTGCCTGCATGTGCGATTTGCGGATCGCGGTGAAGTCAGCCGTATTCGCGGAAAGTTTCGTCAAACTGGGGCTGATCGCAGGCGATGGCGGCTCATGGCTCCTGCCGCGAGTAATCGGCTGGTCTAAAGCTGCCGAGATGGCGCTGACCGGGGATGCCATCAATGCCGAGGAAGCGCTCGCTATTGGCCTTGTATCGAAGATCGTCGAGCCGGAGGAACTGATGGACGCAGCCCACACCTTGGCGAAACGCATTGCAGCCAACCCTACGCATGCGGTACGCATGACCAAGCGTCTGCTTTGGGAAAGCC
>JAZQRJ010000014.1:0-12347 GCA_045629505.1 Novosphingobium sp.
CGGACACAATCCAGCTATCCCATTTGCCGGTTTTGCGCTGCTTGCGACGCGCGCACGCTTTGTCCAGACCTGACCGGAAAGCGTGAAGGGCCAGAACATGTCTTTATCATTGAGGCGCTATACCAATCCCAACTTCGGGAATAGCGGCCCTTCAAATCTGAATCGTTCGAACCATGCGATGGAGCGAACCATCGCGGTAATCATATTCGCGGCACTTCTGGCAGGTCCTATAGCACTGAATGCCTTCAAGGTCGGAGGGATCCCGATCCGCGGGATTGCTACCGTAGGGGTGCTGGCACTTACTGTTGTGTTCTACTTTGACATTGCGAAAAAGGTTTTCGAGCAAAATCTGCTTTTGCTTGGCCTCACCACCGGTTTCGCGGCCTTGGGGATCTTCGTCAGCCTTGTGAACGGGGCAGACATGTTGGCTGTTTTGCGGGCTGTGACTGAAGTGCACGTCCAAGCAGCGGCGACAATCCTCGTAGCATCCATTCTTGCGCAGGTTGCTGGAGGTCGCGCCTGCGCAATTGCGATCATTGTGGTTATTGGCGTGAGTGCCTGCGTTGCGGCGGCGCAGATGCTGGGTATCCAACCGGCCTGGGCACTTCGTCGGGCGCTCGGTCCGTTGGCAAGTGAAGATGTTGAGGGGGTTAATCTGCTGGAGCGCAGACCTTCCGGGCTGGCTTATTCGCCAATCCAGTTCGCCACGCACCTCTGCCTCGCTTTTGCTGCGTTTGTTGCGGTACGGGAGAAGTTTCGTGGTTTCACGCCTGCAGCAGATCCCCTCGTTTTGCCTGCTTTGGCGGCGCTTTTTGCTGCTTCACTTGTCTGCGCCACCCGTTCACCGATACTGGGGGGTCTGATCTTTCTCGCAGCCTATGCCTTGCAGCGGAGGAGCTCATGGCTACCGCTGTTCCTGATAATGGGGGCTGCGCTGGGGTATTTTGTTTGGCCGATGCTGATGGGGATCGTCGAAACGACGGCGCCCCGCGTTGTAGAGACTGACGATAACTCCTCTAACGCCCGGTCAACCCTGGTCTACTACGGCCTCCGGCTATTCGCCGACCATCCAATTGGATACGGCCTGACCTTTGCTCCGATGACGCTTTGGCACAATTACTGGCCCGATTTATACGTTATGCAAGCGCCGAGAGGGGTCAGAGAAAAGGACTTGCATAACTACGTTGTGACTATGATGAATATATACGGCGTTGGCATGCTGCTTCTTGCGCCAGTGATTGTAACGCTATTGAATAAATCAAAGAAGTATTTGATATTTTTCATTCCGTATGTCGCTCATATCTTCTTTCACAACTCCGGACCATTCTATAACGACAACGTCATATGGTTCGTTATCGCAGCTATTGCGGCAACAAATCAGCCACAGCAATCGCATTCCCCAGAAACCCGAATGCGGATTAAGGGCGTGCCTTAATCCCTTCGGCAGCCTACGAGGGAACTCATCAACGCGTGTTGGAAGGATTCATTAGCCGCATACGGAATCTCGGCGGCAGTTTCCGCTGAATGCCCGATCGATCAGGAAATAACCTGGTCAGGAGGAGCCTTACATCTGTCCGACAATATCGCCGGATCGCCTCTCTGGCCGATCGGGGCGCTCAACCCGGTTTTCAGACAGCGTGCGAAGCCAGTCTCTCGTCGCCTTGCGCGACTTGAGTTCGATGACTGTCAATTTGTCATATTCGGGAAGGCTCAACGCGCGTCTGTAGTCCTGACGCTCTCGGAACGTCTTCAAGAGACGGTTCCACCGTAGCTTCCAGATCCCCAGCGGTTGAGCAGAAATATCGGATCCGCTACTGCGGCTCATGCTGGTATCCGGCGCAGCGGGTGCCAACTTCTTTTTTGCATATCGGTAAATCAATTGACCAAATACAATATGTAACGGGTAGTTGATAAATATGACCGTTTCAGCTCTCTGCCAAATAACGTGACGAATAGCGACGTAGTGTCCGTCAATTATCCACTCGCTTAGGCGGGTTAATTTATCGACGCGCGTTACGAACTCTTCCGTATTATGTTGGCCGCCGGGCACTGTGTCTCTGAGCTCATCCAGTTCATGGACCTGCAAGTCGAGTGACGCAGCGAGAAGGCGGGACACATAGCTTTTGCCGCTACCGGTGGTGCCCACTACTGAAATGCGCTTATTCATCCCAGAGGTTTGAATATTCATTGCGAGATGACTTTCCCTTGGGTGGTATTCGTTATGCGGGCCTTTCCCATAGGATTTACAGTCACTTGCATTGTCATCCCGGTTTTAAAAGGCGTAAGCCGAAGCTCTAGCCGCCCCTTGAAAGTTAGCTACGTTAGTTAACGTCGGAAGTACATGAGATGCAAGCCCCTTGAAGTGGATGCTTGAGATAATTCTGTCTATTTGTGAGACAATTAGCCGTACTTTCGTCGATGATGTGACGAATTATTGTGCAATCAGTGGGATGGATGGGGTTCTTCACGGCGCAATGTGATGGTGCGGCAAAATAACTTGCCCAAGATTGGCAGTTATGTCAGAGATATTAGGATCTTGGGTGCGAGGAAGACCTGATGGTTGTCTGGATTTTGGCTTTACTGTCAGTCTTGTGCTTCGCGTTGTTTTTATATCCCTATTTGATTTACCCCCTTCTGCTCAGGACATTGCGCCGCAAGCCGGTGCGCGTCGCTCCCGCGGATTTTTCGGTTTCTCTTCTTTTTTGTGCCTACAACGAAATTGAAGCATTGCCTGAAAAAATCAAAAATCTCCGTGCTTTAAAAGAACGCGTGCCCAACTTGGAAATTCTTGCTTACGATGATAATTCCAATGACGGGTCATCCGAATTGCTCGCCCAAGCTGCGGACATTGTTACAGTAATTCGCGGCGAGGGGCGAACGGGCAAGGCTGCTGGGATGAAGCGAATGGCGGCTCGGGCTCAGGGTGAGATACTCATCTTTACCGACGCCAATGTCATTCTTTCGCCTGATGCTATCGAACATCTGTTGCCGTATTACGCGGACCCTGAGGTGGGCGGTGTATGTGGAACTTTGCGCTATTCGAGTGACCCTGAAAGCGCCACAGCACAGGTCGGCACCTTGTACTGGCGGTTGGAAGAGGGACTGCGTTCGAACGAATCCGCCACGGGCGATGTCATGGGGGCGGACGGTTCGATTTTCAGCACGCGGAAATCGCTTTATCCCAGCTTCCCTGACACGGTGCTCGACGATTTCACCGTGTCGATGAGCGTGATCTTCGCAGGTAAGCGTCTGATTAGCGCAAAAGATGTCGTTGCTTACGAGCGCAGCGTTTCCCGTCGGGATGAGGAATTGCAACGGAAGATCAGAATTGGAGCCCGTGCTTATCATACGCATATGCACTTGAAGAGCCAGATCGATCGGATGTCCGCCCGCAACCGCTTCAAATACGTTTCACACAAACTTTTGAGATGGTTCGGAGGGGTGTTTTTGGCGGCCGGCGGAGCGTTTGCTCTGATTGCTATTGCCCTGGTGTCTCCTTTGATGGCTCTCGCCTTGGCGGGTCTGGGATGTCTTTTGTTGCTTGTAACACTGCGGGCCCAGAACGGCATTCTTGCGAGCATTGGAGACATTCTGCTCTCTACGTTTGCAACGCTGATCGGTGTCGCTCAAGGCAGGCTGGGCCGCACCGTAGCGACTTGGTCGCCAGCTAAGTCGCGATGAGCGTACTCCCATCGGGATCGGCGGAAAGCCCCCCGCTGCGCATCAGCTACTTGTTTTCGCAATTCCCGGTGCCGACCCAGGTCTTTGCCGTTTCAGATATCAATTCATTGCGTGCGCTTGGGCATGAAGTCGTAGTTCACACGGTAAAGACGCGGGACCGCAATGAGGAGAAGCACCTGAGAGTTTGTGACGTGCCACCTGACCTTGCTATTCGGCGCCCCAGCTTGCGGGGTGCGATGCGGTGGCCGAAGCTGCTATGGAAAATGCGCGGTCCGGTTACTTATCTAGTGTGTCAAATTCTCCGCCAGGCAATGCGTTCGCCTGGAGTGGCCTTGACCGCTCTCCTATCAATTCCGCGTGTCATCGAGATGGCTGACGAAGTCTTGAAGCTTGACGCGGATGTTGTGCACGCCTTTTGGTCGCGACATGGCGGGATGGTGCTGGCCGTTCTGGGAATGTTGGGAGCCCGTTCCGAAAGAAGCGCATTTGTCGGCGCGTACGATCTGGTTGCAGATGACTTCCTGGTAGATCTAGCGCTCCGGTGGTCCGAAGTGGCGTTTTCTCACGCGGAAGCGAACCGTAATTACGTGGAGAGCAAGGTTCCTCACAACATCCCCGTCAACATTGTCCATCGTGGTATCCCATTGTTGGCGCTGGATGAAAGCCTTGAACGCGATCCCAATCTTTGGATTACGGCGTCTTCGCTTGCTCTGCCCAAAAACGTGGAAGGCGTGTTGCAAGCTTTTGCCCTGGCTCGGCGGTCACGTCCTGATCTGAAGTTGGAGATTTACGGTGAAGGGCCGGATCGCAGCCGGCTTGAACAGTGTAGCCGCGATTTGGGCTGTGCCGATGCTGTCCGGTTTTGCGGACATGTCAGGCGAGAAGACCTGTTTCACCACATGCAGCACGCGGCGGTTTTTCTTATTTTGTCGAAAAAGGCCTCAGAGCGGTTACCCAATGTCGTGAAGGAAGCGCTGTGGGCCGGTTGCGCGATAATCAGTTCGAATTCTGACGGGATAGGCGCGCTAATTCCAGATAATTCGGTTGGTCATGTTGTCGCCCCAGACGACGCTTCGGCGGTCGCTTCTGCCGTTCAGAGCGTTCTTGCAGAGGCCCCGCAACAAGCCGACTTGCGCGACCGTAAGGGCCGGAAAATCATTGCAACCGGGTTTTCTAGCGAGCTTGGCATGCGTGAATATGTGGCGGCCTGGCACCGGATCAGGGCCGCGCGTGAGGAGCAACCCTTCGGCGAAGAAAAAATCCCCAACGTTGCCTAGGCGCTCCTAATCCGGGTTCGCTATGAAATGTCGCCAGTTGAGGGCGCTTGAACCCTCTTGCCTGCGCTTGAATCCCTAAGTCTCCCCTGGGCCGCTAGGCAGCGCAGAATAGGATGGCCTACGGTTGCGAAATGCCGATGCTCTCTGCAATGTCGCGCGGTGGATCAGGGAGACATTGAATGGCCATCGGCGTTGAACGTATCGGATTGAGCACACCGGGGTTGTTGTTGCAGCCCGGCAGTCATAGTCCATGGGAAGAGACTGCGACTTTTGAACAGATTGCTGAAGTTGTAAAGGCTGCCGATCGGCTCGGTTATCACCACGTCATATGTTCGGATCACGTCGGGGTGCCTATCGTTCAGGCGGAGCGTCGGGGGGCGCGCTATTACGAGGCACTCGCGGCTTTCGGTTATTTTGCGGCGATCACCAGCCAGATCCGTTTCGCCACTAATGTCCTCGTCCTAGGCTATCACCATCCCCTGACCCTAGCGAAGCAGTACGGCACGCTCGACCTTATCAATGGCGGCAGGACGATATTGGGCCTGGGGGTCGGTACTTTGAAGGAAGAGTTCGATGCGCTTGGCATCGGTGGTCGAGAGTTTGAGGAGCGGGGCGCACGCGCCGACGATGCGTTGAAGGCACTGCGGGCTTCCCTTGGGCGACGAGAGCCTGAATACCACGGGCAGTTCTACGATTTCGGCGGGCTGGTGATTGATCCTTGTGCTCCCCGCACGGACGTGCCGCTGTGGATTGGTGGGCGCAGCATGCGCTCGCTGCGGAGGGCTCTGGAACTAGGGGATGGCTGGACACCGTTCGGGCTTACGCCGGATGAGATTGCCGCGATGCTGGAGAAGGCGCGGGAAACTTCCGCTTGGGAAGCGCGAGACGCCGCACTTCAGATCGTGCTTTCAGTCGGGAAGCCGATCGATCCCATTGGCAATCCGGAGAAGGCGGCCCAAGGTGTTCGCCGTATGATCGATGTTGGCGCCACTATCGTGGGGGCCAGCATCTCGGCCCGGTCCGCTACACATTACATTGAGCAGTTGGAATGTTTGGCGCAGCTGGATCTCTAGGGATGAGGCGCGGCTGAGGTGATCTCGCCCGCATTTAGTGAATTTCAGTCGGTCAGGAGCGGCACGGTTCGCTCCTGACACCGTTGTGCAGCCCACAAAAGCAGCGGTATTGGCTAAGCTCCCGGTCGGGGCAGAGGGAAATGCGTGCTCCCGTAGCGATTTCTCGGATCTGTGCATATGCCACGCAGAGGGTACAGGAAGCGGGATGGCAATGCTGCGATCTTAGGGTTTGAACCTATTGCAATGGTCCAGAATTAGACTGAACGCTCAAGCCCAACACACATCAAGATCGTGAGCGATCGAGCAGCTTTATGCCGCCAGCTTAAGCTCTAGTCGTTCCCAGATCTCGACCAGCGCGTTGGTCAGTTCACGCATCATGTCAGGCGTATGAGCCGGTCCCGGCGTGAAGCGAAGACGTTCTTTCCCGCGTGGCACGGTAGGGAAATTGATCGGCTGCACGTAGATACCGTACTCGGCGAGCAGAATGTCGCTGATCGCTTTGGCCTTCACCGGATCGCCCACCATCAGCGGAACGATGTGAGTGACGGAGTTCATCACCGGCAAGCCCGCATCGGCGAACATCTTCTTCAGCGTGGCGGCGGCGGCTTGCTGGCCATCACGCTCGACGCTGGAGCTTTTCAGGTGCCGGACCGAAGCCAGCACGCCCGCAACGAGAACGGGCGAGAGGCTGGTGGTGAAGATGAAACCGGGTGCGTAGGAACGAATGCAATCGATGATTCGCTTGTCGGCTGCGATATAGCCGCCCATCACGCCGAATGCTTTGCCCAGCGTGCCTTCGATAATCGTGATACGATCGGCCGCTTCGTCGCGATCGGAGATGCCGCCGCCGCGGGGGCCGTACATCCCTACCGCATGCACTTCGTCGATATATGTGATTGCGTTATACTTGTCCGCCAGATCGCAGATCTCGTGGATCGGGGCGACGTCAGCATCCATCGAATAGACGCTTTCGAAGGCGATCAGCTTGGGCAGTGCCGGATCGGCCTGTTCCAGAAGTTCTTCCAGATGCGCAAGGTCGTTATGCCGCCACACCCGCTTTTCACAGCCTGAGTTGCGGATACCAGCGATCATGCTGGCGTGGTTCAGCTCGTCCGAAAAGATGACGCAGCCGGGCAGCAGTTTGGCCAGCGTGGATAGCGTTGCGTCGTTGGACACATAACCCGAGGTAAACAGCAGAGCCGCCTCCTTGCCATGCAGGTCGGCCAACTCTTCCTCAAGCTCGATATGGTAATGCGTGTTGCCGCCAATATTGCGCGTGCCACCTGAACCAGCGCCTACATCGTGGAGCGCCTGTTCCATCGCTTCTACCACTTTGGGATGCTGGCCCATGGCCAGATAGTCGTTGGAGCACCACACCGTGATCGGCTTCGGGCCATTATGGCCAGCAAAGCAGCGTGCGTTCGGGTACGCGCCCTTATTTCTCAGAATATCAATGAAAACCCGATAACGGCCTTCGGAATGAAGGCGTTCGATCGCTTGGTCGAAAATCTGGTCGTAATTCACACGATAATCCTAGCGATGGCGCCCACAGCGTCGCGTTGCTGCGCCCGTTAGCCCAAACGTGCGGCAAATGCCAGTACGAGTTCCTCTCAACTCATCGCTCAGTTTCGTTTAAAGCACAGCTACCTGTGACAGGCCGAATTGGGATAATCCCTCGCGATAAGCCTCCAGCAGCTTACCATCCTTGGTGAACAGCGCAACGTCCGGCTGACTACGGCGAAATTCCTGACCTTGGGTAAGAAATTCGATGCGCCGGGCGATTCCTTCCGCGCCGTGGACGAAGCGTACGTCAGGGCCGAAATACGTGCTTAGTTCCTGTTCGACTAGCGGAAAATGGGTGCAGGCAAGCACTACCGTGTCGATTTTCTCGCCCTGAGGGATCGATCGCAATGCCTCAACGGCACGTTTCACGGCATCCAGATTGACTGGTTCGCCGCGCAGCTTTGCTTCGGCCGCTTCAACCAGTTCAGGCGCCGCAAGGCGCAGCAGGGTTTTGCCCGATGCGAAGCGTTCCTCAAGGCGATCGACATAGCCCTGCCTAATGGTCGCCTGCGTACCCAGCAGCCCGATCACGCCGCTTTGCGTCAACGCGGCAGCAGGTTTGACCGCCGGAACCGTTCCAACGATGGGGATTGCCAGCACTTCGCGCACCATGCCCAGTGCTATGGTGGAAGCGGTATTGCACGCGATGCACGCTAGGCGGGGCTGAAAACGCTCAGTCATGCGGCCAAGCAGTCCGGCTACACGAGCCGCTATCTGCGCCTCGGTCTTGTCGCCATACGGCAGCCCGGCGTTATCGGCGGCATAAACCACCGGTACATCAGGCAACAGCTTGCGCAATTCTGCCAAAACAGTCAGCCCGCCGACACCAGAGTCGAACAGCAGGATAGGGGCGGTGGCAGCAGGCGAGTCGGTCAAGTCATGGTACTTTCGCAAAGGCGCTTGCAGTCTTGATACCGATATGGATGCAAATTGGGCAACGGGGCTTCGCCAATTCTCACCAAGGCGTTAAGGAAACGGGATGAACTGGATCGCAGCATTCGCATTTGGCTATCTTCTGGGATCAATCCCGTTTGGAATGATTCTTACACGGATCACGGGCGCGGGTGATCTGCGGCAGATTGGATCAGGCAATATCGGGGCCACCAATGTGCTACGCACCGGGCGCAAGGGGTTGGCCGCAGCAACGTTGCTGCTGGATCTTGGCAAAGGGCTGGCGGCGGTGTTGATCGCGGCATACTGGCTTCCGCAAGGAGTGGCGCTGGCCGCGCTGGGCGCCTTCATGGGCCATTGCTTCCCGGTCTGGCTCCGTTTCAAGGGCGGCAAAGGTGTGGCCACTACGGCAGGAATATGCTTCGGTTTGGCTTTGCCAATCGGCCTTGCCTATGCCGTGGTTTGGATTGGGCTTTTGGCGATAACGCGCATCTCCTCGCTTGCCGGGATGAGCGCGGCGGTGGCCGCACCACTGACAGCGCTCGCTACTGGCCATTCTGATTTCTTTCCCGTGCTGGCTGTGATCGGGGCGATGGTGCTGTACCTCCATCGCAGCAATATTGGCCGACTTCTGGCGGGGACTGAACCCCGAATTGGCCGGAGCAAGTGAGCATTCAACAGAGGGACCGGCACGCCATAGGGCTTGCCCAATCTGAAGCCTTTGCGCGGATCCGCTTGCTGCGATCACCTAATGTAGGGCCGATAACTTTCGCGCAATTGCTGAGGCGATTTGGCACTGCAGCGTCGGCGCTGGATGCCTTGCCAGAATTCACCGGGCCGCGCGGCAGGACATATCAGATGGCACCTGCCGACCAGGTTGAGGCAGAGATCGCTGCGGTTCGCCGGGCTGGTGCTCGCTACCTGTTTCACGACTCTACGGAATACCCAACTCTGCTGCGCGAGATCGAAAGCGCGCCGCCGATCCTGATTGTTCGGGGAGATACCGAGCTGCTGCATCGGCCGTGTGTTTCCGTTGTGGGCGCGCGCAATGCTTCTGCTGCAGCCATCAAGCTTGCGCGGGAATTTTCCCAAGCGCTGGCGGAGAAGGGTTTTGTCGTGGTGTCCGGGCTAGCACGCGGAATTGACGGAGCCGCGCATCGAGGGGCCATAGTGGGTGGAATAGCCGGTGCAAGGGGCGGGGGAACGATTGGCGTGATCGCTTCTGGGATCGACGTGATCTATCCGCCCGAACATCGCGATTTGCAGGAGGAAGTCGCGGTCAAGGGGTTGCTGCTGGCGGAGCAACCACCGGGGACGGAGCCGCTGGCCCGCCATTTCCCTTCGCGAAATCGCATCATTGCCGGACTGTCTGCGGGAACCATCGTCGTGGAGGCTGCCCCTAGATCCGGGTCGTTGATCACCGCCCGCCTGGCGGGTGAGGCGGGGCGCGAAGTCATGGCCATCCCGGGATCGCCGCTCGATCCGCGCAGCCACGGCTGCAATCAGCTTATTCGCGATGGAGCGGTGCTTGTGCAATCACCGGATGACGTGATCGAACTGATCAGCACATTTGATGGGACGCCGCGATCGGTCGTTCGTGAAAGTGCGCCGCTGTTCGATGCAGTGGAGGAACCTGCTGAGCAAGACCCGGCTGACATATCTGCCTTGTTAACGGCAGCGCCCATCGCGGTAGATGAACTAATCCGCCTGTCCGGCAAAAGTGCTTCGGGAGTTCAGCTGGCGCTGCTTGAACTTGAATTGACGGGCAGGTTGGTGCGCCATGCGGCGGGGCGGGTGTCGCTCGCAGGGTAAAGGGCGCGGAATTTGCCTCCCACGCCCAGTTCTTCAATTGTTGAAGACTGCCCGATTACTGTACTTCGAAGTCGAACACACGGGCAGAGTTCCGGCCCGAACGGTCGTTGCCGCGCCTCGATGGGACGAAACCATATTGCCCGGTTCCAAACGGCCACGAACTGGCGGGTCGATAGCAGATGCCATGGGCGCAGGCTTGGCGTGATCCCGCGCGGCAGGCGATCTGCGATAGGATGCACTCCTCCCTCGGTACAGTCAGTCCAACGGGCCACCTGCTGATCACGCGATGCGTATGAAATTGACGCGAGTTGGGCACCCAGACCGCCATGCGGTTGCCCCCCCCGGTTCAGGTCGGGTAGCATTGCCCAATAGCCGGCTGCAGATTAGCACCAGACCAGAAAGAGGGGAGATCGGATTTTGCGTGGACTAATTTATGAAGGAAATGGGCAGATCCGCTATGTGGACGATCTGCAGGTGCGCGAACCTGGCCCCGGCGAAGTGCTGGTCCGGATTGTAGCGAGCGGTATCTGCCATTCCGACATTTCGGTAATCAACGGCACCATCGGCTGGCCTGCCCCCGCAGTGTTGGGGCATGAGGGTGCCGGAGTGATCGAGGAGATCGGACCGGCGTGACGGGCTTGGAGGTTGGGGATCACGTCGCGCTGCACACGCTGGCCAATTGCGGCCGCTGCGGCCCATGCGAAAGTGGTAGGCCGACACACTGCCGTCAGTCTTTAGGCAACCGCGCGCAACCGTTTTCACGTGCAGGGGAGCCTGTTTACAACTTTGCGGCCCTATCGACATTCGTGGAAAGAACCGTGGTGCAGGCCGGACAGGCTGTAAAGATCGACCCCACGATCGCGCTCGATACTGCCTGTGTGGTTGGCTGCGGCGTGCTTACCGGTGTCGGCTCAGTGGTCAATCGAGCACGGGTTAAGCCCGGAGAAACGGCGGCCGTGTTTGGGATAGGCGGGATCGGCCTGAACGTCTTGCAGGGGCTGCGGCTGGCAGGTGCCAGTCGGATCATCGCAATTGACCTGCTGCCATCACGCGAAGCCAAAGCCCGCGAATTTGGCGCGACAGACTTCATTGACGCAAGCCGCGGTAACACTTCAGAACAGGTTCGGCAGATCGTGTCCGATGGCAATCCGGACCAAGGGAGCGGGGTCGACTGGGCGTTCGAATGCGTCGGTAATACTGGCGTGCTTGCAGACGCCATGGACTGCCTCGGCTGGGGCGGCAATTGCGTGATAGTAGGGACCAGCGCCTTTGGCACGACGGCGGACATTTCGATCGCAACGCTTGCCTTCGTTGACCGCGGAGTGATGGGCGCGCGTTATGGCGCATCGCGGCCGCATCACGACATCCCTTCCTACCTCACTCAGTATCGGCAAGGGAACTTGCTGCTGGATGAACTCGTGACGAAGCGTTACGATTTGAGGGACTTTGAGCAGGCGTTCCACGATCTGGAAGCTGGTTTACTCGCACGCGGTGTGTTCGTGCTGTGATGAGCTCAGGATCCGCCAAAGTATCCAGCCGGGAAGCGGTGCGACACAACCATAACGAGGTTAGGCCTTGAGCGAATTGACCGATGAAATGCGTGCGGATGGCTGGCTCAGCCATGATGGTGGGCCGCGTCCATACGGACTGAAGTTCCCCGTAGAAGTCATGTTCCGTGATGAGCAGACCGATGTTGCCGAGCGCGCAAAGGATTTTGAATGGCGATGGGCATCGTTCCGGTTCGAGGGATACGATGGAGAGCACTACGCAGATATTATCGCTTACAAGCCGCTCCATCCCTAAGTCGGGCCCCTAAGTCGGGTGGATCGCATCGCGGGTTGATGGGGCGAACGGACATAGCCCATACCGCAACGCAACGGGTCTCTTGACGGAAGATTGAAGCGGCGATCACTCTCGTGCGTGCATATATGCGTAAGGACGCTATCAGGACACCCATGCAACTCGTCATCGTCGAATCACCCGCCAAGGCAAAGACCATCGAGAAATATCTCGGTTCGGACTTCAAGGTTCTCGCATCCTATGGCCACGT
>JAZQRJ010000015.1:0-14126 GCA_045629505.1 Novosphingobium sp.
TGCAGCATCCGCAAATGCCGGAGCCACGCTTAGGATAGCAAGGATTAGCCCCGCACATGTGATCCTAGCTCTCAATTTGTTTGCCCCTTGGAATGGTTGATGATTGCGAAACGCACTGCAGACAAGGCATCGATAGAATAAGACAGCAAGGGCACGCTGCTTCTTCCGTTTGCAAAAAGCGCCAACGCAGAGCCAGTGGCAAAAGTCATATGTCGCGCATAGCGCTAGGCTATGCCCTCGGCCTCACGAACGGCCTCCGCCGGATAGCTGCCAGGGATGAGCGTGCGGATCAACGGGGAGACGCATTACCTGTGGCGTGCAGTCGATCACGAGGGTGAGGTCCTGGAAAGGTGCGTCACCAAAACCCGCGACAAGTCAGCTGCTTTGCGGTTCCTGAAGAGGGCGCTGAAGCGGCATGGCCGGGTCGACATCATCGTCAATGACGGATTGCAATCATACCCCGGTGCCATGCGTGAACTTGGCCACGAGGACCGCCGTGAAAATGGGCCGGCATCTTAACAATCGAGCCGAGAACAGCCATCTGCCATTCCAGCGACGAGAAGAGCTATGCTGCGCTTCGACAGATGAAGTGACTCCGCTTCGCCGCTCTGGCGGAGTGGCAGTTCGCTCACCGCCTGAAGGCGCTCGGGTTGGGATCAGTACCCCGAGTGGAGAGCGATTCGCATCGGACTGACACAACCCTGTTTCATGCGTAAATGTCATTGAATGATGCAATCATCCAATTTGCAATCATGTGTGTGTACCGCTTTACTGGCCCCCATAACGTATGAGAATTACCGCGAGGGATGTAAGCTTATGACTTTCTTCATAAAAACCGACACGATTCAGCCCAATTCCGGCAGCTTCGCAGATCTGCGCCTTAGCCAGCGCGCACGCGCCAGCATGGATGCTTTGGGCGCAATTCAGGTGGTGTCCTCCTCGCGCATCCGTGAACGCGCGCAAAAGCGTTTTGAATCGGACCCGCGCATCAAGGCATTTGAAGCCGAGCCCTTCCCCGTATCGCGCGCCGATCAGGAAGAGCGTCTCGACAGCATGGCTGACATTGCCAAGGAAGACAGCTTCTATCGCCTCGAACGCTTCCTGCAGCGCGTTGTCGCCGAAGAAAACTTCGTTCGCGGCATCCCTGCAGTCGAAGAACAGCGCGACAGCTTCGATAGCTTCTATGCGCTGCCTGAAAGCGGCCCGACCAGCACCCTCGACATGGGTCCGGACGATCTGGAAGTGCCGGAATATTGGTCGACTACCGATTGGCACCTCGAACCCGGCGGTTGGGACGGCTATGACCTTTATGGTCCGATGATGGCCTATGCCGTTGGGCCGTCTGTCTTCCGTCATGGTGGCTATGCTTATCTGGCCGTTGGCGCAGACATCCGCCACCAGCGTGTTGATTTCGCCAAAAAGCTGCCCAAGGAAAGCTATGGCCGGATTGCAGAACTCGGCTGCGGTGGTGGCACCACCTTGTTCGCGATTCACCGCATTCACCCGGAAGCGGAATTGGTTGGTTTTGACTTGTCCAAGAACCTTTTGCGCGGCGGTTATGCGGCATCAGCAAAGCTCGGTATCTCCGTTGACTTCAAGCGTCGTGACGCGGCCAACACTGGCGAACCGGCGGAAAGCTATGACGCGGTTGTCACCTATGCGATCCACCATGAAATGCCCGTTGAGGAATCGATCAAGGTATTCAAGGAAGCGTATCGCATGCTGAAACCCGGCGGCGACTTCCTGATCTCTGACGTGCCGCCGTTCCACGCCGTCTCGCCGTTCAACGCACTGTTGCTCGATTGGGAAACCAAGAACCGCGGAGAGCCTTACTTCCGCGCGCACTGCTCATCGAACTGGGCCGAAGAACTCAAAGCCATCGGCTTTGAAGTCAGCGAAGAAGGCGGGATCGGCCCGAACGAATACCCCTATGTGATCAGCGCCCGTAAGCCGGCCTGAACCAAGCTAGAAGGACGATAAAATGGCGACTCCGAATCCCACCGAACCCTATCTGGCTGACGGTAACATCGACGATCTGGGCCGTATGCTTGTGGCCCTGTTGTCTGAAGTTTGGGTGATGCGCGACCGTATGCACGCGCTGGAAGATATTCTGGTTGAAAAAGCCGGTTTGTCGATCGAAGAACTCGACGCTTATCTGCCGACCGGTGCGTCAGCGGAACGTTTGGATGAAATCCGTAAGCGTCTGGTCGGCAATGTCATCGCCGCACCGCTGATGGCGAAACAGCGGGAAGTTGAGGACATTATGGTCCACAGCCGCATGGATCAAAAAGCGGCCTGATTGATCGCCAGTCGAATATACCGAGGGTGCGCGTATTGCGCACCCTTGCCCGCGCCTAGTTACGGCCCAGGGGATTGTGCTTACGCGTCGCTAGGAGTCGGGGTTAATGGCTGTAACAAATCCAATTGGGCAGGCGAAGCCGCTGCCCTTTGGCGTTAAGTTTGGTTGGGGGGTCGGCAGCTTCTCATCCTCGACCATGTATCAAGCGACCACGGTGCTGCTCATGCACTATTTGATCGAAGAAGCCGGTATCGCCGCTGCCTTTGCAGGCGCGCTGATCGGTTCAATGAAGCTTTACGATGCCTTTATCGACCCGCTTGTCGGGGCAGCAAGTGACCGCACGGTCAGCAAGGCTGGTCGTCGCCGTCCATATATTCTTCTCGGTGGTCTGGTATCCGCGCTGTCCTTCTTCGCGCTGTTCCTCTTGGCGATGATCCCAGATCAGACGGTTCGCACGATTGCAGTTGTCGTAGTGCTGCTGATCAACACCACCGGCTATGCGCTGCTGACGGTGCCGTATCTCGCCATGCCGGCGGAAATGACGAGCGACCCACACGCGCGCACCAATTTGATTTCCTTCCGCGTGAGCGGTCTGGCCTTTGGTCAGATCGGTGGTTCGGTGCTTGCGCCGTTCCTTATCAACTACACGGGCGGCGGCCATGTTGGTCACGCCTATATGGGGGCAGTAGTCGCAGCCGTGATCTTTGGCGCAGCCATTGTTTCCTTCCGTATGACCAAGGGCGCTCCCGCGACCGAGGTTGAGCATCAGCCTGAACTTCCCTGGAAAGAAAAGTTGTCGCTGGCGCTGGGCAATAAGCCGTTCGTCGTGCTGATCCTGATGAAGATGGCGAACCTGACAGGTATCGCATTCTTCTTCACTCTGCTGCCGTTTGTGTTCGTCAGCGCCTTGGGCCTGACGTTCGAGGATCTGGGTATTTACTTCCTGATTCAGGCGCCCTTGCTGTTCATCTCTCAGCCCTTCTGGCTGCGCATAAGCAAGGCGTTCGGTAAGAAGAACCTCTATTTCATCGCCGTGACGCTTTACATCCTTGGGACCGCTACTTGGGCGTTTGCCGATGCAGGTGAGCCGTTCTGGATGATGATCGCACGCGGCGTGGCGGTTGGCTTTGCTTCGGGTGGCCTGCTGCTGGCAGGGCAGGCGCTGCTGCCGGACGCCATCGCGTACGATTACCAACGCACTGGCCTGCGCCGTGAAGGCGTGTTTGCGGGCGTTTATACGACCGTTGAAAAGGCTGGCGCAGCCATTGCGGCAGTCGTCATTGGTGCATCGCTGTCAGCCATTGGCTTTGTCCAAGGCGGCGGCGTCGAGCAAAGCCCAGAAACGATCCAAGCATTGAAGCTGTTCATGCTGGTGCCGGGGCTGGCGAACCTCGTCAGCGCGTTCATTCTCATCTTCTATCACATCCCGGAAAATCCCGAGAAAGTGACTGCAGGATAAAGCATAGCGCCCCCGTGATTTTGGGGCGCCTCCAAGCCAGAGAGGGGCAGGTCGGTTATCCGATCCTGCCCTTTTTCTTATGGTTGATCGAAACGCGCAGCGGCCGTGCGAAAGAGTTGCGTCAGTGCCGCCGCCGCAGGGCTGTCCTCACTGCCCCGGCGTGTGACCAGCCCGGCAGTCGCCCGCGACCCATCGCGCATCCCAGCTACCTCTAAAGGACGTGCTGCAAAGGGTAGATCCGCAAATCCGGCGGGCAGCAGGGTCAGCAAATTTGTCCCTTTCATTGCCATTAGCAGCAGGCCCAATTCGGATGGCGCGACAGAAACGGGCGGGGGGACTAGCCCATTGCGGGCGAAAAAGTCGCCGAATACGGTGCGCAGACCCGGATTGTCCGACAGGATCCAATCCTGATCCAACAGAGCCTCTGGCGCTACCTGATCGACGCTGTGCAGCGGATGCCCATCACTCGCAAAAATGCGCGACTGGACCGATATCAGCGGGTCATAAGCCAAGGCTCGCCGCCGTTCGGGGCCAAAGAGCAAAAAGGCAAAGTCCATCTCCCCCAGCTCCAACCGCTCACACATTGATCCATAGGGGCCGGAAATGATGTTGAGGTCGATCCCCAAGCCACTCTCGCGCAAGGCCGCGATCACATCGGGGGTGATCATGTAATTAAAGACGGTCGAAATCCCGATCGTCACCTGTCCCATCTTCAGCGCGCTTACCGCCTGTGCTTCAGCCAAAGCGCGGTCACGTTCATTGAGGATGGCGCGCGCGCGCGGGACCAAAATGCGTCCGCTGTGGGTCAGTTGCACGCCGCGTCCGCTGCGCTCGAACAAGGTTAGCTGTAACCCATCCTCCAGCGCCTTAATGCTACGGCTCAGACCCGGTTGGCTGATGTTCAATCGCTCAGAGGCGCGCGCGTAGCTGCCCAAATCCACGATCGCCAGAAAGTGCCGCAACTGCTGAATTTCCATGGGCGATACCTAGCAGACAAAAAAAAGAGGGGCGACAGCGCCGCTGCCACCCCTTCTAATTCTAGGTCTTAGAAGACTTAGTAGTTGAACGACGCCGTCAGACCAAAAGTGCGACGTTCGCCCATGTTGACGTTGTACTGGCGGATCGTCGGGATCGCGAGCGATGCGCTGACGTATTTTTCGTCAAACAGGTTCTTCGCCCATGCGAACACCTTGATGTTGCGGTCGATGTTCACGCCGACCTGAACGTTGGTCAGCCATACCGGCGCGATGGTGGTGACGTTAACCGGGTTCACATACTGGCGACCGCGGTAGCTTTCGTCAGCCATGAAGAACATTTCGACCGTATCAGACAGGTCAAAGCGATAATCGACACCGATCGTACCCTGGACCTTCGAAACGCCTTCGATGGTGTTGCCGGTCAGGTCGCCGCTGCGCGGGCAAACGACGTTGTCGCATGCTGCAGCATAGTCCTGAGCAAAGGCCTTGCGATACTTGGGATCCTGCCACGAAAGAGCATAGTTAAACGACAGGCCACTGGTCGGACGGACCTGACCGGAAAGTTCCACACCGAGCGACCTTGCGCTGCCGGCAACACCGTAAATGCGTGCCGGAACAACGCCAGCCGAGGTCAGGTCAACAGGATAGTTGAACGGAATAACGGTGGTCTGCTTGTTCGCCCAATCGACGTAGAAGAGGCTGAGGTTGGTGGACAGCTTGCGATCAAAGAAGCTGCCCTTCAGGCCGACTTCATAGGTCCAGTTGCTTTCCGGACCGAACGACTGTTCGGATTCCAGCAGCTGCACGGTGCCGGTGACATAGCCGTTGAAGCCGCCAGCCTTTTCACCCTTTGCAATCGAGCCGTAGAGCATCGTGCCGTCGTTCAGTTCGTACGACGCGGTGAAGCGTGGCAGCCAGCTACGGAAGGTGGCTTCGAGCAGCGGAAGATCCGGGTTTGTGGTGCGGGCGATGCGGTCGTCTTGGGAAATCTGGACTTCCGAGCGACGCAGTTCAGCCGAAACCGTTGCTGCGCCGACCTTCATGTTCAAACGACCAAAGATCGCGTCGGTGTTGTAACGTGCAATGCCATTGCGGCTTGCCGAAACGCCGGTGGTGTTCAGCGGATCGCGGCTGAACAGCGGGATCGGGGTGTTCACAGGAACGACGCCGGTGCCAAAGATGAAACGGTCGGTTGCTTCCGAGTGGAAGTAACCAAGTTCACCACTCAGCGGGAAATCCGAGTTGGCGAAAATCGCACGGAATTCATGGCTGTCATACTCAAGGCGACCGCCTTCCTTCTGCACCGAAATGGTGGTGCGGCCGATCGGGTTAATCGGGTTCGACTGGAAGGAGAATTGCGCCAGCGCATGGCCTTCGACGTTACCATAGGTATAGGCAAGGGTCAGATCGTCGGTGGCTTCCCACTGAACGTTACCGCGCCACATGCGTGAACCGCCCATCAGGTTGGGCTGGTCGATGGACAGAAGGCCACCCGGCGCCGAGCCTGCGCCCGAACGACGGTCATCAGGGTTGCTCGGCAGATCGCCGCACCACAGCGCGCCACGGCCCGTGGCCGCAACGATGGTGCCGCAGTTCATCTTGTCGTCGAGCAGGTTGCCGTCGAGCGTGTAATAAGGCTTAATTTCCTCATTACGGGTCGATTCATTGTACTGCGCGGTGATCTTCAAACGCGAAGTCGGGGTCAGAACTAAGCTGGCCGAGAAGTTTTCACGGTCATAACCGCCCAGCTCTTCCAGATGCCCTGCGATGCCGGGCATGTTGTTCTTCCATACGCCGTTATAGGTGGAGCGGCCGTAATAAACGCGTGCTGCCAGAAGATCTTTTATGATCGGGCCGCCGATTGCGCCTTCGATCTGCGCATAGCCGCCGTTGCCGATGCTGACGGTGCCGTTCATTTCTAGCTCATCGCCGGGCAGGCGGGTGACGTAGTTGATCGCACCCGAGAAGGTGTTTTCGCCGTACAGTGCCGACTGTGGGCCCTTGACGACTTCGATGCGCTCATAATCACCGAGGCCCGAGTTGATCATATAAGTGCGTTGCAGATAGATGTTGTCGACGAACACGCCGACGTTGCCCACTGCGTTCTGAACGCTGGCCTGCTGAAGGCCACGGATTGCGATGTTGCCGTTAAAGCCGGTCGCGAAATCCGCAAACTTCAGGCCGGGCGTGTAGTTTGCGATTTCTTCCAGCCCGGAGATGTTCTTTTCCTTCAGCGTTTCGTTCGAAAAAGCGTCAACGCTCATCGGAATGTCGCTGAGACGTTCGCTGCTGCGACGCGCGGTGACCAGGATTTCACCCGGTGCTGCGGGTTCTTCGGCGGCTACCGGTGCGTCCTGTGCGATTGCCGGGTTGATAAAGGTAAAGGCGGTGGCGAGGGCGCAACTCGCAGCCGCGCCGCGCAGAATATGCTTGGATACAAAAGACACTAACATTGACTCCACGTGAACTGATCATATTCCGCCCGGTTGGATGCCCGGGGATAGGATCAAAGTGTCACGGGGAGCGCCCATCGCAATTTTACGTAGGCAAGCTGACCGCAGTGCGATCAAAATTTGGCTTCAGGTTTTATCTTTTCAGCGAAAAGCCGTCGAACTGTTGAAAATGAGCAACATGTACGACCTTCGCCCAGGGTTATCACAAGCTGTGCGCAGAGACTTATTCCTCTAAATTTTGGTTCTGTTTGAGTAGTCAGCGCTTTGTCTGGCGCAAAGTTGCAATCGCGGGGCCAATTTTTTCGCCAGACAAATAAGCATCGAGTGCGGCGATGGTTGCATCAGAGTCCGCAACCTGCCAGCTGAACAGCTCTTTGGCCTTTTCTACCACCTCTGCGCGGGTAAGGCCGGCCGCGCCATCGCCCCGCGGAGCGCTGTTTTCCTGAACCAATGTACTGCCATCTCCGAGGGTGACGGTGATGCGGACCGGGCGCCCTGCGGGATAGCCCGCGTCTAGCGCAGGGTCGTTTACAACCGTGACACGGGACATGCGTTCATGAAACTCAGGGGTTGCACGGACCTTGGCCGATAGGCCGTCCTTTGCGATCACGCCATTTTCCAGCATTGCAGCGACCACTGCCTGACCGCTGAACCGTGCAGCCAGATCACTGCTGGGATCTGCGACGTTATAATGGAGGGCATAGCTGTAGATCGCGACTTCCACCGATTTGGCGCGGTCATGCAGCGGGCCGTGTTGGGCGACCAGTGCCGCCATAGCGTCGGCGGTCGTGCTCCAATGGGCGCAGACCGTGTGCCATTTGAAATAGCCGGTGAGCAGCTCAAACTCGGTGAACCCTTTAGCCGGGTCTATATTGCGGGTGAGTGCGCTGGGGTCAGGTGCCTTACCTGCACGGGGTAATAGGAATTGTTCCAACGCGCCTGGTTCTCCGGTCATGCCTGCCAAGGCGCCGATGGCGGCCTGATAACCGGTGGTGGCCCCAATCCCCATGAATAAATGGTGGCTCGTCGCCCCCCCGGTTACAGTGCGTGACCAAGGGAAGAGGGCGATGGTCGCAGCCGATTCGATGGCGTGGGTGTAAATCTCTGGATCGCGGCATCCCATCAGGTGCAGGGTGGCGACGGCGGCACCAATGGTCCCCCAATTACCCGCATCGTGCAGGGCGTCCAGAAGTCCGCCCATAGCAATGCCGACGCGCACGCACGCTTCATATCCCGCGACCAGCGCGGCAATCACCGCAAGGCCATCGAGATCGTCCCGTTCTGCCAATGCGATCAGACCAGGGATGATGGCGCTGGCGGGATGGCCCCGCGCTACTCGGTGCCCATCCTGAATCTGAAGCACGGTGGTTGCGCCGCAATTTACCTGGAGCGCGGTCGCTATCGGCACGCCAAATGGGTGCCCCGGGATGGTGCATTGTCCGGGCTCAGTCGCGCTGCTCATGACAAATTCGCTGTACTCTGGGTCGGCCAAGCCGCCAGCAATCGCCGCGAGCGTGTCGATGATCAGGAGCCGGGCGCGCTTGACCACGTCCTTGGGCAGCAAATCATATTCCACGGTGACTGCGGCCCGCGCCAGGATTTGTGCTGGGCGCAGGGGCGGGGATCCGCGGCTGTCCATGGCATTCGCTCCTAAAGATTGGTGCGGGCGGGGTTTTAGGTCAGTCCGGAGTGTGCCGGGACGTTCTGAACGGGTCCTGCGAGTGGTGCGCATAGGTGTTTGATTCCTTTGCCATCTCAGGCGCGCAAAAAAGTTAGAAAGCGCCCAATATGCCCGCTTGAGCATTTGTGCAGGGATTTGTCTCTACCAGCAGGCTTTTATGATCGCGCAGCGGGTAAATGCCTGGAAAGCCGAAATTTGTGCCGCCTCACTATTCACGTGGCGAATAGTGAGGCGGCGCGGCGTCGCCCCGCATCAGCGTGCTTCCTATTGCCGTGACCATTCAATTTCACGCCAATTTCTGACGCGATCGCAAAGAACACAAAGAGCATAGGGGTACACACAATGCCGAACATTAGCCGCGTACAGGTATTGATCGCGGGTGCGGGACCGGTCGGTTCGGTCGCTGCTATGTTGCTGGCGCGTGAAGGCGTCGACGTCATTCTGGTCGAGGCCGGTCATGAATGCGCTGCGGATATGCGCGCGTCCACCTTTCATTCGCCAACTTTGGAAATGCTCGACACCCTGGGGATGGCAGAACGCCTGATCGAACGTGGCCTGAAGGCACCAACCTACCACTGGCGCGACCGTAAGTCGGGTGAAGTTCTGGAATTCGACATGGCGGAAATCGCCGATGTCGCCCGCTATCCGTTCCGCATTCAATGCGAACAATATCATCTGTCGCGCATGCTAACCGAAAAGCTTGGCGAAACGCCGGGTGCACAGATGTTGTTCGGTCACCGTCTGGTCCATGTTGAACAGGATGAGGCAGGCGTTACCGCGACGGTCGAAAATGCCACCGACTTGCACCAGATCCGCTGCGACTATCTGATCGGCGCCGACGGTGCATCGTCGATCGTTCGCAAGTATTTGGGCGTCGAGTTCGACGGCTTCACCTATCCGGAAAAGTTCCTGACGCTCAGCACCGATGAGCCGTTGGAAGAATATCTTCCGAACATGGCCTATGTGAACTATGTGTCGGATCCGGATGAATGGCTGGTTCTGCTCCGCGTGCCGACACTATGGCGCGTGCTGGTTCCGGCAACCGGCGAAGACAATGACTACCTTGTTTCCGATGAGAAGAAGAACGACGTCTTTGGTCGCCTGATCGGCAAGACCGACGAAGTCCGTACCTTCCACCGCACCATTTACCGCGTGCACCAGCGCGTGGCGAAGCAGTTCCAGGTCGGCCGCGTCTTCTTGTGCGGCGACGCAGCGCACTTGAACAACCCGCTGGGTGGTTTCGGTATGAACAGCGGCATCCACGACGCGTTCAACCTGATGGAGAAGCTTATTCCTGTGCTGAAGGGGCAGGCTTCGGCTGAAACCCTGACCCGCTATGACCGCCAGCGTCGCAAAGTCACGCATGACTTCACACAGCGTCAGACCATCGAAAACATGGCGCTGATAAAGGCAGGGCAGAGCGATGCACACGAAATGCAGCGCGCCAAAATGGCCGCCCTGCTCAACGATGATGACGCGCGCCGCACCTATTTGCTGCGCCAGTCGATGTTCACCAGCCTCAAAGATGCAGCGGAGATAGTATGACGGACGTTCTTGGATGGCGTAAGGTTTTCGGCGTTCTTGGTCCTTCGACCAACACTGTCGTTCAGCCGGATTTTGATGACCTGCGGGTTCCCGGGGTCACCAACCACTACAGCCGCATCATCGTTCAAAACCCGACGGCGCTGAGCAACGAAGACTTCCTTCGCGGCACCGACGCAATTGACGCGGCGACCCATGATGCGGTGCGTGCGGTCATGACCTGCGAACCGGATTATCTGGTTCTCGGCATGTCGGCGGTCACCTTCTACGGTGGTGCCGAAGGCTCTCTGAAGTGGACCAGGGCGGTTGAAGATATCGCTGGCGTTCCGCTCTGCACCGGCTCGGCTTCGATCATCGAAGCGCTGAAGGCTTATGGCGGAATCAAGAAGGTGGCGGTGATTTCGCCTTACTTCCCAGTCGCGAATGAGCAGGTTGGTCGCTTCCTGTCGGACTATGGTTATGACATGGTCCGCGACAAGCCGCTTCAGTGCCAGAGCTGGCTGCACATTGCGCGCACCACCCCGGCACAGCTGCGTGAAGAGATCCTGAAGCTCGACGGTGATGACGTTGATGCGATCATTCAAGTCGGCACCAATCTGTCGATGGTCGGTCTGGCTGCGGCTGCAGAAACCTTCCTTGGCAAGCCGGTGATTGCAATTAATGCGGCGACCTATTGGAACGCGTTGCGTCAGAACGGTATTATGGACCGCAAGGCTGGCTTCGGTCGTCTGATGGCGGAATTTTAAAAATGCCTCCCCCGGGGTCAGTATCGTAACTGCTCTCATCCTCTCCAAAACTTTCAAGGCCTTTCCGCTCATGCGGAAGGGCCTTTTTCCTTGCGGGGGCTTGCCCGGCGCGGCCCCGCAAAAACGAGACGCGCGTCGAGCGGCGCTTTGACCCCGCCCAGCGCCTCATCGAAAGGCCCGACGGTTTTGCCTCCCATATGGCCGCAACGCTTGGGGAAGACTTAATCTTCGATCTGGATCGCGCTGGCACCTGCACGTTCAAACATGCGCACGGTGCGTTGCAGATTGATGGCGTTGCCAAAGCCGGTGTCGCCGTCGGCCAAAATCGGCAACTCTCGGACAATGGCGACGACTTCGGCAGCTTCACCGGCGGTGGTGAGCCTCATGTCGGGGCGGCCAATGCGCGCCATGGAAACGGCGGTGCCGCTGACGAAGGTGGCTGAGGTCGCCTTGCAGAACGGACATGAAGTGTGGTCTGGCTGTGGGGCAGCGCTGCGGTCGATGATCAGCAGCTCACCATCGAAGTGCCGGCATCGCGCATGGATTCCGTAGATACGCGCGCAAAGACGTGGCCGGTTTTTTTCTTATGGGTTTTCGTCCGGGCGCGATGTTTGGCCGAGGGCGGCTGAAGCGTGCTCTTTCAGGCCGAACAGCGCGCAGCAGGGTCGGAACACCGAGGGCGTTGATGGCCCGCCTCAGATTATAGGCGAGCGCTGTCAGACTGAACTCGGTATTGATGTTTGCGAGGCCGCGGATCAGTAAGCCGCAGAGGTTGCGGTTTACGCTCATTCACTTCTTAAAGTTTTGAGGAATGTCGCTCTCATTGCAGAAGTTCATGTAACCATCGCCATTGATTTGAACGAGTATGCGACCGCGTCCCTCCGGTGTGACTATTATCTGCGAAACGGGCTCTACCAGATCGTCCGAAGATGAAGGCGGCACATCTGCAAACAGGAGCACATATGCCCCTTGCTCGCTGCGTACGGAGGCTATCCTTTCTTTGAATGCGCCCTCATCATCAATCATCCAGTAGCCATCCGCCTCGAATTTCATGAGCGAGGAGGGCCGGCGGCAAGTATCACCGGCAGGCACATAGTAGCCCAGCTGCATGGGTATCCTTGACAAGGGGCCGCGACCGGAAGCCGCGGGTTTCGCCGGCAGCGCTTTGAAATTTCGTCCCGTTCCCGATGCCGTCGGCTTGGGCGCTTGCGTGACTGGCTGATCGCCTGTCGAGCGTGACATCACGGTGAAGGCTTTTCCGTTCCAGCCCCAGTATTCAAATTCATCTCTGGTCAATACCTGAAGCATCGGGCGGTCGCCGCGGGTAACTATTTTCTTCTCACCTCCTGCGATTAATCTGCCAGATACGGGTGCGTAGGTCTTCCCATTAGATAAGTACACATCATGATTATCGCCGCGCGATCCGGCGGAGAAGAGAGATTCGGCGCCACTGCAGTCCATCCCATCCGAGCTCAGCACGTAATCCGCAACCCCGTCCTGATTGAAGTCCGCCGACAGAGGATCGGACGAGATGGATAAGCGGCCACCCACGCGCGCGCATTGAGCTGCATAGACTTTGTAGGCAGTCATAATGGCCGGAGGGAAATTGCGCGCCTGCATGCCGGCCAATGTCGCTCCGGCGTCGCTTGGCGCCATTGAGGGAACGATGGAGGGTGCCGGGGGACGGGCAGCGATTGCGCCGCCGCTCGCGGCCCGCCAGCATCCTTTGAGCGCGCTGCGCATCACCGCTCCGGCGCCCGCCAGCGGCACGCCTCCGAAGGCCGCGCCATCGATTGCGATCCCGGCCTGCCGCCCCGCTGAAATCAGATCGGCCACGCGTCCGTCTGAAAAGACGGTGCCCCAAACCGCCGGGTTGACTGTGCGCTGGATCGGAACTTGCGCGCTCTGATTGCCGATGGTCAGCGTCAGCCTCGCCGGCGAACGAGGCGGACTGCGCCGCAGGGTCAACAGCATGATGATATCGCCCCCGGAGCATGACAGGCTTAGCCTCGCGATGCTTCCGTTGCCCGCGACACGGCCGAACGGCGCCCCGGAATTAGCGCGCAGCAACTCCCATTGTCCAGCCTGCGCATGGGCGACAGCAGGCATGGTCATGGCAAGCACAGAAAGGACGGCGGGCATGATGTGCATCAACACCCCCTCTTCGGCGGTTGCTGTTGAGTGACCAAGCAACCATACCTAAGATCTTAGGTATTCGCCATTGAAAAGGTGGTCCTATCGAAATTCGAGCGCCATCGTGCAGAAGACGTTTTTGGGCGATTGCTGAATTAAGGTCTTTTTCCGGGCTTGCGCTCCCACGAGCTGCCAATCCGCCACCAATCAAACTTCCGTTTATCGAGGATGGCGTCAGCGGAAGGCTGGAGCATCTGCTCCCGCCGGAGTCCGCTTTGCTCCCACAGCCCTTCCGGCATTGCAAACCGAACGCTTGGTGTCGGTGAGTTCTGTCTCAGGCATTTCCATGATCGTTCTCTTACGGCCAGATTGGCCATCTGCAGAACGTTGAACGACGAGGAACCATACAACTGCTTTCAGCTCGTGCCGACCAGAGCCAGTCGCTCAGATCAACCGCTGAGAATGTGTACTCCCGACGGAAGCTGCCGATGGCGCGTCCCGAAGCAATTCGTTAGCGATGCGCCCCAATCATATGCGAACGATCGCTTCGCTTCGCTTCGCTTCGCTTCGCAGCGCCCGCGCTCGCTGATTGGCTGATCCAGAGTTGCTAGGCTCAGGACCCATTGATCTGAGCGTCGCGATCTGATTCAGGCTCCGCAAGGAGACTGAGCATGAGCGACCTGTACTGGCTGACAGACGAACAGATGACGCGGCTGCGACCGTACTTTCCCAAGAGCCACGGCAGGCCAAGGGTTGATGATCGGCGGGTGCTGAGCGGGATCATATTCGTGAATCGCAACGGGTCGCGCTGGTGCGATGCGCCCAAGGAGTACGGT
>JAZQRJ010000016.1:0-20644 GCA_045629505.1 Novosphingobium sp.
TCCCGCGGACCGGCGGAGAGGTCGTAATTGACTGGGAGGTCGGTGCTGCGCAGGCCGAGATACCCTTCCTCCAGCGTGATCGCGCCCCCATTGCGTGCATCGAACGCATCGGTGCCGAAGGTTTTCGATCCTACGGCAGAGCGCCGTCCATAAAGGATATGACCGTTTCTGAAGCGGCGGACGAACGAGAGGCCGGGTTTGAGGTAGGGTTCCAGCCGGGTCTCATCGGAATTGAAATCGGCGTTCGGAGAGTAAACCGATGCGAAGTTCCAGAACAGGTCATGTTCGCTGACGAGGTTGAGCCCCCCCTGAAAGCTCCACTGAAGGGTGAAGCCATTGTGGTCATAGATCGTGGTGACATCCCGCTGGTTTCCCGAGGTGGACGGCGCAGACAATTGCGCATCACTTGCTGCTGATGGCCCGCCTTCGGGCAGGCTATGCCGCTGCGCACCGCCCACCTCGATATTCGACCCGTGAGTACCGCTTTGCTGATCCGAGGGGGTTTGGTGAGCGGGCGCTTGTTCGCGCACCTCGCTGACTTGAATCAGAGGAGGAGGTGCGGGCATGTCGAGCAAGTTTGTTCTCCACTCGTGCGGACGGCGACATTTAGTATGCGCCCGCTTAGGAATAGCGACACTAATGGCCCCTCATTACCAAGGGCATAGGTAGATACACTGATCGAAATTCTGCATTTCGATGCTGCCTGCCACATGGCTGCCGGGAACTTGCTTTCAGCTGACAGCCACCCTGCCACATCGCCTTTGGCTCTGAAAAACCTAGAGCTTATGTAGCACCCCTTATTGTCCCTCCCACGGGCCCCTGCGATTTCTGGCTGCCTGCTCTCGCCCTTGCGAGAAGAAGGAATTCGCAATGCCGTATTTGAAGCGCCTCACCATCGCATTTCTGGCGCTTCCACTTGTTATCACCCTGCTATGGTTTCTGAGCACGCATGACGGTGCCAGCGGCTTCTGGGCTCTGCGCCACCTTGCGCTATACTATACTGGCTTCCTCGCCATTTCCTTCATGTCTGCGGGCCTGATCCTGGCCGCGAGGCCGGTGCAGTTCGAAGGCGTACTGGGCGGACTGGACAAATTTTACCGGCTCCACAAATGGTTCGGCATCGCGGGTGCGAGCGTGGCCGTCCTTCACTGGTTGATCGAGATCTTGCCCCGCAACTTCGTCAGATGGGGCTGGCTGGCTGCGCCGGAGCGTCGACCTCGGCCACCGATCGACCCAAGCGCTGGGTTGGACTTGTTTCGCTCCTTGCGTGGTCCCGCGGTCAGTATCGCGGAGCCCGCGCTCTACGTGTTGCTGGCGCTGGTCGTGATCGCCCTGTGGAAACGCTTTCCTTACCGCATCTTCCTGCGCACACACCGTCTGCTGTCGATCGTTTTCCTGTTCCTGGTCTTCCATGCGACAATACTGATGGGCCGGGATTATTGGCCAACGCCCATTGGTGTCTTCATCGGCATCGTGATTGCGACCGCATCCGTTGCTGCGCTGGCTTCACTGTTCCACCGTATCGGCAAGTCCCGCCGCGCGGCTGGCACGATCGAGGCGATCAACTATCATAAAGGCAGCAGCGTCGTGGAAGTGACAGTCGCTCTATCAACCGCCTGGCCCGGCCACCGTGCGGGCCAGTTCGCGTATGTCGATTTCGGGGACGGCGAACCGCCGCATCCTTTTAGCATTTCGTCGGCCTGGCACCATGACGGGAAGTTGCGCTTCGGCATCAAGGGCTTGGGCGATTATACGCGCGAATTGCCCGAACGGCTGTTCGCCGGGCAATCAGTGACGATTGAAGGCCCTTATGGCCGGTTCGACTTTGACAGGGGCGAGCGACAACTTTGGATCGCAGGCGGCATCGGCATCGCTCCTTTCATCGCTGGGCTAGAGAGGTTTGCCGAGCAGAACGAACGCCCCGATCTGGATCTGATCTACTCGACACGCCAGCGCGACGCGGACCTGCTGAAGCAACTGTCCGACTTGGCCAAACGTACTGGTGCGCGGCTCCATCTTCTGGTGACTCCACCCGATGACCCGCTTACCATATCGGCATTGGAAGAGATGGTGCCGGAGTGGCGGAGCGCCGAAGTGTGGTTCTGCGGTCCGGCCGGGTTCAGCGAGGCCATGCGCGATGCGATGATAGCAAAGGGATTGCCGCCCGATCGATTCCACCAGGAGCTGTTCTCGCTTCGATAGGGATTGCAAAACCGCCGCGAGCATCTGTTCATTTCCCAATTAGCCGATCAGGACACTCTCGTCCAAGTCCGCGTCTTGCAGCCTACTCCCGCTACAAGGCACCCTTTTCCTCTCAGCTGCCCGTTGTTCAGCAGCGTCAGGGTTCCCGAAAAGGTTACATTGAGATCGGGGACGAAAACCCGCCCCCGCCATACATTGGCTTTTACGCGCTTGAAGTCGCGGAATACCATGGTGCCCAACAGCTCTTGCGTGCCGCCCCGTCGGGCATCGGCTTTGGCTTTGTCGTTAGCCCATATTACGCTCCCGCAGATACGATCGCCGCATGGTGCGGTGCGGACATGCACGCTGTCTCCGGGGTCGCGCCAAACTCCGATAAGGCTGTCCTTAGCCTCGGGCGCAGTTTGAGCGAAGGCCACAACGCTGCCGAGTGTGGCGCTCACAAGCGCTGCAAGCGCCGTGCGATGCATCAATCTGAGCATTTCGTATCTTTCCGTCGCTAAAGGGCTCTGCCCTGATACTTCTCGATACTAGCCCGGGTGGCCCACCCGATCCTCTCGCAGTGCGGGTTCGTCCCAGCAGGTCACAAAGAGCCACATTGGTATAGCGGAGTTTATCGCGAAGCGGGGGCTGGAATGTATAAGTAAAGATACTCACTTCATTGATAAATCAGTATAAATAATCTCTCCAGACTGCCAACGCAGCTGCACCGTATCGAGACTTGCGGATCTCCGGGCGCTGATTGCTCGATGTCTCGTAAGGGGCTTGCATCGTCGCGGCCTTGACGTGCATTTTGCACAACTGGCGTTGTTGAGTTCGCACTTGCAGCAGGCGGAGCATCAGCCCATATCACGCCTGCCTTTCAGGCATCCTCTCCCAAACTTTCAAGGCTCGACCTTTATGGTCGAGCCTTTCTTTTATCTACGCCACGTCGCTGGATGGGGATCTCCGGATGCTTCGCGAGTGATCACGCTGCCAGTGCGGCGATGATGTCTTCGCTTTGCACGATGCGAGCGAGCATCTTGATCTGTCCTTCCAGAATGATCCGGTGTGTGTCGGGGTCTGTGCCTGCGATGCAGTCTTCAGGAACGACCACGTGATAGCCCATTTCTTCGGCCATAATGACATTGCCGGGAACGCCCACGTTGGTCGACACACCTGCAACTACGACTGTTTCTACGCCCATGCGACGCATCATGGCGTCAATTGGTGTGCCGTACATGGCGATAATGCCTGACGTGCGGTTGATCTCGATATCACCTTCCTGGGCCTCGCAACCGTCGACATAATCCAGTCGCGGATCGCCCGGTGGGATAGGCTGTCCTTTGAGCGACAGTGCAGTGATCAGTGAGTTACCTTTTATGTCGATGCGATCCGTGCGCCCGCGCACAGGTGCGTGAAAGATTGGCGCTCCAGCCTTGCGGAAAGCGGCGGCGAGGGCGGAAATCTTTTCCGCGATGCGGCGCTCTACCACTTGCTTGGCCAGCGCGGGAAATCCGGCATAGGCCGGATCGACAACGAATTTCTGCATCTCGTTAATAAGTAGAGCAGGCTTACCGATCAGCATTGAAACCACCCCCAAAATTGCCTCATTTCCCGAACGTCGGGCGGGCCAAGAGGCTTTTTAGAGAGAGCATGCGCAAGGCTGTCAAGCGCTGCGGACTCACCATTTAATGTGCGCGGGGGCGATGTTTGTCATCCCGCTCCGAAAGCCCCGAATTGAATCGTGTCAAAGCCAGATTAGTTGGTTGTCTAGAGCCAGATTGTTCTGCTAGCGCGACCTTGCATTGTAATTGAGTTAAGTGAAACCATAGCGTCCGGGACATTGCACCGGACCTAAATGGGAGTGACCTTATGGGTTTTCCGCAACGTAAGGCGGCGATTGTCGGCGTCTATAATACCAAGCAGGCCAAGATGCTGGAGGGCACGCCGTGGACTCTGGCTCTTGAAGCCATCCAGGGCGCGCTTGACGATGCCGGGCTGAAGCACAGCGACATCGATGGACTTGGTTCCATGATGTATGACGCCAGCCTTACCGCTCAGCAGCAGTGGGCAGAACAGCTTGGCGGTCGGCCGATTACCTTCACGACGCATGGCATCGCCGGTGCCCTGGTAACGAAGGCTGCTGCTGCAATCTCTGCTGGACTGACGAACGTAGTTTGCATTTATTTCGGCAACGCTGGCATGCGGGCCGGCCCGTCGAAGCAGCGGGCTGCGGCAGAAGCCGCACCGGTAGTGCGCAAGGCCCCTCGCGTGCCGGACTGGGATTTCAATATCCACGGCGCCTACATGTCGGCATGGTATGCGCTCTGGACGCGTCGCTATATGGACCAGTTCAACGCGCCCTATGAAAACCTCGCGGAATATCCGGTCATTGCTCGCTATCATGCAACGCTCAACCCGGCATCGCTGATGGGCGATCGCGGCGAGATTACCGTGCAGGACGTGATCGATTCTCCGATGATTTCCTCGCCGCTGCACCGCCTCGATTGCTCGCTGGATAACGACGGTGGCTATGCGATCCTGGTGGCTTCGGCAGAAGTCGCAAAAAACTGCCGGAAGGAGCCGATCTGGGTCCTCGGCGGCGCAGAAGCGATGTACACCGATTTCTACATGTCGTTCACCAATGACTGGATCAACGACCATGGGCAGTCAGTGCGCCGCGCCAGCGAGATTGCGTTTGAGAATTCGGGCATGACGCGCGAAGACATCGACGTGACGGGCATGTACGATTGCTTCCCGATTACTATGGCCCGCAACATTGAGGAAATGGGCTTCTGCAAGCTGGGCGAGGGTCACGAATTCATCAAGGAAGGGCATCTCAAGCTGGGCGGCAAGCTGCCGACCAATACCGATGGCGGCCTGCTTTCGCACAGCCACTGCGGCAACCCGAGCGGCATGCATGTTGTCGAAGTGGTGAAGCAGCTGCGCGGTGAAGGCGACAAGCGTCAGGTCAAGGACGCGAAGATCGGTGCGGTGCTTTCGCAGGGCTATGCCGTGCACGGCGTCGCGGGCATCGCTCTTCTCGGCAAGGATTGAGGATCAAGACGATGACACAACCTTACAACAAGCCACTGCCGCAGCGTCAGCCGCAGAACGAGGAATTCTGGGCTGGGCTTGAAGCGCGCGAATTCCGCGTGCCCAAGTGCAACAATTGCGGCCATTGGGGCTGGGTTCCCTATCCGGCCTGCCGCAACTGCCTCTCCACGGACCAGAGCTGGACCAAGACGCAGGGCAAGGGCACGATCTTCTCCTATACGGTCGTTCATCGCGGCCCAGGCGGTTTCCGCGACGACGTTCCTTATGTGCTGGCGATGGTGGAGCTTCCTGAAGGTCCACGTGCGCCGATCGTGCTGGGCACGATGGTCGATGTGGATCCCAATGCCGTTTATACCGGCATGCCCGTCAAGATCGTCTATGAGGACATTGAAGGCGAGGGTGTGACCATCTGGCACTTCGCGCCCGATACCTGACAGTTTTTGGCGAGTGCGCGGTATCCTGACCTCCGCGCACTCGCGTTCTTGATTACCGTTCGATCAATTCGATCACGTGCCGATCCGGCGATTCCAGAAAGGCATAGCTGACAGTCCCAAAGCTGAGCGGACCGCGCAGCAGTTTGGCCCCCGCCGCTTCGGCCCGCGCAATTGCTTGGTCCATTCCGACAACACAGAAACCTACTGGTCCGTATGAGCTGCCAATCGGCACCTCACGCTCTTCAGCATAGCTGAGCAGCGTGAGCGCAAAAGGATTGCCGGGTGATTTCAGCACCATCTCTGTCAAATCGCGCTGCACGATGGGTGGACCTGCCATCATTCCGAACGCGGTAACGTAGAAATCCCGCGCGGCTTCCAGATTCCGTACCGTCAGTTTGAAGAAGCCGATTTGCGGCGTGTTCTCTGTTGGCTCGGTCACGTCCGCGTCCAATCAAGCGGCCAAAGGCTGGATGAGTTCGATCTCGTGCCCCTGCGGGCTTTCGAGGATGACGTAGCGAAGGTCATCGATCGTGCCTGCCGGGATTTTAACCTTTGCCCCCGCTGCCAGCGCGCGTGCCGTCAGTCCGTCGATATCGTCGGTTTCGAAGCCGATTGGGCCCCATGTATTGCCGTGTCGCAGCTCAACTTGCTGTTTGTAGCTAACGAGCACGAGTTGGAAGGGATTATCAGGCCATTCCAGAAAAACCTCGACCAATGGAGCAAGATCGAGTGTGCGTGTCTTCACCATGCCGAACACTTCACAGTAAAACTGCGCGGTCTCATCCGCGTCAGCGACAACCAGTTTCATGAAACGGGGTTGGCAGGATACTGCGGTTTGTGGATCGGCCATGTCGTGCGCATCCTCTATAATTGTGAATTCTATGCGTTCTTTTGCGGACTAACCGCCAAAGCGAATGCGGTCCAGCCTCGACAGTCACCGTGGGGTGCGTCATGAGGCGAGGGCATTAGACTGTTTCAAAAAGGTGTGCCGTGAGCGAATCCCCATTTGTTTCCTTGCCTGACGAGGACGTGAAAGAGAGCGTTCCCGCGGGTTGGTATCGGATCGCTACCAGTGCTGATGTTACCGATTGCGCCCTGCTGTCCTTCACCTTTGCTGACGTAAATCTGGTTGCCTATCGGGATAGGGAAGGGCGCGCGCATGTGGCCAATGCCAAGTGCCCTCACAATGGCGTGGATCTCAACTGCACGAACGCGCCAATCGAGCAGGGCGTGATCGCTTGCCCGCTGCACGGTTGGAACTTCGATACAGTAAGCGGGGCCTGCACCCTGATCCCTTATAATCCGAAGATCGTGCCAAAAATCCGATTGAAGGAATATCCTGCGCACGAAGCAGGGGACGGCGTATTGCTCTGGTGGGATGAGGCCGGCGGCGAACCGACCAGCGCACCACCCACTACTTGATTTGCGACTGCCCTAGACGTCGAACTCGACGCCGCGCCGTTTCAGCATGCGCATGACGGCGTTCCATTCCAGGCAATTTTCGGTGTCACGCGGACCATTGGGCCGATTCAGCCAGCGGTCGTAATTGTTCGCATGGCCGTGGAGGATTTCTTGCGGCGGCAGTGTAGTTCGTTCGCCCGCAGCCATCAGCATGACTTGCGCCTCGCACGCCATCTGGAAGTTGTGGAGCTGCACATAGGCTTCGGCAATCGTGCGGCCACCGATCATCACTCCGTGATTGCGCAGGATCACCGTGTCGCAATCGGCGAAATCACGGGCGAGCCGTTCGCAGGCATCGCCGCCAAAGCCATAGTCATGATAGCCAATGCGTTTGTAAAAGCCCATCGCAGTCTGGGTGAGGGGCAGCAAGCCATCCGCCATTCCCGAAACTGCCATGATCGCGGGCGTATGGACGTGGGCAACGCATTGGAGGTCTGGCCGGGCTGTCAGGATCGGGGCATGTAAGTCATGCGCGGCGATGTTGGTCTCCACATCGGATGCCGTACCGAGGATGGAGCCACTTTCCAGCTCCACCTTCACCAGACTGGATGCAGTGATCTCCTCATAAAGCATGCCGTATGGATTGACGAGGTAACGCCCCGGTTCGTCAGGGATGCGGGCGGAGATGTGATTGTAGATCAGGTCGGTCCACCCGTGCTGATCCACAAGGTGATAGAACGCCGCCAGATCGACGCGTGTGCGCCATTCGCCGGGCGAACACGCACCGTGAAGCGAAGATACGGTTCCTTCCGAAGCCTGAGTTGCCATGGCCGTATTCTCCCGTTTAGCCGCGTATTTTCGCGATCACTTCTTCACCGTACCACAGAACGCTTTCGATGTATTCGCTGCGCGAACCGTGGGGGGCCATGGCGGAAATCCATGTGGCGCCTGCCTCAGCGAGTTCACCGATGGCGTCGATATATTTCTGAACGTCGCCCTTGCCGTGGTAGCCTACTTTCACTGGCGGCCCGGCGCAGAGATCGAACTGTCCGGTGCGGCCTTCACGCTGGCGAACTTCCTCAATCTTGGCGCGGCGTTCCTTCAGGTCCGGAATCGAGGTAACTGCGATGTCCTTGTTGGACTGGCTCATGCCGGGCGCGGCGAAAAACGGGCACCAGCCGTCGCCATATTTGCCTGCGCGTTCCAGCGCAGCCGGACTACTGCCGCCGATCCAGATGGGCGGTGCTTTCTTAAGCGCGGGACGGGGCTCAACCTCTACGGCATTAAAATCCATACCTTGATAGCTGACAGACCCGCCGCTCCATGCCAGCCGCAGCACTTGGAGCGCTTCGTCGAACAGCTTGCCGCGCCGCCGGAAATCGACGCCCAATGCTTCGAACTCAACCTTCTGATAGCCTGCGCCCATGCCAAGGATCAGCCGCCCGTCAGTGACAGTTTGCACTGTCGCCGCGCTTTTGGCCAAGATGAAGGGGTTGCGATAGCCGGCCACCACGATGTTGGTGTGAAGCATCAGCTTGCGGCTGGCTGCACCAAGAAATGCCAGCGAGGCGAAGGGATCGAGCGCATCGTGGCCCATGCCCTGATGCAGCCAGTGTGTATCGGGAGCGGGGTGATCGGTAACGAACGCTCCGTCCACGCCGGCCCGGTCCAGCGCGCCAGCCATTTCTGCGATGGCGTCAAGCGTTTGGAACTCTGCAGGTGTGGGAACGCCAAGCGGTATTTCCAGGCTGAACTTGATAGCCATAAGTACTCCTATTGTGCCGCTGCCGGCGTCGCATGGGTTGTGGGTGAGGACGCGCCTGCAGGCTCGTCAGCAATCTCGGTCGGTGTGAACTCCGGGAATGCGCCGAGACCGAACACGAGCAGGCCTGAGAGAACGAACATCGGAATGCCGATCATCAGAAAAAGCTCATAGTTGCCTGTGATGTCGAAGATTCTGCCTGCCACCAGCGGCCCGATGCCGGATGCTAAACCAAACAATGCGGAGACCGAGCCGTATATCTTGCCGAAGTTGCGCAAGCCGCCATACTGCGTTGTGAGATACATGATGATGTGAACCACGGAGCCGGTGCCGAGGCCCACCACTACTGCTCCGGTTATTGCCCACCCCGTCGAGCCCTGAGCTCCCAGCAGTATTCCATAACCTACGGCGGGAAGGGCAAACACGGAGAAGGGGAGGAAACTGGAATTTACTCGATCCGCAATCAGGCCAACGACTATCTTTGAAATTACCGCAGCCACGCCAACGATTAGCGCGATGCCGGCAGCTGCCCCGCGCTCGACTCCTAGCGAGACGTAGATGGGCACCATGTGCACGCTGTAAGCGGCGGTCAATGTCGTTGCCACTAGCCCAGCTGCGGCAACGCGCAGGATCGCGATGTTGCGCATCGCCTCTTTGCCGGTCAGCCCGCCAGGAATGGTTCGGGTGGGCTGAGCACTGTTAGGGTTGGAGGCGCTCTTATTGCGGACAGGCGTATCGCGAAAGAACGGCACCACCAGCAGGAGTGCCAGGCCCGCCCAACCGATGCCAAGGCCGATATATGCGCCGCGCCATCCCACATTTTGAATCAAGCTGTGGGTCAGCAGGGGGGTGCAGGCGGCGGCCAGTGAAATGCCGCAAAGCAGAATGGCAATCGCCATTCCTCGATTTTGCACGAATGCACTGGAAACAGGCGGATTCCACACCATAGTGCGAATGAGGACCGATCCGGTGGAATAAATCACCCACATTGCGATCCAGACCCACACGGCTCCGTTCATCGTGCTGAATGCGGCAAAGATAAGGCCGCACAGGATCAACCCTGGAATGGCGATCCTGCGCGCGCCAAGCTTGTCTACCAACGCCCCTGCCAGCGGGGTGAGCGGCAAAACAAGAAGCGCAAATACCGTCATCCCGAGAGAGATTGTGGTCCTGCTCCAGCCAAACTCGGCCTGAAGCGGCTCCATGAATAGTCCCAGAGTGACGGTGGGTATCGCGCCAAACGATATTCCAAGCGTAGCCGCCAGTAGAAGCGGCCAGTGATCGCGCCACTCTTGCGCAGAGCTGGACTTGGTTTGTGCCATTGCTGATCCGGTCCCAATTTCGTTGAACCGGTCGGACGCCGGCTTGATTTCTTTTTTGGAAGCACGGCTTGCGGCAAAACGCAATCCATTCAGATGAAAGCTGTGGCGATTATCGTGCTCCTGTAATTTCCCCATATGAGGTTTCCAGAAAGTCGAGGATCAGCGTTCCGGCGGGCGATCGCACACGGTCTATTGGTGAAGTCACCCAGATATTGGCCAAAGCGTGTTCTGGATAACCAACCGGTTGAATCTCCCTTGCGATTCCGGCCGCGAGTTCTTCCCTGACGACGAACCGGGAGGAGAGCCAGATGGCATCGCTGCCCAGCATGAAATCCCGCGCCACGCCGAAATTGTCGCAGATGATGGTGGGGGTGAGTGCTATCTGCCCCATCTTGAGATAGCTGCTGCTGATAAGCGGATAGCCCTTCAAATCGTCCCATTCGGGCCGGTCGATATGGCGCAGGGGATGATCGCCACGAACGATCAGGTTGATCGGCATCTGGCCGATTTTCTGGGACGTGAAGGACGGGTCCGTGGTCGCAACCTCTTCCACGTACACCGCAAACTCGATCTCATCGCTGCGAAGGTAATCGAGCAACACCGAAAGAGGCTCGATCCGCGTCGTTACCTGAAGATCGGGCGATCGTTTGGAGATAAACCCCAGAATGTCTGACATGAACACGGTGCTCATCAACCCTGACATGCCGAAGGCCACCGGCCCAGCCATCGCGTTGGAATGCAACTGCATGTTGCTTTCCAGCGTCCGGGCCAGGCCAATGAGGCGTTCCGCTTGCTGGAGCATGTCTGCGCCGATTGGGGTGGGGACGACGCCAACTGCGCGGCGTTCAAATATGCGTACGTTCCACAGATCTTCCAGCGATGCGATACTGCGGCTGAGCGTCGATTGCGTAATCGCCAGATCCTCCGCAGCGCGAGAAAAGCTCCCCCACCGCTCAACCGCCAGCGCATGTTCGAGTTTCTTCATAGTTATAGCTATGCGTTTCATACAAGCTGCCTAATCATATTATGAATTGGACATCAAATCGCATATGTCTCATCAATCCACCAACAAGATCGGATTTACCCCGGATTCGGGGGCGAATTTTGCTGGGAGAGTGCAATGAACATCGACATCCTCATCAAGGGCGGAACCGTCGTCGACGGTAGCGGCGCGGACGCATTCAAGGCGGACGTCAGGGTTTCTGGTGGACGCATCGCGGAAGTGGGCCAGAACCTTTCCGCCGGTGAGGGTGAGCGCGTGTTTGACGCCTCCGGTTGCTACGTCACACCTGGCATGATCGAAACGCACAACCACTGGGACGGCGGCGTCTGGTGGGCTCCCAACATGGAGCCGTTGCCTTCCTATGGCGCCACCACTTCGATTAACGGTAACTGCGGTTTCTCCATCGCGCCTGCTCCGCGCAGTGCCGAAGGCAAGCAGACGGTCGTGGACATCTTCAACTACTTTGAGGACATTCCCGAAGAACCGATGAACGAAGTCGTTCCCTGGGATTGGGACAAGTGGAGCGAATACAAGGCTTCGATGCAGTCGAAGGTTCGCCTGCCGCTCAATTTCTGTTCGTTCTGCGGCCACGTTCCGCTCCGTATCGCGGTAATGGGGATGGAGGCCTGGACCCGTGCAGCCACGCCGCAGGAAATCGAGACGATGTGTGCTTATCTCGATGATGCTCTTGCAGCAGGGGCCATGGGGCTTTCATCGAACATGATGGACCGCGACAAGTATGAACGCCGCTTGCCGCCCCAGATGGCCGACGATGCCGAGATTGAGGCGCTGATGGGCGTCGTGGCGAAGTATCCGGGCGCGACGGTGCAGTTCATCGTCGATTACTTCCTCGCCGGTGAAGGCAATGATCAGGTCGAACACTGGGGCAAGCTGGCCAAGAAGATTGGCGTGCCGCTGCAATGGGCCGGCATGCCCACGCTGATGTTCATGAAGAAGTATCAGGATCGCGCAAAGGAACTGCACGAACAGTTCAAGGCCGAAGGCCTGCCGATCTTCACGGCGTTCAACGTGATTTCGCCAACCTCCACGTTGAACTTCGCCAGCACGTTGATCTTTGGCCAGAATGGCAACCCCGTTTGGCAGGAACTGATCAACGAGAAGAGCTGGGAAGGCAAGAAGGCCATGCTCACGGACCCTGAGTGGCTGGACCGTGCGCGTGAATCCTGGGACAATCAGTTCCCGCACTCTACGCTCAATGATCTTGATGGCATGCTGCTGCGTGAAAGCGAATCCGGTTACGGTCCGCTAGGCTGCACGCTGGCCGATTACATGCACTCCGAAGGTTTCAACCATGCCTCTGATGCGCTCGCCAAGTGGGTGCTTAATAACGGGCATCAATCGATCATTCTCAAGCGCAGCTATGAGAAGGACGAGGAAACACTTCAGGCGCTGCTGGAAGACGAAAACACGCTTTGCAACGTCAGCGATGCCGGAGCGCACGGCAAGATGTTCTGCGGCGCTGGTTACAACGTCTTCCTGCTGACCGACTATGTGCGCGATCGCAAAGTGCTCAGCATTGAACGCGCGATCTATATGCTGAGCTGGCGTCTGGCTGAATTCTTCGGCCTGCATGACCGGGGCCTCATCAAAGAGGGCATGGTGGCTGATATTGCCGTGTTCAATCTGGATGAGATTGAAATGCGTCCCGAAAAGAAGATCTGGGACGTCTACGATGGAACTGGCGGGCGCACGTTCCGCTACACCCGCGATCCAGCGCCGATGCGGCTGACTCTGGTGAATGGTGAGCCGACCTTCGATCGCGGTGAATTCACCGGTCGCTATCCGGGTGAGTTCATCGGTCCCGAAGCGCAGGGCGAGGATCATCTGGCCATCGCTGCAGAATAGGTCGCTACCTCCGGGCGCAGGAAACTCTTGCGTCCGGATCGAGTGCGCTGATTGACCGGCCGGCAGGCAAGCACTGCGGGCCGGTTTGTCTTTGGTCAGGCAGTTTCGGCGGTTTCCTGACGATAGCGCTGGCGCAGCGCCTTCTTGTCCGGTTTGCCAATTGCGGTGAGCGGCAGCGCATCGACAAAATCAACCGTTTTTGGGGCATGTATCGCGCCTTTCCTGGCACGTACGGCAGCGATAATCTCGTCCGCCGAAATTGATGCTCCCGGCTCAATCACGACCACGGCCTTAACTGCTTCTCCCCACTTGGGATCGGGCACGCCAATCACTGCTGCCTGTCGCACGCCGGGTTGATCGACAATCACGTCCTCCACTTCGCGCGCATAGACGTTGAAGCCGCCGGAAATGATCATGTCTTTCTTGCGGTCAACTATCCGCAAAAAGCCATCTGCACTGCGCACTGCAACGTCGCCCGTGTGTAGCCAGCCGCCCTTGAAGACCTCTTCGGTTTGCTCAGCCTTGTTGAGATAGCCGCCCATCACCAGTGGCCCGCGCACGCAGATTTCGCCCGGCTCACCATCCGGTACTTCGTTGAGATCATCGTCCAGAAGCGCAACTTCGGCGAGCGATGTGGGCCTGCCGCATCCGGCTAACCGTTCCGGGTTCGTCAGGTCATGGTCCTTACGGCGCATGACCGAGATCGACATGGGGGCTTCGGCCTGCCCGTAGAACTGCATGAAGATCGGCCCCAGCTTTTCGATCGCGTCTTTCAGCCGCGCAACGGGGAATGCGGACGCGCCATAAAATACGACTTCGAGGCTGGAGAGATCGAACTCTCCAAACTGCGGGTGATCGAGCATGGATATCACCATGGTCGGCACCATCAGCACGGAGGTGATGCGGTGTTCCTCGATCAGTCGCATCGCATCAAGCGGATTGAAAGCCTCCATCACGACCATATGGCCGCCCTTCATCAGGATAGGGTTCAGCACGGACGCTCCCGCATGGCTGAGCGGCGCGCAGATCAGATGGCGGATTTCGTGCGGCCATTCCCAGTCCGTCAGCTGCAGGATGGTTGAGGTGACAATGGACTGGTGCGTCACCATTATGCCTTTAGGGCTGCCAGTCGTCCCGCCCGAATAGGCAATGCCCCTCATCGCCGTGGGATCGATCAGGGGAGCTTCGAGCTGCCGAGGTGTGAAACGCTGGGCGGCTTTCATCACGTTCTCGCCGATTTCGCTATCGCCCATGGAGAGGAAATGTCGGATCTGCGGTGCGCGCGCCTTCAGATCCTGAACCGTCGTTTCATAACGGTCAGCGTCATAGACGAGCGTATCGATCTCTGCGTCGTTAAGGACGTAGAGATAGTCCTCCAACGATCCCATCGGGTGAAGCGTGGTTGTGACGATCTCGGCGAAGCTGAACGCGTTGGATACGAACACCAGCTCGACGCGGTTCTTGGCCAGGATCGCCGCGCGCCTCGGCTTCGGTTCAAGGCTCTCAAACAGTTGTTGAAGGCGGCTGACCGCGTCGCGCATATCGCCCGCGGTCACTCGCTCGCCATCAACGCCTATCAGCACCAGCCGGTCGAGATCGCGGGACAGGGCTTGAGCCACGAAGTGATTGCTGGAAATGGGTTTGCGAAGGATGTCCGGCGTCATCGTCTGTCCTTTATGAGGATTCATGTCGGGGAAGCCCGCTGTTGGCGGCATCGGCCGACCAGACGGCGTACAGGTTACGCGATGGCGGCAAGGGGCGTCCCGTTGAACGCCCCTGCCGTTACGTGATCAGGCCTTTTGCAGGATGTGGACCCCGCATGACGTGCCGAAGCCCAGCACGTGGGTCAGACCAACGCGTGCGCCTTCGACCTGTCGCTTTCCTGCTTCGCCGCGCAAGTGCTCAACGATTTCAACCAAATTGGCGACGCCCGTCGCGCCGATTGGGTGGCCTTTAGCGATAAGCCCGCCGGAAACGTTCACTGGAACGCGCCCGCCCAGCATGACTTCGCCATCGTCGATCAGCCGTGCTGCTTCACCTTCGCCGCACAGGCCAAGGTTCTCGTAATGCAGCATTTCGGCCGTGGCGAAGCAGTCATGCAGTTCGACAAGATCCAGATCTTCCGGGCCAATTCCCGCCATTTCAAAAGCGGCGGCGGCGGCGAGGCGCGTTACCGAATTGGGATCGAACAGTTCCGGGTTGTGGGCTTCCCACGGATCGGAGGCGAGGCCGGAGCCGGCAATGCGAACCGCGCGGCTCATGCCCAGTTCCTTGGCCTTTTTCTCCGAAACGATAACTACCGCCGCAGCCCCATCAACATTGGCGGAGCACATCAGCTTGGTGAGCGGGTAGGCGATCATTTCGCTATTCAGCACTTCTTCCAGCGAAGCCTCCGTCTGGTGCTTTGCCTTGGGATTGAGCGAGCCGTGCTTGCGGTTCTTCACTGCAATCTTGGCGAATTGCTCCATCGTGGTGCCGTACTTCTCTGAATGGACAATGCCGCATTCGGCAAAGACGGCAGGCATGGAGCCAGAACCGAATATCCCTTCGGGCGTGAGGCCCTTCTGCGCTCCGCCGCCCAGCATGCCATGCGGGTTCATCTCTGTGCCGATGGCGAGGGCGACGTCATAGAGGCCGCTCTTCACTGCGATGAAGGCTTCGCGCACCGCCGTCGCGCCCGATGCGCAGGCGTTGGAAACGTTCACGCAGGGAATTCCGGTCTGCCCGATTTCGCGCATGATCTGCTGCGACATAGAAGCACCGGCGGTAAAGCTGGAGCCAGTATATACCGTTCCGACATCGCTGATCGCCAGTCCGGCATCGTCCAGCGCCATCAGCGCGGCTTCACCGCCAAGCTGCGCAGGAGTGCGACCGGGATAGCGACCGAACGGGATCATATCGGCGCCGACTATGTAAACCTCGCTCATTGGCTCAACTCCTTCTCCCGGGCGGTGAAGTGATAGGCGACGTATCCGTTGCCGTCCTTGTCCTTCGCGCCGCCTGCATCGTTGAATTCCAGTGTGACCGGCATGCCCTGATGCAGGTCGTCATGCTCACAACCAGTCAGATTGCCCTTCACGGCAAGCCCATCGTCCAGTTCTACCACGGCGGATACGAACGGAACGGCAATACCGGGATAGCTGCGGTAAACGATGGACCATGTCACCAGCTTGCCGGTCCGCGCCGCGCGAAATTCCTCCATCGTTCCGCGCGCGTGGCAGCGACGGCAGGCAAGGGTCAGCCCATCGGCCGTGGCGCCGCAGGCGGTGCAGCGAAAGCCGCGCAGCCAAGCATCGCCATTTTCGGAAATGCCGATATTGGATTTACCGGGTATCTGCATCGTCTCGTCTTCCTGTTTTTCTACCGCGTTTCAGGCGTTATATTTGACCGGTTCCGTAGTGATCTTGGCGTTGAAAGGCCCGCCATCGCGCCCGCGAACCTCGCGGCCGATCTTGTGCAGATACTGTCCGCTGTAGGTAATGAGGCCAGTCGTTACGTCGGGGTCGCCCTCGCAAAGAGCGAGTATGGCTTCTGCCATGACTTCCGGATCTTCCGGCGCCTGCAGACGCTCACGGCTGAGGATGCCCGTGTCGATCATCTTCTGCACATTATCGGTAATCACAGAATTGACGGGGGCGACGGTGTTTACGCTGATGCCGGTGCCATGAAGCTCTGCCGCCAGGGCTAGTGTTGCCATGTTGAGAGCGGCTTTTGACGAGGAATAGGCGCTGATCCCTCCGGTCTTGTGATATTCCAGATAGGGCGGGCCTTCTCGGCCCGGTGCGGCGCGATCAGCCATCGTGGTGGAGACGTTGACGATACGGCCCCAGTTCTGGGCCATCATCCCGGGAAGTGCGCGCAGGATCAGATCGCGCGTGCCGAACACGTTGACTTCAAACGCCTTGCGGAGACGCGCTTCGGCCATTTCCCAAGTCCGCTCTCCGGCCATCGTGCCATACGCGGCATTGTTGATTACGACGTCAATCGTACCGAACTTCGCCAGCGCCTCGTCCATGAAGGCCGCACGGGATTCGGGCAGAGCCATGTCCAATGTGATTGCGTGGGCTTCGCCGCCGCGTTCACGAATTTTCGCCACGGTATTGGCAAGAGTCTGTGGCTGCGGATTGCTTTCGTCGCCCAGCGTACGCGCACCTACGACGACCGTTGCGCCCGCCGATGCGAGGCGTTCTGCCGTCGCCATGCCAATGCCCTGACTGGCGCCAGTAACAATTGCGACTCTACCTTCCAACTCACCCATGTTTCTTTCCTTATTTCGTCTTGTGTACGGTTACTGGCAGGCATGTCCAGCCGATCTGAAATTCGGACACCGGCCAGTGCCCCAACTCAGGGTGCACGGAATATTCCTGCACTGCGTTGAGGAACTCTCGAAGAATAACCTGCCCTTCCAAGCGGGCGAGATGAATGCCGATGCAGAAGTGTGGTCCCATGCCAAAACTTATGAGGCGCCGGACCTTCCGGTTCCAGATAAAGGCATCGGGATCGTCGAACTCGCGCGGGTCTCGGTTGGCGGAAGCCAGCAGCAGTATCACGCGCTGGCCGGGCAGCAGATCGGCCCCGCCAAGAGTAATCGGGTTGACAACCGTGCGACCGAACCACTGCGCCGGTGCGTTATACCGCAGCATTTCCTCAAATGCCGGGACGATGCTTTCCGGCATATTTGCACGAACTTCTGCAAGTTGATCGGGGCGGCTGGCCAGTTCTAGCAGTCCAGCGGATACGATCTTGGGCAGCGTTTCAGTCCCGCCCACAAGAATGCCATTCAGGTCTGCCGCGATTTCCTCGTCCGTAAGCGCGCGGCCGATGGTGTCTCGTTCGATCAGCGCGTCAATGGCCGGGCTGGGCGGACCTTTGCCCTGACGCCTGCGGGTAATTTCACCGTGAAGGAATTCTCGAACTGTAATTGCAGCCAGCTCTATCGGTTGGCTGCCGGGCGCTGGATCGCGGGCAACCAGCCGGTTTACCGCCTCTGCGATCTTGAAGGGGTCATCAAGCTGCAAGCCCAGCACTCTGCAGACCATCACGATTGACACATAGCTGGCAAAATCGGAATTGAGATCGAACCTGCCCAACGGCAGCAGTTCCTGCAGACGTGCGCGGGTGACTTGCGTGATTTCTGCTTCGCGCTTGGCAATGTTGCCCTTCAGGAACGGCCCGGCCAGCACTTGCCGAAAGCGAGTGTGGATTGGCGGATCGAGAAACAGGAACGATGCTTTCACCGGATCGATCTGGTGCGGCGGCGGATTGCCGCGATGGTGCACCAGCAGCTTTTCCCGTGTGAACACCATGCCCTCAGACTCGGAGAAGTTCTCCCGATCCATCAGGCCGTTCCACACATCCTCGAACCGGCTGAACACCCAGGAATCATACTGGGGCATGAAATAGGCAGGGTGATTGTCGCGCAAGGCCGGGTAAAGCGGCTGCGGCGCGCGCATGGCTTCCTGCGAGAACGGATCATAGGAAAACGTCGTGTCAGCCATTGTTGCCATGGCGCGGCTCCATGATGGTGTGGTCAATGGCGCCCACGATCTGGATCAGATGCGGATCGACGATGTATTCGGGACAATCGGCGTCGAAATAGGCATCGACGATGCCCCAGTGTATTGGGGTCTGCATATAAGGGCCCGCCAACCCATCGACGCTGTCATATTCCTGCTCCCACACGAAATCGATCGGTTTGCGACCTTCGCTCCATGCCGTGCGGTTGAGGCCCCAGCTGCGGATTTCGGGCACGTACTTGGGAAGCAGTAATGTCTGTTCTTCCAGATCCCGGACCTTGGCCGGATCGCTATGCGGAAAGCAGCTGAACAGCAGGGCGCGCCAGATGCCCGGGCCGGCCGGATGTACTTTCTTTTGCGTAAGGCGATAGCCCGCCGCAGTTACTTCCGTTCCCGCGATTGCCGGGCCGATGTGCTCTGCCCAGGCGGGGTGGAGCGTGGCAGCATGAGCTGCCGCCTCGCTGGCATGGACCATGCGCCAGATCACGTGTCCGGCGTTGATGGTTGCCGTGGGATAGACCGGAGCGATCCAGTTGCCGAGCGCACCGGGCAATTGCTCAGCACCCTGGCAAAGCTGTGCGATCAGCGCATCACGCTCATCAACGCGGCCCTCAGGCAGGTGGAGCATTCGGAGGGATACGAACATATCAGTCCTGTCCTTCCTGATCGGTGAGCATCCTGCGCTTGCGGCCTGTCGTCAGGGGGGCGATGGATTGCCAAAACGCAGCCTTTGCCTCCCTTTCGTCTAGTCCATCTGGCGTGCGGCTGAGCCGCTGCCGCCACCATCCTGCCTCCCCATCCACGACCCACAGATAGAACAAGGTTGCTGGCAGTTCCGGCACATCGATGGCGGGCGGATGTTGCCACGCGCCTTGCAGAACCATGCCGCGCGCTTCGGCACCAGGGCGATAGCGTTCGTTATAGGCTTGGCGAACCGCAGCGGTCATTCCCGGCTTAACGTCAATTTCATCAAGTATCAGCACGCGCCCGCTCATTGCGCTTCCCGTATCTCTTTGGCCAGTTCCACAATGCCGGCTGCACCTGCCCGGACGAAACCGGAATCGGACCCGACCGTCAGCAATTGCACGCCCAGTCCCGCCAGTTCTTTAGCGTTGTCATTGCCTAGCGCCGCGCAGCCGGAAATCTTGCCGTGCCGCTTGCAGGCGTCCACGATCTTGCCGATCTCCTGGAATATCCGATCTGGCATTTGCAGGGCTGGGCCAAGGCCAAGTGACAGCGCTAGATCGACCGGGCCGATATAGAGCCCGTCAACGCCTTCGGTCGCGGCGATGGCATCGAGGTTTTCAAGTGCCTCGGCAGTTTCGATCATCACGAAGCATAGCGGCTCAATCGTTTCGCCATCGGGCGAGTAATAACTGCGCACCTTGCCGAATGAGCGGTTCCCAGCCGGGGGATAGCGACATGCTCGCGCAGCCACCCGCGCGTCTTCCGGGGTGGAGACCATCGGCACGATTACGCCGCCCGCGCCGAAGTCCAGCACTCGCATAACATAGTCAGCCGTGCACCAGGGAACCCGGACCAGCGTTTGCGTGCCGCCCAGTTCCACTGCGCGAAGGACATCGATCATGTTGTGCCAATCGATCCCGCCGTGCTGCCCATCCAGCGCCACGAAATCGAGACCGGCGCGGCCCATCAGTTCAGCAGAAACGCCATTGCCTATGGCCAGCCAGCTGCCAATAATTGCGCGCCCGGATGCAGCTGCCTGCCTGATCCTGTCCATGACTTCCCCTCGACCCCGGTTCTCTTGTTGGGATAAGCATTTGCATTGGCGCGCTGCTGAGTCAAAGAATAGAGAAACAGAAACTGCGCGTGTGAATGACGCGCGCGGATCAGGGAGCAGGGACAATGGATTTTGGGCACCGGCTTGCGGCGATCGTGGGTGAGAAATACGTCCAGACCGGCGACGCCATTGATCAGCGCTATCGTGTGGATCTGACCGGCAAGTTCTCATCCGCCCCGGGTTGGGCGGTGAAGCCCGCTTCGACAGCGGAAGTCTCTGCGATCATGCGCGAGGCCCATGAGGCGCGTATCCCGGTTACGGTGATTGGCGGGCAGAGCGGCACATCCGGGGCGGCCGTGCC
>JAZQRJ010000017.1:0-63111 GCA_045629505.1 Novosphingobium sp.
TCCTTGCCCAGAACTGTGGTCTTGACGACCGCGTTCGTGGCCGGATCGATTTTCTGGATGGTCCCGCTTTCGCTGCTGACGACCCAGACCGATCCGAACCCGAAAGCAAGATACCATGTGCCCGGCGAGACGGGGATGGTGGCAATCACCTTGTTGGTCGCGGGATCTACCCGTGAAACCTTCCCCGCCTTATTGTCGCTTGCAACCCACACCGATCCGGCACCTGCCACAACATTCAGTTCGCCGGTGCTCGCAAGACCGGTGCGGACTGTAGCGATTCTCCTAGCTTTGGCGGTATCGATGCGAACGAGGGCGTTTTCCTTGCAATCTGCAACCCACAGCGACCCGTCGAGGAGCGCCATGGTGCCGCACGGTTTGGTCATAGGAACCGTGGCAACCTTGCCCTGACGCGACCAGCGTTCGACTTTCCCGGCGTTAGTTGCCCACACGCTGTCACCTTCCACGGTCAGGAAATCCGCAAAGCCGGGAACCTGTATAACCTCTTCCGCCTGCGCGGATGCCGTCGGCACGATGGAGGCGCTGCTAGCCGCCAGTGCCATGGCCAATATCCTCAGCTTCTGCATATCATCCCTTTCCGTTGATGTAGGCGCGCCAGCCGCCCAGATTGGTTATGTCGTCAGCGCCGATCACCGCGCGGGGTTCGGCAACGAAGCCTTTGACGCTGCTGCCATCGGCCAGCGTTACCGTGCCGATTGCCAGCGGGGCCGGCACTTCGGCAACAAAGCTGCCGAATTCAGCGACGCCCAGTTCATAGACTTCCAGAGCGATGGAGCCTCCATCGTCGCTGTGCACCAGAGCAGGCTTGGGCGGCACGCTTTCTGCCATTGCGTAGAGCCGGTAGGTGGGGGCAGTTTCGAATGCGCCCACGAACTTCGCTTCCCGCGACGTGAGTTGCCAATGGAGTGGCATGTCTTTCAGGTGTGCGCCGACTACGGCGAGTTTCACGGTCTGCATTTTGCCCTCCAGATCGAGCGTGGGTAGGGAAGGAAGATCGGCAGCGGCGAGATAGGCATCGGCCGCGTCGAGTAGGGACAGGTCTGTATCGGCCGGACCGATAAGGGTTATGCCGAAGCCAGTGGCATTGCCCCGAATTCCGGCTGGCACGGCAACTGCGGCCATATCCAGCAGGTTCACGAAATTGGTGTAGAGGCCAAAGGCGCTGTTGAGGGCAACCGGCGCGGCGAGCAGTTCGGAAACGCGGTAGGTCGTTCCCGTGGTCGGGAAGGCCAGCACGTCGATAGATTCCCAAAAGGTGTCGGCGTGCCGCTTCAGTTCGGCAAGGCGGTAAATGCCATCGAACAGTTCCACCGCGCTCATTGCTAGGCCCGGTTCGACCACGGCGCGGACAGTGACGTCCACCGCATCCGGGTTTTCGGCGAGGATGGTGGCCATGGCGGCGGTACGCTCGGCCACCCAAGGCCCGCCATAGAGCAATTGCGCCGCTTCCAGCAGCGGGGCGATGTCGATCTCCACCAGATCGGCGGTGCGCGCGAGTGTTTCCAGCGCACGGTTATAGAGATATTCCGATTCCCCATCACCGAACCAGACGCGCTGGTCGCGGCGGGGAACGCCAATCGTTTTGCGGCCCCGCGGCAGGTTCGCCAGCGGTTTGGAATACGGGTCAGCTGCGTCGAAACCCGCGATGACTTGGTCCACCAGACGAGCGCCTGCCGTATCGTCGATGAAGACTGTGATGCAATCCAGCGTGCGGCAGGCGGGCACAAGGCCGGTGTTGCTCCAGCGTCCCTTGCTTGGCTTAAAGCCGATCAAGTGTTGAAAGGCGGCGGGCACGCGGCCTGAACCGGCGGTGTCCGTGCCCAGCGCGAACGCGACCAGCCCTGCGGCCACGGCCACGGACGATCCCGAACTGGAACCACCGCTGACGTAGGCAAGATTGTAGGCGTTGCGCGGTGCGCCATAGGGACTGCGCGTACCGTTCAGCCCTGTGGCAAACTGGTCCAGATTGGTCTTGCCGATGCAGATCGCGCCTGCCTCGATCAGCCGTTTGATGACCGTTGCCGATTCCTGCGCGGCATAGGCAAACGCCGGGCAAGCGGCCGTCGTTTCCAACCCGGCAACGTCGATATTGTCCTTCGCTGCGAACGGAACGCCTGCCAATGGCAGCACTTCACCGCCGGCAATGCGAGCATCGACGGCGCGCGCGGCAGCCAGGATATCGCTGTCACTGAACCGGTTGATCCAGATCTGAGGCTGGATCGCATCGTAGGCCGCAATGCGGGCGATCGTCTCTTCAGCGGTGGCAAGTGCGGTGGTCTGCCCTGCGTTTACGGCTTGGGCGATTGCGCTGGAATTGAGCCGCTCCATGCTCATGCCTCCGCCTTGAGGGCCAGCATGGGGGCGCCGGGTTGAACCGCTTGACGTTCCTGCACATACACCGCAGCGATCGTTCCGGCAGTCGGGCTTTCCACAGCGTATTCCATTTTCATCGCCTCGATGATCGCGATGGTGTCGCCCGATTTTACTTCGTCACCAGCGGCGACCAGCAACTTCCAGACGCTGCCTCCGAATGGTGCTTCCACCACGTCGGCTCCTTCAGGTAGTTCGATCGCAGCTGCTTCGGGGACATCCTTTTCGGCAAGGTCGGTGGCGCGGTCGAGCTCGCCGATGCGCTGCCATTCGGTGCGTTCCGAATTGAAGGCGGCTTGTCGCCGTGCTTCGAATTCTGCAATCGCGTCCGCGTTTTGCACCAGGAACGCGCGATAATCGGCAAGGCGGAATTCGGATTCCTCGATCTTGATGGATCGCCGCCCGTTGGGGAAATCCCGCCGCCATTCGACCAACTCCTCGGCGCTGACCGGGTAAAAGCGGATCTGGTCAAAAAACCGCAGCAGCCAGGGCTTGCCTTCAATGAAAGCGTCGGTCTGGCGATGGGTATTCCAAACCTGAATTGTGCGCCCGAACAATTGGTAACCGCCGGGGCCTTCCATGCCGTAGATGCACATGTACGCTCCGCCGATGCCCACCACGTTGGGTGGGGTCCATGTGCGTGCCGGGTTGTATTTGGTGGTGACCAGCCTGTGCCGGGGATCGACGGGCGTTGCGACAGGCGCGCCCAGATAGACATCGCCCAGACCGAGAACGAGGTGGTTTGCCTCAAAGATCAGGTTTTCCACCGCCGTAGTGTCGGGCAAGCCGTTCACGCGCCGGATGAACTCGATATTGTCGGGGCACCATGGGGCGTCGTCGCGCACGGTGCCCATGTATTTCTCGATGGTTTCGACAATCGCGGGGTCGCGCCAGCTCAGCGGCAGGTGGACGATGCGCGATGGGATGACGAAGTCCGCCAGGTCGCCCAGACGCTCTTCCGCCGCGATCAGCGCGGTCAATGCAGACCTTTGGTCCAGAACTTCGCCATCGAAATGGAGCTGAAGCGAGCGAATGCCGGGCACGATGTCGATCACGCCGGGCAAGGCCAGTCGTTCCAGCTCACACATCAGGGCATGGACCCGGATGCGCAGTTCGATGTCGAGCACGATGGGCCCATATTCGACGAGGATATTGCGGTCGCCCTGCTGCCGATAAACGGTGTGCGGTCGCCCTTCTGCCTCGGGGATCTCGGCTAGGATGGGAGTCAGCGTTTCGATCGGGCGGGGCTGCACCGGCCCGTGAGGCGTGCCGGTGTCGATCAACCGGCGTTGCAGCATGTCCGCCATGCCGGCATCCTCAATGTTGACCGGTGCGAAGCGCAGCTTGTCGCCGGGGGCGAGCTGGCCGATTTTCCAGCGATCGGCGGCGATCACCACGAATGGGCAGACGAAGCCGCCCAGCGATGGACCGTCCGGCCCCAGAATGATCGGCATGTCCCCAGTGAAATCGACCGCGCCGATGGCATAAGGATTGTCGTGGATATTGGAGGGGTGCAAACCGGCCTCACCGCCATCAGCACGCGCCCATTGCGGTTTCGGGCCGACAAGGCGAACGCCGGTGCGGTTTGAGTTGTAGTGGACCTGCCATTCCGCCGCGACGATAGTGTCGATGTCTTCGGGCTTGAAGAATTCGGGCGCGCCGTGGGGGCCATAAAGTACGCGCAGGGTCCATTCGGAGGAAAAATCCGGCAAAGTGGCGGACGACAGCGCTTTATCCGTGGGTTCGTCAGCCAAGTGCATAGTGTCGCCAGCCAGCAGGCGCCGCGCGGCGTGACCTCCAAACTGGCCGAGCTCGAACGTGCTGCGGCTGCCGAGATATGGCGCGATATCCAGACCGCCTGCAAACAGGATATAGCCGCGCATGCCGCCACCAGAAGCGCGACCAACGGTGAGGGTTTGCCCAGCGGCTATATCGATCGGTATGCCGCGTGGAGCCGGATCACCGTCCAGCATTGCTCCGAAATCCGCACCCGTAAGGCAGATACGAGTGCTTGCCGTGAAGGCCAGCGTCGGGCCGGTCAGGGTCATTTCCAATCCGGCGGTGCCTTCGGGATTGCCTAGCAATCGGTTGCCCAGACGGAAAGACTGATCGTCCATCGGGCCGGAAGGCGGCACGCCAACTGCCCAGTATCTCTGGCGTCCGGGCCAATCCTGGACGGTAGTTGCAGTGCCGCCACTGATCACGCGGACGCTGCGCGGTTTGAACGTGATGTCATCGAGCACGCGGGTCGAGACTTCGCCGCTGACGAACGCATCGCTCCGAACCACCTCCCGCAGCCAGCGCAGGTTCGTCTCGATCCCGTCCACGCGGCTGCTATCAAGCGCTGCCTGCATCGCGGCGATGGCCTTGGCGCGGGTCGGCGCATGCACGATCAGCTTGGCCAGCATCGGATCATACCAGATGCTCACCTCGCTGCCTGCCATTACCCAGGTTTCGGCGCGGATATTGTCGGGAAACTTGACCGCCGTCAGAGTACCAGAGGTTGGGCGATAGTCGAGCGTCGGGTCTTCGGCATAGAGGCGGACCTGCACGGAATGGCCGTGCGGCCGGGGTGGATCAGCGTCCAGAAACCCGAAATCGCCAGCTCCCCCCCGGATCATCCATTCGACGAGATCGATCCCCATGACTTCTTCGGTTACGCCATGCTCCACCTGAAGGCGGGTATTCATTTCAAGGAAGAAGAACTCTTCCTTTTCCGAGTCATAGAGGAACTCCACCGTACCGGCCGAGCGATATCGCGCGGCCTGGCCAAGCCGGATCGCGGCGCCGATCAGCTCCTCGCGCACGGCTTGTGGCAACAGCGGCGCGGGCGCCTCTTCCACCACTTTCTGATTGCGCCGCTGAAGTGAACAGTCCCGTTCGCCCAGCGCCACGATCCGGCCGCGGCCATCGCCGAAGATCTGCACCTCTATGTGTCGCGCCCGGCGAATGTAGCGTTCCAGAAACACCCCGGCGTCGCCGAAGTTGCTCTGCCCGAGGCGCGCCACGGTCGCAAAACTTTCGCGCACGTCCGCTTCGTTTTCGCACACCCGCATGCCGATGCCGCCGCCACCCGATGTGGCTTTCAGGATGATCGGAAAGCCGATGGCGTTTGCCGCTTCAACCGCTTCCTCTTCATCGGTCAGCAGATCAGTGCCGGGTGCAAGCGGCACGGTGTGCGCCGCGGCCAACGCGCGCGCGCTGTGCTTCAGCCCGAAGGTGCTGATATTGTCTGGCGTGGGTCCGATGAAGACGATGCCCGCTTCCGCACAGGCGATGGCAAAGTCCACGTTTTCGGCGAGGAATCCATAGCCGGGATGGATCGCACCCGCTCCGCTGGCCCGGGCAGCCTCCATAATGGCGGCAATATTGAGATAGCTTTCCGATGGACGTGCCCCGCCGATGCAAATTGCTTCGTCGGCTTCCGATACATGTAGTGAGTCTGCGTCTGCTTCCGAATAGACCGCTACTGAGCGCAGACCCATGCGCTTCAGCGTGCGAATGATACGTGTGGCGATTGCGCCGCGATTGGCGATAAGGACTGTGTCAAATTTCATGGGGCGGTGACGATCATTCTCACGGGCGTGGGGTTGAAGCCATTGCAGGGATTGTTGATCTGCGGGCAGTTGGAGACGACGACGATCACGTCCATTTCGGCGCGCAAATCGACGCTCAGTCCCGGCGCGGAGATCCCGTCAACGATGCCCAGCGCACCGTCTTCTTCCACCGGCACGTTCATGAAAAAGTTGATGTTGGAAACGATGTCGCGTTTGCCGCGCCCTTCCAGAAGGTTGGCTTCCAGAAAGTTTTCGACGCAGGCGTGCTCCGCCTTGGTGTGATGGCCATAGCGCAGGGTATTGGACTCGCATGAGCAGGCGCCGCCAATGGTGTCGTGATATTCGACAGACGTGGCCGTGATGGTCATCATCGGGCGGCCTTCATTCGACCGCAGTATGGTGCCTTCACGCAGGAACAGATTGCCTTGCGCGGTCACCGTATCCTGTGCGCTGTAGCGTTCGGTATCGTCGTCAGCAGCGTAGAGCAGGAAATCGACTGCCTGATTGCCTTCGAGATCAACGATGCGCAACGTCTGTCCGGTGGCAATTTGGTGCAGCCATGGCGCGCGGGCCGGCACGATCACGTCGTGGACGACTTCGCCGGTTAGGCCGGAGATATGGGGATCGACTGACATTTGTTGATCTGCTCCTGTTACCGACGGAAATAGTCTTCGACGTTCTGGAAGGCGCGCAGTCCTTCCGGTGTGGCATTGCGGATCGGGTCCGTTTCGGGCGTGACCGACCCGCGCCATGCCGTGGCGCGCAGGGGCGTCACCTGCCATTCCTTGCGCGGATCAAGCACGTGCGGGCAGTTGGCGATCACGACGATCAGATCCATTTCAGCGCGCAGGATCACGCTGCGGCCCGGCTCAAACGGTCCGATTTGAGGTTCGATCGTGCCGTCAGCGGCGATCCGCGTGCCCTTGAAAATGTTGAGGCAGGGGTGAACGTCACGTCTTTGCAGACCGTGCTTCGCTGCGCCCAACAGCAAGCGGTCCCGGCCATTGGGATAGGGGCCACTATTGGCACCATTGCCGTATTTCGCACTGTTGGTTGCGGCATTGGATGTGCCGCAGAATGTGTCATGCGTGCCGGCATCATCTTCGAGCCAGCTCATCAGCACGCGGCCCATGTCTGATAGCAGCAGCTTGCCCGCACCAAGATAGGCGTTCCATTGCACTTTCACGGTGTCGGCCACATTGAGCCGTTCGGCGGGCATTTCGGCGTTGAATATCAGCATTGAAGCGCAGGCGTCGCCTCTAAGGTCGATGAGCCGAAGCCGCGTTCCTCGCGTCAGCCGCCTGGTGGCATAACCGCCGGACGCGATTGTTTCTTCCCACACCAGATCCTGTGCTGACACGTCAGCGGGGAGATCGTCTGCAACCGGAGGAAGAATTGGCATGGCTTCCACTACTGTGCCGCCCATGCGGCGTGCATGGTCCCGCGCGGCTAGCGGATTGGAGAGAACTTCAGTCATCGGGAGGACTCCTGTTCATAGAGGGGCGGGAGCAGGGCAGTCGTGGTCACCAGTTTAAGCTGATGCACTCCCCGGACCCTGCGGAGCGCGTCGCACAGTTCCTTGAGCAGCGAGGCTGGACCTTGCACCAGCAGGACTTCGAGTGACTGATCATCTTCAAGGAATACGTGCTGGGAGGAGATGACTTCCTTCAGGTAGTCCGCCTGCGTCTGGGCAAGCTGATGTCGCACCCGGCCACGATCACCGCGATAGACAATGGTGATGGTGCCCGCCAGCATCTCGTCCGGGCGGGTATGTGCTTCGTGCTCGGCCAAGGCATGGCGGATCAGTTCGGCGATGAGCTGCGATCGCGATGGCAGACCGCGTTCCTCCACCATCATGTCCAATTGCCGCAAAAGCTCAGCGGGAAGGCTCATGCTCAGTCTGGCCAGACTCCCGGGTTCGTTAGTCATGTCCGATCCTCTCGTTGGCGTCCGCGTAAGTTTGGAGCGGTGATGAGGTTACTTCTTCTACTGCTGCGGGACTGGTTCGATCACGCAGCGCCAGATCGTACACCGCCGTCGAGCCGAAACGATGCGGGGCATGCGGATCATGGCGGCGCTTATCGATAGTGAGTACCCGGGTACCCAGCGAGAACGCCTCGCGGATATCATGCGTCACCATGATGACCGTCAGTGCATAGTCCCGCCACAGCTGCGTGATCAGGGCATGCATATCGGCGCGGATGCCGGGATCGAGCGCGCCAAATGGTTCGTCCAGCAGCAGGATGCGCGGGCGCTTGATCAGCGCTTGGGCGATTGCCAGACGTTGCTGCATGCCGCCCGACATCTGCGCGGGATAGAGATCCATCGCGTCGCCCAGGCCGACAGCCCGTAGCATGGCCTTGGCCTCTTCCTCGGCCTCCGCTCTGGCCTTTCCGAACAAGCGGGTGAAAATCGGCGATTTCTCGCATTCCAGTCCGAACGTGGTGTTACGCAGCGCCGACAAGTGGGGAAAAGCGGAATAACGCTGGAACACGATGCCGCGATCAGGCCCGCACTCGGTTATCAGCGGTGCACCATCCAGCAATATGGTGCCGCGGGTTGGCGCTTCCTGTCCAAGGATGATGCGCAGCAGGCTGCTCTTGCCCGCGCCAGAAGGTCCGATGATCGAAACGAAGGAACCGGCTTCGATATCCAGATCGACCCGTTCCAGCACGATCTTCTCGCCATATTCGACCCAGACGTCGCGGAGGGAAAGGAGCGCGCTCAATGTCCAGCTCCATGCGCCCAGGGGAATAGTCGGCGGTCGATGAGAGTCAGCGCCACGTCGATGAGGACCGCCAGCAGCGCGATCCACGCGACGTAGGGGATGATGACGTCCATCGAGAGGTAGCGGCGGACAAGGAATATTCGGTAACCGAGGCCCACGTCAGAGGCGATTGCCTCGGCAGAGATCAGAAACACCCATGCCGGGCCAAGCGCCAGTCGCATGGCGTGGAACAGACGGGGCATCGCCTGTGGCAGCGCTACCCGGATCATGATCTGCCATGAACTTGCGCCCAAAGTCTGGGCCTTGGCAATTTGCTCACGGGGGAGACTGCCGACATAGGCCGCCATGTCGCGCACCATGACCGGCGTGATGCCGATGACGATGAGTGCGATCTTGGCTGTTTCGCCCAGACCAAGCGCGATGAACAGGATTGGCAGCAGTGCAATGGGAGGGATGACCGCGATGCTCGTCACCAATGGCCCGAACGTGGCGCGCACCGGGGGCAGGACGCCCAGAACCAGTCCGATGGTCAAGGCCGTGACCGTCGCGATTCCAAGACCTATGCCAAGCCGCTGGAGGCTGGCCAGCGTGTCTGCCCAGAAAACTAGCTTTCCGGTAAGCTGGTCGGGTTGGAACAATAGCGCGGACATTGCCTGCGCCATGCCGCCCGGCAGCGGCAAGATCTTGTCGAACGGATTTTCCGCATGACGGCTCGCTGCCAGAAACAGGTAGAGCAGTAGCAGCAGCAGGATCGGTACGGCTCCCAGCAGGATCCGTTCGCCTCCGCGAACCTGTCGGTTTACCCAGCGCATGTCGTCATATTCCCAATGGTGGAACCAGGGGGTTGGGAGAGGGGGTTAGAGGCCCCCCTCGGCAGCCAGCTTCATGAAGCTTTCATCGTAGCGAAGCGTCACGCGCTTCGGATCGCCCAGTGTCTTGCCGTCCGGAAAGCCGATGCCGACCGCGTCGGCAGACGTGGCACCTTTGAACAACCCCTGCGAGAAGCTGAAATCTCGGACCTTGGTCATCGTCCCTACAAGATCGGGTGAAGTGGTTGCCGCCACTGCCGCCTTGGGGTCCGAATAGAAGTAAGTCGTGCTCAACTGCTGGTCGAACGCTTCGGGCGTGGCACCGGCAAGCTTGGCCATGGCGGCGCGCGCTTCCTTGCCCTGCGCGTCCTGACGCTGCATCAGGGCGATGGTTTCATACCAGATGCCCGCCAGAGCCTTGCCGAGGTTGGGATTGGCCTTGATGGTCGCGGTGTCCACCACCAGCAGATCGAGAATTTCGCCAGGTATCTGGGCGGAACTGAAGACTTCCTTCGCGCCTGCCTGCTGCTTCATCACAGAGAGCTGCGGGTTCCAGGCGACGGCAGCCTTTACGTCCGGGCTGCTGAACGCGCCCACGATGTCCGCGTCCGACGTGTTCACGGTCTTGATGTCAGTCGGCGTCAGCCCCAGCTTTTCAAGCGCGCGCGCCAGGAGGTAATGGGAAACGGACAGTTCGGCCAGATAGACCTGCTGTCCTTTTAGGGCGCTCAGCGTGTCGGCATTCTTGAGCAGAAGGCCGTCGTTGCCATTGGAATAGTCGCCAACGATGATGGCGCTGGTGTCCTTGCCTCCTGCAGCCGGAATGGTAAGCGCGTCCATGTTGGTGACGGTTACGCCATCAAACTTGCCGGCGGTGTATTGATTTACTGATTCAATGTAATCGTTGATTTGAACGATATTGATCTTGATGCCGTATTTATCTTCCCACTTCTTTACGATGCCGGCCTGCTGCGCATAAGGCCAAGGCATCCATCCGGCATAGATCGACCAACCGATAGTGAACTCTTTGCGCTGCTCGTTCTGGGGGGCTGTATCCTCTGAACAAGACGCCAGCATGAGTGCCCCAGCAATTACCGCAGCTTTGCTAACTGTGCTTATCATCTTGAACATTGATTCGATCCCTTTCGCAATGCAGCATTGCTTGAGGCAAAGAGGTTGTCCATCGAAAAATATTACCCATACATAAAAACGTAATATCGCAAGGGCGCGGGGTCCCTCATTGGGCGGCTTGGGGGCGGCAGGCCAATCGCGTAACATCACGGTATACAGTTGTTTTGGACGTTAGATGGGTGATTCGCGGATTCTGCTGTTGGCGCGGCGATCAACCGCAGCGTCACGTTTTATGAGTATTACGCGCGAGGGGAGAGGGCGGAAAAATTTGGGAGAAAATGGCGATTTTGTGCAATGCAGCATAAAGTTTTCGGCCGCAAAATTATTACGCTTGACCCATTCTGTAATATCCATACCGTAGCGATTGTCGCTCGGGGAGAGCGGCGAATTAATAACCGGTACACCGCCTCGGCGGTCCCAAACGACATGAGGGTTCGTGGATAGAAGGCAGGCCTGCAACACTGCTCTTGCGAGCAACGCACCGTCGATCACTGATGTTGCGGGTCGCTTTGGTCGCTTCAATTCATCGTTCTGCCAATATCCGATCTGGTTTACTTTGGCCGATGCGGTAATTCTTCGCTGTAATCAGACCTGCCTCAATCGCAGGGATTCCAAAATTAGCAAAATGACGGGCCGTTATTCGGCCAACCAAAACAAGGTGCCGGCCTAGCCAGAGCGCTAACAGGGAAGGGTGTCACTTGACGACTGGCTTAAACGCAAGGGGGTCTGAGTGACTATGAAATCTATTCGCCACACATTGCTTGGCGCAACCATTCTCATGGGCGTGGGGGGCGCTCCGGCATTCGCGCAGGAAGTGGGATCGGACGAAGGACAGCGAAGTGCCGATGCCGGCGAGATCGTGGTGACCGCGACACGCCGCGCAACATCATTGCAGGACGTTCCGATCAATATCAGCGCGGTCAGCGAGGAACAGCTCGCCCGGCAGCGGATAGACGACGTGCGCGATATCGCGGACTTTACTCCGGGGCTCACTATTTCGGATACCGGCCCCCGTTCCACCGGAACGATCGTGCTACGCGGCCTCAATGCTTCGGATGCTGATGCTACGGGCCTTTCCTATGATGACTCGCTGGGCCTCTATCTTGGCGAAGTTCCGCTCTATTATGACTTCAAGCTGCTCGACATTGCGCGCGTGGAAGCGCTGCTGGGGCCGCAGGGCACGCTCTATGGTCTGGGTACGCTGGCGGGCGCGATCCGCAACATTCCCAACCGCCCTAATCTGGACGCTTTCGAAGGGCAAGTGCATGGGCGCTTTTACGGCAAGTCCCATAGTGGCAAGGCCGGCTATCAGCTCGACGGTTTTATCAGCATCCCGATTTTGAGGGACCACGTGGCGTTCCGTTCGGCCACGGGTTACTTCTACGATCCCGGATTTATTGATTATTCGATGCTGCTTCAGGAACCAGGCGTTTCGCTGCCGCAACCCAGCGGCCCCGATGGGGTGACGGACGAGGACTATGCCGCGAACCTGTACCGCCGCAAGGATCTCAATTTCGAAAAAACTTTCTCAACGCGTAACCAGTTGCTGGTTCAGTTCAACGAAGACTTCAAAGTCAACTTCACTTATGCCTATCAGCAGACCAAGACCGAGGGCGGCCAGTATAACAGCGTTGGCGTGCTAGGTACGGGCAAATATGAGAGTGCGGCCCGTTATACGGAACCGGCAAAGCGTCACGCACATCTTGGCAGCATGGAAATCAACGCGAACATCGCGGATATCGCGGATATCGTTGCGACGACCGCCTATACGAAGGTCAAGAACCACCTGAAGTTTGACAATACCGATCTGCTGCTCGATCTCGACTATGGCTATGAGGATTTTCCGGCCTTCTCAAGCTGGAGCGAGAACAAGAATACGCGCAAGCAATTCAACCAGGAAGTTCGCCTGGTTTCGAGCCACGGCGGTCCTTTCAATTGGGTTTTGGGTGGCTTCTACAATCAGCAGAAGCGGCAGCAGGACAGCCGGGAAATCGTTCCCAACCACCCTTGGGTCGAATTCGGGACACAGCCCAATCCCGATGAAGTGGAATACTCGGCCTTCATAAAGTCCAAGATCACGGAAAAGGCGATATTTGGCGAAGGCACTTTCCGCTTCATTCCGGAGTGGCAGATTACCGCTGGCGCTCGTTACTTCGGTTATACTTCGAAGATTTCCGGGCGTTCCAACCTGCCGTTGCTGGGTCAGCCAGTCAGTCCCTATGATCTGCCTGCCGCTGGCGGGACTGCCACAAAGAGCGGGTGGGTTTGGAAATTGAACACTTCTTACAATTTCACCCCCAATCTCATGCTCTATGCAACTTACAGCAAGGGCTATCGGATCGGCGGCCCGAACACGGTTGCACCGTGCGTCCTCCCGCTGGATCTGACCAAACAGAATGTCTGCGCCCTGCCGAATGAAATCCAGTACGGCCCTGACACAACCAAGAACGCGGAAGTTGGCATTCGCGCTCAGCTTCTGGACCGAAAACTGACGCTCAACTTCAACGTCTTCCATATCGACTGGAACGGAATTCAGGTTGATTCAGCCACGCTGAACGGGATTGTCGGAATTACGGTGAATGGCGGGAAGGCCAAGTCGGAGGGCTTTGAAGCATCGTTCCAGGCCCGGCCGATTGACGGCCTGTCGATCCAGGGTACCTATTCATACGTGAATGCCCGACTGGCGGAAGACGTGCCCGCGATCATCGCGGTGAACGATCCGCCAGGAACCTATCCGAGCGATCCCATTCAGCTGGATGCATTGGATGGCGATCGCCTGCCGGGATCAGCGAAGAACAGCGGGAGTCTGGGCGTGTCCTATACCCACCCGTTTGCCCAAGGAAACCTCGTCGCAGACTGGACTGCCACCTATCGCGGAAATGTCATCACACGGTTGGGCTGGGACCGCGCTTATGGCGACAAACTTCCCGGTTATACACTGCACCGCGCATCACTGGCTTATGAAACCGATACATTCATCGTGACCCTCTTTGCCAACAATATCTTCAACAAATACGCAGTCTCCTCCGTTTCCAACGATCGCTCTCGCGTCGGGCTCAATGATGGTGTCGTGCTGCGCTACTACAAGAATTCGATCATTAACCCGCGGACGGTCGGGGTCGAATTCCGAGTGAACTATTGATGTGAAAAAATGGCCGGGATCGACTTGCAGGTCGATCCCGACCGCAGCGACATACAAACATCGGAAAGGCTGCAGGCATGGCAATGCGACCAGCGTCAGGTAGATCGGTCAGGTTCGCCGCAATCGTTCTAGGGGGCTTGTTCGCGTGCAGTACAGCCCCGGCTTTCGCCGTGAGCGCCGGGCTTCCCGAGCTGTTCAGCGAAGAATGGATTGCCGGGAATCTTCCAGAGGAACCGGCAACGCAGGTGCAGGCGCTCGACGCCGACACTTTCGTAATACGGCAATCGATCAAGACCAACTTCGAGGCACCGTTCATCTATCTGTTGTTCGGTCGAGACAAGGCGTTGCTGATCGACACCGGAGCCGAGGGCGGCAGCATTAGGCCAACCGTTGACCGCCTGATTGAGGACTGGCTCGCCGCCCACAAGCGCACCTCCATTCCGCTGATCGTTTCCCACAGTCACAACCACGGCGATCACGTGGCGGGTGATGCCGCCTTCCGCGAGAGGCCTGATACCACCCTGATTGGTCTTGAAACCTCGGATGTGGCCGCGTTTTTCGGTATCGCCAACTGGCCTGACGAGATTGCGAGTTTCGATCTTGGAGGCCGCGCGCTCAAGATCATTCCCACGCCCGGTCATCAGGCGTCCGCGATCATGATCTACGATCCGCGCCTGAAGATCCTGCTTTCCGGTGATACGCTTTATCCTGGCCGCCTTTACGTGCCAGTCAATTTTCTGGGGGACAATCGAGCCAGCATCGATCGGCTTGCCGCCTTCGCCCGGCAGCACCCGATCCATGCTGTGCTTGGCGCGCATATCGAGATGACGCGCACACCCGGCAGGGACTATCCGCAAGAGGCGCTGGCGCATCCGGATGAGCATCGGCTTGAACTGCCGGCGGAAAGCATTGGGGAGTTGCAGACGGGGCTGAAGGCAAAGCTCGATATCCCCGGTCAGCCACTCGACCGCGACCATTTCATTATTTATCCAGTGCCTCCAAGGACAAAGTAATCAATGGTGGCTGGGCACGGCTGCGCCTGCCGCGCGTTCTCACCACCGAAACCTGGTAAACCTGTCCCGCCCCGTTCAACGAAAGGCATTTCAATGTCGGAGACGACCAATCTGGAGATCACTCGCCGCGGTATGCTGGCAGGCACTGCGGTGACATGGGTCGCTGCCGCGTCTCCCGCAATCGGTGCGCCCGATCTGCCCACACGGGAAGCGCCTCCCTCAATGCCGGTCAGGCTCACGGTCAACGGCAAGCGCCATGATTTGCAGCTCGATACCCGCACGACATTGCTTGATGCCTTGCGTGATCATCTTCACCTGACCGGGACAAAGAAGGGTTGCGATCACGGTCAGTGCGGCGCTTGCACGGTGTTGGTGGATGGCAAGCGGATCAATTCCTGCCTGACCCTTGCGGTAATGCACGAAGGGGACAAGGTCACCACGATCGAAGGGCTGGGCACCCCCGGTAAGCCGCACCCGATGCAGGCGGCTTTCGTGAAGCATGATGGCTATCAATGCGGATACTGCACGCCCGGTCAGATATGTTCGGCCGTCTCCGTTCTGGATGAAATAAAGCGCGGGATACCCAGCCATGTGCAAGCGGACCTGACCGCCGCCCCGCGCGCAACCGGGATCGAATTGCGCGAGCGGATGAGCGGCAATCTCTGCCGCTGCGGAGCCTATTCCAACATAGCCGACGCAATCACCGAGGTGGCGGGAAAACAAGCATGAGAGCCTTCACATACGAGCGCGCGAAAGACCCTGTCGCTGCGGCGCGGGCGGTGGCGGAACGCCCGGGTGCGAAGTTCATCGCCGGGGGGACCAATCTACTCGATCTGATGAAGATCGAAGTGGAAACGCCGACCCATCTGGTAGACCTGCAGGACTTGGGCTTCGACATGATCGAGAACACGCCGGAAGGCGGCCTGCGGATAGGTGCTTTGGTAAGCAATACCGATCTTGCCGCCGATATCCGAGTGCGCCGTGATTATGGTGTGCTTAGCCGAGCCATTCTGGCTGGTGCATCGGGCCAGCTTCGCAACAAGGCGTCTGTCGCAGGAAATATGGTTCAGCGCACCCGCTGCCCCTATTTCTATGACACCAATATGCCCTGCAACAAGCGTGCGCCCGGCGCGGGCTGCGCCGCGATAGACGGCTATTCCCGTCAATTAGGCGTGATCGGTGTCAGCAAATCGTGCATCGCAACATTTCCCGGTGATATGGCCGTCGCCTTGCGGGTGCTGGACGCTTCCGTAGAAACCGTAGACTCGTCCGGCGAGACGAGGGCAATCCCGATCGCCGAATTTCACCGGCTGTGGGGCGATCACCCAGAGCAGGACACCGTGCTGGGTGAGGGCGAGCTGATCACTGCGGTGGTTTTGCCCCGCCCGATTGGAGGCCGCCACTTTTACGAGAAAGTGCGTGACCGTGCGTCCTATGCTTTCGCACTGGTCTCCGTCGCGGCGGTGATCCAGGCGGACGGAACTGGCCGCGTGGCGTTTGGTGGTGTCGCGCCGAGGCCGTGGCGGGTGGAGGCTGCTGAAGCGCTCCTGCCGCAAGGCGCCGCTGCCGTTACTGCCCGTGCGTTTCAAGGGGCCACGCCAACGCGTGACAATGCGTTCAAGCTGCCGCTGGCCACCCGCGCGCTGGCTTCGGTAATCGCGCAAGCCAAGGGATAATACCATGAAGTTTGATACTCCCGCCGGCAAGAACCCGATTGATCAGCTGAAGGTTGTAGGTCGGGCCCATGACCGTATCGACGGGCCACTGAAGACGGCCGGTCTTGCGCCTTACGCGTATGAGCGGCACGACGTCGTCGCCGATCAGGCTTATGGTTATATACTTGGCAGCGCCGTGGCCAAGGGCACTATCGAGCGGATGGACCTGGACCAGGCGAAGGCCTCGCCCGGTGTGCTGGCGATAGTCACCACGATTGATATGCCGAAGCTTCCAATCACCCGTTGGCATACCGCATCCTTGTTCGGTGGCCGCGAAGTGCAGCATTATCATCAGGCAATCGCGGTGATCGTTGCTGAAACCTTTGAGCAGGCCCGCGCCGCTGCGGGGCTAGTGCGCGTGCATTACGCCCGCGCGAAGGGGCGGTACGATCTCGCCCGAGAGACCGGAACGGTCAGCGACACATCGCATGTGGGCGAATTCGAACCCGCCTTCGCCGCCGCGCCGGTACAGTTCGACCAGACATATTCCACTCCGGACGAAAGCCACGCGATGATGGAGCCTTTCGCCACCATCGCGGCTTGGGAAGCGGAGAAGCTCACGCTCTGGACTTCCAACCAGATGATCGCGTGGATGAAGGCTGACATCTGCCAGACATTGGGGTTGAAGCCCGAGAACGTGCGTGTGGATTCACCCTATATCGGCGGCGGCTTTGGCGGAAAACTGTTCCTGCGCGTAGATGCGGTGGCTGCGGCGCTTGCCGCGAAGGCGGCGGGGCGTCCGGTCAGGTTGGCCATGCAGCGGCCCTTGATGATCAACAACGCCACGCACCGCCCGGCGACGATCCAGCGCATTCGGCTTGGTGCAACGAAGGACGGGAAGCTCACCGCGATCGGGCACGAAAGCAAGTCCGGCGATCTGCCGGGAGGCGATGCCGAACGTGCAGTCGAACAAACCCGCCTTCTATATGCCGCACCCAATCGCCTGACCGAATTGCGACTGGCAGAGATAGATCTGCCAGAGGGCAATGCCATGCGCGCGCCGGGTGAGGCGCCGGGATTGATGGCGCTTGAAGTTGCGATGGACGAGATGGCCGAAAAGCTGGGTATCGACCCGGTTGAATTTCGCGTCATCAACGATACGCAGGTCGACCCTCAAGATCCTTCGCGCCCATACTCGCAGCGCCAGCTGATCGAATGCCTGCGGATCGGGGCGGAGCAGTTTGGCTGGAACAAGCGTAACCCGGTGCCGGGCCGTGTACGTGACGGCCAATGGCTTGTGGGCATCGGTATGGCTGCGGGTTTCCGCAACAACCCGGTGATGAAATCCGGCGCTCGGGTTCGGCTTGATCGCAAGGGCATGGTCACCGTTGAGACTGACATGACCGACATCGGCACGGGCAGTTATACGATCATTGCCCAGACCGCTGCCGAGATGATGGGTATCAACATCGATCAAGTTGTCGTCAAACTTGGCGATTCCGATTTCCCTGCCGCGGCGGGGTCGGGCGGGCAGTGGGGCGCGAACAGTTCGACTTCGGGTGTTTACGCCGCCTGCATGAAACTGCGCGAGGATGTTGCGACGAAGCTTGGCTTCAACCCTGCCGAGGCTGTCTTTGAAGGCGGCAAGGTGCGGGCAGGCAACCGCAGTGTGAAGCTGTCCGACGCTGCAAGCGCCGGGGAAGTTGTTGCAGAAGACACGATCGAATTCGGCGAACTCAGCAAGAAATTCCAGTCATCCACCTTCGCGGGTCATTTCGTGGAGGTTCGGGTCAACGCCTATACTGGCACTGTGCGGGTGAACCGTATGCTTGCGGTCTGTGCTGCGGGACGTATTCTTAATCCCAAGACCGCACGCAGCCAGGTGATCGGTGCCATGACAATGGGAGTGGGTGCGGCCCTGATGGAAGAACTGGCCGTGGACAAGCGCTTCGGTTTCTTCGTCAATCATGACCTGGCTGGTTATGAAGTGCCGGTTCATGCCGATATCCCGAGCCAGGAAGTGATCTTCCTTGATGAAGCGGATGAGAAGTCCTCACCGATGAAAGCGAAGGGCGTGGGCGAACTGGGCCTTTGCGGTGTTGGCGCGGCTATTTCCAACGCGATCTACAATGCAACGGGTGTGCGTGTTCGCGACTATCCAATCACCGTGGACAAGTTGATAGAAAAGTTACCGCCACTGGCATGAGTTTCGGCCGGGGCAAGGTGCCCGCTATCGGGTCGCCGTGATAGCCAGCTTTGCGGCGGGAAGGGGGGAGCGGACGTCGCCAACGCGGCGAAGATGAAAAGACCCTTCTTCATGGAGCGACTTTATTAGCCTGCGAATATCCGCAACGCGGCTGGTCACTTACACCCTCTGTCTCCTTGCGGAGGTGGGATCAGATTGCAGCTCAAATCTGACCCCACTGAACTCTCTGTCAGAATTATGGTTTTCTGACGGTGCGTTCCGAGATTCCCGATAAATCCATCCGGCTAGAGATCATTCGGCTGCGATCACGCCGTTGCCAGCGCTGCTGAAAGAGCGCCCAACGCGACGGCCTCTGATCGGAGTTGGGGCCAAACAGGCTTTTCCTGAATACCGCCCGGACGAGCCTGTCTTCCAGAATCCGGCCAACAACATAGAGCACCGCGAATAACCCGGCGAAGACATATGCAGGCTTCGGAGAATAATCGTCGCCCTTGTCTTTATCCTTCTTTTTTTCGGGTGCGGGCGCGCCCAAAGCCTTGTCGATCGGATGCAGCTCGCGAACGGGATCTTTTTCCTTTTCGGGCTTCTTGGTCTTTTCCGAAGCCTCGGCCTTTGCCTTCTCATACTTGCCAAGCGATACCGCCCCCTGCGCAAAGGCGAGGAACAGCAGCGGCGCCAGAAAGCAGTACAGCAAGGCACGGCTGGCCAGATTGTAATGGAGCACGGGCTTGCCAGTGTTCCGGCTGATGTGCAGCATGCCGCTGTCAAAGACAGACATCTTGTCCTGTGCGGCCTGATCCTTCTTTGTGAAAGTCAGCGTGTCACTGCCGCGTTCATAATTGGTGCCCGGCTCGTGGAAGAGGGGGGCGATCTTGTCGAAGGCATCTTCGCTTGATTGTGCGGGGGGAAGGGTGAGGCTGCCGCGGACGTGCCAGATCTGGTCGGTGAGGCGCAGGAGCATCTGCTTCATTCCGCTGGCTCCATTTCTGGTTGGCGGAGTGCTTCCCTTCCGTACTTTTCCTTCATCGTTTTCCAGCCCTCCGTGAATGGATAAAGCATCGTCTCGCGGATCGACATCTTGCGGCCGCCTTCCATGCCCAGCAGTTCCGCTTCTCCATCCACGCAAGTACCGAACATGCGATCAATGATGATCCAGGTGGACGAATAATTGCTGCGCGTGGCTTCATAGTCTTGCGAATGGTGCATGCTGTGATGCTCGGTGGTGTTGAACAGGAAGAACCACCAGCGCGGCGTGTTAAAGCGGACATTGATGTGCTGATACGTCCCGACAGCAAGCCCGATCGCGCCGGCAAGAAGAAATGCGCGGGGCAGGAAATCGAAGAAGCCGCCAATGCCCAGCCCGATCAGAAACAGCTCCACCGGGTTGCCCACCGCGCCCTTGTTGATGTTCAACTGGGTGATGAAGTGATGCGGTGCGTGCGTCAGCCACAGGGGATACCAGTTATGCATCCCGCGATGCATCCAGTATTGCCCGAAATCGAAAATGAATGAGATCAGTAAAGCCTGGACCAGAAGTGGCAGGCCGGTGAACCAGCTTAGGGCATCCCAATCGAATTGATCCAGAAACGTTCCGATGAGGGCGTCACTGCCGATGTAAACGTCGGCGAGGCCGAGAACCGTAAATCCCAGGCCGACATAGAACAGGTCTATACACAGTTCCTTCCAGGTCAGCCGCCAGCTCTTGTGACGCGGACTGACCCATTCCAGTGCCAGCAGCAGGATCTTGAAACCCGTCGCGATCGCAATGGCCGTGGATGCCTTGGCAATGGAATTGGGCGCATAAAACCAGAATGCGATCAATGCGAACAACACCGTCGGCTGGAACCAAGTGAACACGAATTGTTTCACAGGGCCGCCTTCGACGCGTGGGAGATTGTCCCAGCCCACGGTCACTGGCGATTGAGCGCCTATAATCCGTTTACCTACGCGCACTCCGTTCATAACGAGACCCTCGCAACGCTTGTCCGCCTCATCCTCCGGGCTGCCTTAAGCGAAGAGGAGGAGGCGCCAGCTCATTGAGGAATCACAATCCCTGAATTGGGGTCATCAATCCAGACGGCAATATCGAATAAGAGACATAGATGCTGTCTATGCCCAGGCCGTCCCAGGTGAGGAGTTGTTGCCATGGCGGATTGGAAGTCGTCTGGCAGCCTCAAGCAGGAGGCCGATGTCCTACAGCGCCACGGGCCTCGTCAACCTGCTGAACGCCGGACCCTTGTGGATCATCACCGATAATGACTTTGCCGATGACAAGATCGTCCACGCGCGCCTGCTGGTGGGATGAAGGGTGACGGTCCGCCCGACGGCATTATGCTGACTTTCATCGATCCAGCCAACGCTGCGCCGGAAAGCTTCGCGAAATTCGCCGCACGACTGGAGGCAACCGAAACGGTCAAGCCGGGCTGCGGAATTTTTATTGGTGAGAGTATCGAGGACGCCAAAGGGGGAACAACATGAATTTGATGCAGGCAATCGTGGTCGACACCGCCGACCCGCAAGACTTGGAGCGCGTGCGAATCCTGGCGCCAGAGCTGAGACACACTTGGCTCGGCTGGACACCCGTTCTTCGGGCCTATGGCGCTGGCAGCAGCTCTGACAAGCCCGAAGCCGGAGACCGCGTCCTCATCGGGTTCATAAACGAGGATGAGAATTTCCCGGTCGTTATGGGCAGGTTGGGCAGCGGATAGAGGCAGTGCTTCATATGGCAGGGCCAATCGCAAATCCCGCCGTGATCGGCCCATCGGCGTGTGGCAAAGGCGCGCGCCCCAACTGTTGCACCAGTTCCTTCTCAGACGTTTACGCCAGGTTAAGACTGTTGAAAAACCACTGAAAGCAAACTTGTTGAATGGGCGTTGTCCCCCCATAGGCGGCGGCCCAAAGTCCGGGTCGGCTCGGGCCGGGACGTACGGGGCTCACGCAGTGAACACCGCAAACAAGGAAATCCCAGTTGCTTAAATATCTTGCAGCGCCTGTCGCTGCACTCGCTCTTGTTACCTCCACCAGCGCACAAGCGGAGGAAGAGCCCACCTGGACCGGCGCCTATATTGGCGCAGGTGTCAGCGGCACACACATGGAAACTCGACAGGATTCCCCTGCACAGCTGACTTACGACGCCTATGCCGGCCCCACTTATGGCGGCAAGCATCTGTATGGCTTTGTGCAGGCAGGTGCCGATCGTCAGCTTGGCAACGCCGTTATCGGCGCGCAGGTCCGCCACGAACGCACCGGTTCGGACGCGGACAGCTTTTGGAAGGTGGATGAACTCGTCTCCTCCAATGCGAAAAACATTACCACCCTTTCCGCACGCGTCGGCTACCTGGTGAAGCCGAAGCTTCTCATTTACGCAAATGCCGGCGTTGCCTTTGGCCATTTCAACTATGGCAGCGTTGATGAACGCTGGGGCCTTGTTGACGACAACCTCGACGCAAGCCGCACTGGCGCAACTTATGGCGCCGGCGCAGAATATCGCTTTGCCCAGCGTGTCTCGCTCTTCACGGAATATAACCGCACGCAATTTTCGAAGGACACTTCAACCTTCAATTATGGAGAAGTCTATCCGTCGAACTGGACCTATGAATTCAGGCACGACCTCGACAGCCTGAAGGTTGGCGTAAACGTCCGCTTCTGATCCGCGGCAAGGGTCTCCCTTGCCCCCCGTGGCGAGGGAGACCCTTGCCCCCCGTGGCGAGGGAGACCCCGAAAGCTTTCCGACGGCCATCATTTTTCCGCGCATGATCATCTGCATCGGGCCATCCCTCTTCGCGCCACGTTATGGAGCCAAAAGCGTTCCCGGACGGTTATGGGAAGGCAGGGTCCAAAACGCAGCGGAGAAGCCCCAATGAGCACGACAGACACCACTCCATCCGATATGCAGGACTGGCAGGAAGAGCACCTGCGCCGATACCTTCAGTCCGGCGGCTCAGAAGGCCATCTCTACGATTTTGGTCCGATCAACAACGCGGGGTATCAGCCGATTTGCCTGATCAAGCACGTCGGTCGCAAAACCGGCCGCACCCTGATCGTGCCGCTGATCTACGGCATGGTTGAAGGCGAAATCATCATCGTAGCTTCAAAAGGCGGCGCACCGAACCATCCCGCCTGGTATCTTAACATCGCCTCGTCGAGTGAGATTGGCGTTCAGATTGCCACGCAAGCCTTCCGTGCCACTTGGCGCGAACCTGGCGACAGCGAGCGGCAGCGTATCTGGGATCAGATGGTTGCGATCTATCCGCCTTACGCCGAATATCAGGAGAGCACAGATCGCTTGATACCTCTTGTCGTGATGAAGCCAATCGCTGCAACTGCGACGTTCACAGAAGCAGATCTCGACCGCTGATGAAGTGAGGCGCGATCGAACGGTGACAGCTCGCGTCGGCCGCCTGCGCCGTGTCAGCGGGCGGGTTACCGCGCCCCCAACTCAGCCACCAAATCGCGTTTGCTGCGTCAGCCTGAACAGCGACTGGACGACGATCGGCGGATATTCGGGATCGCAGGGGCACGAGCGTGGGAGACCGGTGTCACGCAAGGCGCGTCCATTGAGGGCGCAATTGAGTGATGGTCATCGCGAGCGGTGCGCGGGCCGTGCGGGCGATCCTGATCGCTTGCGACCCTGCTCCTTTTCGCGCCTTCTCGGCGGCACTTAGAGGTCGGTTCGCTTAGCTCTGAGCTTGCCAACCACGATACCAATGACCAAGCCCAACCCCATTGCGAGCGCGAGCATGTCCGTCGCAACTCCAATGGCGACCCCGACGGCCAAGCCGATCGCAACAAACTTCCCGTCCATGACTACTCCTCCAGCCAACTCGTTGCAGATTGGCTTGTTTGGGCTGCAACGGCCATGGGTTAGCCATTCCAGTCGCTCAATCGCGTGAGTTACCCCCGCAAAGCAGTCGGGCTGTTTCAGACCGCGCGAAACCAACGCGGCCAGAGTGGGGTGGCCGGGTTGGAGAACGGCAGCAACCTCAGCTGGGGCAAGCTATCGCCTGTCAGCTTCAATCCCGGGCGCTGGATGCGGCTAGCGTTTGGCCGCGCGATAGGTACTTGCATCCGTCGTGAAATCCGCGTGGCCGTAGCTCTTTAGCAGTTCGCCGAGCTTCGCCACCAAATGCCGGTCGGCCATTTCGCGCACTACCGGGATCGTGGCGAGGCCCTCGAAAAGGTGGAGACGCGCGAAGACCCGAACCGCTGCGACCAGCGCTAGTTTGCGGTCCAGCGATGTGTATCGCACGCCCATTGCTGCTGCGCGGGCAGTATCGCCCTGCAGGAAATGGCGGATGAAGAAGGCGCGGGAGAAGCTGCGCTCCAGCCGTGAATCGACCCGGCCCGCAATCGAGGGGGGATGCGACAATTTCGTGGAAAGCGTGCCGCGTACCAGCGCGCCACAGGTGGCATCGTCGAACGCCTCACGCAGCGTCGCCTGGCGCGCCAGCATCAGCCGGGCGATTTCGCGCGGAGTCTCGCCGAGCAGGGCCTTGGGCAAGCCGAGCAGGAAGCACCGATAGCGGGCGATTTCGATCCGTGCCCGCTCCTCGCGGGTGAACTCTTCCCGGCCCTCGCGCAGCGCCTTGAATGCGATCAGGAGCGAGCCGATCTGGCCGGCGGGCATCTGATCGACCTGCGGGATCGGCACACCATAGATTTTCGCGTCCCACATGCCCTCGCGCCCCATGACGTTGAAGCGGACCATCGCGTGCATAAGCCGCACCATCGCCGCCGCCTTGAACGCCGCGCCGTGCCGCCTCAGCGCGCCGGGCATCACGGTCAGCGTGAAGAAGGTCGCGGTTTCGTGGACACGGCGTGCGGCAAGCTTGTCGGAGAGGTTGCCGGTCAGCGCCATCGGCAGCGCCGAATAGCTGTTCATGAAGGTGGCGAGGAACGCGCCGCGGATCGCGAAGGGCACGAGATGCGCATACTGGTTGCGCTCGGCACGCGCGCCGTCCTCGACCAGGGTCATGTCGATCCAGTCTGGCGTCTGCTCCATCGCGGCGAGGAAGGAGGCGAGTTCGGGCGGCGCGTCGGCCACCGCGTCTGGCTTGCTGTCGCATGCGGTGCCCAGCATTTCGACCAGACGGCGGAAGCCGATCTCTGGGATCCGCGCCGCATACGCATCGGCCACCGGATCACCAATCAGCGTATAGGCCGCCATCGTTTCCAGCAGGGCGCGATCGGCCATCACTTCCGGCATCAGCTCCGGAAAAGCCAACGGGCCACCCGCCGCCAAACCAACTGGAGCTTCCAGAGTGAAGCGTTCAGGCATCGCCGCGAAGTCGATGCCCCCATAAATTTGCGGCACCTGTTCGGCCTGGCGTTCAACTGCGTGCCAGAGTTCAACCTGCGTGTGTGGAATTTGCATCATTTCTCTCTGCGGATATTGAGGCGGCGCGCGGCCTGGGTGGGCGGGGTATTGCCACGCGGAAGCAATGCAGCCGCTCGAGCTATTGAGCGGACCAGTGTGGTTTCGCCCAAGCGCAGACCCCTGCCACGCAGCTGCGGCAGCGAGCGGACCGGCTCGGGCGTCATCTCCACCGCGGCGCGCACCAGCAGCCGCTGCAGCCAGCGCATAGCCGGGGGCAGGATCGGCGCCTCACCCATGATCCGCATAAAATCGGCAAGGATGTCCGACCCTTCGAGGCCCGGCGCAGTGGCGGCGAGCAGCCTGTCCCACTCCGCCCGGGATTGCGGCGCAGTGGCGGCACCGTATAGCAGCCCGGCGGGCCTTGACTCTGCGAAGGCCTGATCCTTCTCTCCGCGTGACAGCGGCCGGACATAATGGTGATAGGCCTCGGCGAAGCCGAACGTGGCGGTGGCATGTACCCAGTCCAGCAGGCGCTGGTCGTTGGCGTGGTAGGGCGTACCGTCGGGCGTGGTGCCCATCACATGGTCGTGCATCCGCACGACGCGGGAGATCAGCTTCTCGGCCTCCGATCGCGGGCCATAGATGGTCATCATCGCTGCCACGCCCGTGCGCCTGAGGCGCGTGCCCGGGTCGCGCTGAAAGCTACTGTGATCCCACACGCCTGATCGCACTGAGGGTTCGGCCAGCTCGAGCAGCACCGCCGCGACGCCGCCGATGAACAGCGACACCGGATTCGCGAATACCCGCCACGACACACCGTCGGCCGGCGTCAGCGCCGGCTCGCCCGCTGGCTTGCTGAAGTCGAAGTCCAGCCCGGGGGGTGGGCGCATCAGTTCCTGCAAAGTCGCCATGATCACTGAGCCTCCCCTATGCTCAGCTCACAGCCGCGCAATTCGTAACCGGTGACCAGCGGGTTCCAGCCGACGTCCGGGGCGCGTGCCAGTTGCAGGCGCGGCACCCGCAGCAGCCGATCGAGGAAGATCTCAGCCTCGGCCAGGGCTACACCGGCGCCGGGGCAGCGATGCTCGCCATCCCCGAAGGCGAGACCCGCGGCGGGGACGCGCTCACCGCGCTCGCGGTTCGGCCTCAACTGGAGCGGGCAGGCGCCGACGGCGTTCGGGTCCGTGTTCGCGGATCGGATGTCGAGCGCGACAGGCGTCTCTGCGCCCTCGGGCTTGCGATAGAGAATGCCGACGACCGGATCGAGCCGCAGGATCTCCTCAAGGATCGCCAGCCGGCTATCGCGGTCGCCGGCAAGGAAATCGGCGCGCAGAGGATCGCTGCCGAGCAGGTGCCATCCCGCCATGGTGATGAACTCGCGGGTCGTGACCATGCCGGCCGCGCCGTAGGTGAAGCATTCCACAAGAATGTCGCGGTCGCGATAGCCATCCGCAATAAGATGCGAAATCACGTCCTCCCGGGGCTGCTTGCGTCTGGCTGCGATAGCCGGACGCACGTCGCGCACATAAAAATGCATCATCCGCCATTGGCCGAGCAACTGGGTAACGATCCGCGACAAAGGGTCGGTGCGGGGCGACAGCCCGACTGAGAAGAATGCGTCCAGTCGGCGGATCATTCCAATTTTGTCGCTGTTGGTAAGGCCGACAATCTGTGCCGCCACCGTCACAGCCATATCCAGCGCCAGCGTGTCGAGGCGGGCAGCCCCGGCGCTTTGCAGATCGGCGATCATCCGGTCTGCGGCGGCCTCGATGATCGGCCGGTGCCGTTCGTCGACTGCCTTGGGCGTGAAGAATCGCGCGGTGGCGCCGCGCTGGCGGCGATGCGCTTCTCCGGTCAGGAACAGGATCGGCGGCCGCACGGGGCTTCCCTTTCTCGCGACGAGTTCTGCCTTGAACCCCGCCTGAAGTGTCCCTTTCGCGCGTAATGCAGCCCGCACCGCCTCATAGCCGGTGACCGGTACGGAGGCCTCGACGGCTCCCTTGCCGACGTAACCTGCCGACTTCCGCGCATCGGAAGATCGATGCGGGCATCGCTCGACTAAAGAGAGGGCGGATGGCATTGTGTTCTCCAGATATGATAAGTTACTACTCATAGATCGGCATGATTGTTCCGAAATCAACAACGCGGCGTCCGGATGCCCGAATTGTGCGATCGCGCGCGGCCATGCAGCAGGCACTATTGGAGCTGCTGGAGGAAATGCCGCTTGAGGCGATCACTGGCGCGCGGATCGCGGAGCGCGCGCAGGTCGGGTATGCGACGTTCTTCCGCCATTATGCCGATGTGCGGGCACTGCTGGTCGACACGGTCACGGCACTTGCCGACGACTTGGCGCAGCGAATGATGCCTGGGTTGCTCGCGGCCGATAGCGCCGCGGCGGCAGCGGCATTGATTGATGCAGTGGCCACACGGAAAGCCGTGTTTCACGCGCTTCTTGCCGGGGCGGGTGATGCGCTGCGGGCTGAACTGGCGCGCCAAGTGATCGACCGCCTTGAAGCGTTGCCGGACATCTCGCCTTCCTGGCTGCCGCGCCGTCTCGCGATCCGCGTTGCCGTGATGAGCACAATCGAGCTGGTAGACTGGTGGCTGCGCGAAGAGCCCGAACGCGACCCGAAGGAGGTTGCTGCGCTGCTCGACCGCCTCGTCATTGACGGGCTCACCGTCGGTTTGCGAAGGTCGCGCTGAGATAGGCGTTGCGATGGCGCCGCAGCCACCCATCAACCGCCTATAGGGACCCTACCTATTTTCAGGTGCCCATCGGGAAGTCCAACTGGCTCGTACCGCAGGAATGCTGACACTGAGTCGGAGCAACGGACTATGCGCGTATCGTGCACTCAGAAATTATCCGCGGTCGAGCAGGGTGACTGTATCGACCTTCGGCGAGAAGAGAGTTGACAGGCCCGGCAAGTGCAGAGCCGTTGCCACAGGGCTGGCGGGAGCTATGGCGCAAGGAAGATTGGTGGGCGATCTGGATCGGCCTTTCCATCGTCCTCGCAGCGTCTTGTCTTTTTTGGAGCGGCACCAGCCTGCGCTGGCTGGCGGTTGTGCCCCCGCGGTGGACGGACTTCTCGCAAATAACCGGCGACCTCATGCAAAATGGGCCGCGTTACCTGGTGCTGTACCTTTTCTGGCTCGCCGCCTTCTCGCTCGCTCTTGCGGCCTTGGGAAAAAGCCTGCGCGCGTTCGTGCCCGCATTCTCGCTGCTCTACGTGGCATCCTATGTCATATTCGTGATCGGCCAGTGGGAAGGCTCCGTCGACTATAATCTTGAACCCCCGCTGGTCGCCCTCTTCCTCGGCCTCTTCGTCGCGAACGTGTTCGCGCTGCCGCGCTGGCTCGATGCGGGCTTTCGCGGAGAACTTTACGTCAAGACGGGCATCGTGCTGCTCGGAGCGACCTTGCCCATCTCCCTCATTGTTCGCGCCGGGCCGGTTGCGCTCCTGCAAGCATCGATCGTTTCGATTGCGACATTCGCCGTCATCTTCTTTGTCGCGGTTCGGCTCGGCCTCGATCGCAGGTTCGCGGCCATCCTCGGTGTAGGAGGGGCCGTGTGCGGGGTGTCTGGGGCGATAGCCGCGGCTGGCGCAGTGGGTGGAAAAAAAGAGGATACGGCCGTCACCATCACGATCGTGGTCCTCTGGGCCATGGTGATGATCTTCGTATTGCCGCTGGTTGCCCGCGGGTTGCAGTTGCCGGCCGGGATAGCGGGTGCTTGGATCGGAACGTCCGAATTTGCAGATGCGGCCGGCATCGCCGCAGCCCACGCCTATGACGGCTATGTCGGCAAAGTGGAGGGACTGACAGGGACACCGGATCAGGCTCTCCGCGCATTCACGCTGGTGAAGGTCGTCGGACGGGATCCATGGGTGGGCATATGGGCTGTCGGCCTCGCGATCGTCGCGACAACGCGCTGGGAGGCCCGCCCGGCGGGCAGCTCGCCGGATGTCGGAGAAATCTGGAGGCGCTTTCCCAAATTCGTGATTGGCTTCTTCCTGGCCTCCGTGATCATCAGCGCCGTGACAGCGCGATACACGCTTGAAGAATATGACACGTTGGTCATGCCATCGCTGGTGGGGCCCGTGCGTGACATGCGAACCTGGGCCTTTATTCTCTGCTTCTTCAGCATCGGATTGACGACCAGGTTTCGCGATTTGACTTCCGCAGGGTCCAAGCCGATCGCCGCCTTCAGCACCGGCGTCGCGGTGAATGTCGCGCTGGGCTTCCTTCTCTCCTTTTATGTGTTCGGCAGCCATTGGGAGGGGTTGGACTGATGGGCCTGCTTGCCACTATCCGGAACCTTCGCGGGGCGCGCTCCAGGCAACGAGAGACCTGCTTCTCGTGCATCTATTTCTGCGATGACCCGACAATGCTGGAACAAGCATTACCGGGGCTTGCCGTGCTCTCATCGGGATCCGCGTCCGTACGCGCCCAAGATGGCCTTTGCCTGCGTCACGACCTCCTCATCAACGGCCGCCGCCGCTGCACAGACTTTAGCGAACAGCCCTTCGATCGTCAGGCGGTTGGATCAAGGGCAACCTGTGAAAAGGAACGAGCATGATCCTCAACGACACATTTCTCCTCGCAAATGGCGTGGCGATCCCAAAGCTGGGCCTTGGCACATGGCTCATCAACGATGCCGCAGTGACCCAGGTTGTCCGTGACGCACTCGCAATCGGTTACCGCCACATCGACACGGCACAGGCCTACGGCAATGAGCGCGGGGTCGGCGAGGCGGTGGCCGCGAGCGGACTGGCGCGGAACGAGCTGTTCGTCACCACGAAGCTCGCGGCAGAGGCCAAGACCTACACCGATGCCAGCCATCGTATCGACGGCTCGCTGCGGGCGCTCGGTCTGGACTACATCGACCTGATGCTGATCCACAGCCCTCAGCCCTGGGCTGAATTCCGCGACCCGGGCGACTTCGACGCCGGCAATCTGGAGGCTTGGCGGGCGCTGGAAGAGGCGCATCAGGCCGGCAAGATCCGTGCGATCGGCGTGTCCAATTTTGAACGTCCGGACATTGACAACATTCTGCAGCACGGGACTGTAAGGCCGGTGGTCAATCAAGTGCTGGCGCATGTCGGCAGCACCCCGTTCGACCTCATCGACGATTGCCGCCAGCGGGACATCCTGGTCGAGGCCTATTCGCCGGTTGCGCACGGCGCAATGCTGGGGAACGCCGATCTCGGCGTCCTGGCGGCGAAGTACGGCGTCGGTGTCGCACAGATCTGCATCCGCTACTGTCTGCAGCTTGGCCTGCTGCCGCTGCCAAAGTCGGTCAATCCCGTTCACCTGCGCAGCAATGTTGCGGTCGATTTCGAGATCGACGCCGAAGACATGGCCACGCTGAAGCGCCTGTCAGGCGGCACGGACTATGGGGAGGCGAGCACCTTCCCCGTGTTCTGCAAGCCTCGGCATTCTGGCGACGCGAATGCCTAAGCCTGATCCCTCGGCCCTCTATCGCGGTCAGCACGGCGATGGCAGGCTTCGCCTCGGCGACGCCGAGAAAAACTTCCTTGGATCGAAAGCAGGATCAGCGCGTTGCTTTGGAACCACCGAGCTCCGTAGCAATTCTGGAGATAGTGGTTGCAGCGTAGCCACAGGCGAAGAAGGACTCCCGTGCCACAGCGACGATCGCCGCGCGCCTCGTCTCCCGTGTTTTGTCCCGGGGCCTCGGCCGCGTCAGCATACCGCAAACTGCGTTGGTGGCCTGATGCTCGCCGCGCAAGCACGCTCCTCGGCGCTGTGCTGTTGGCCGGCTGCGCGACTCTCGGACCGGACTACGGAGCCCCGGCCGCCTCCGAGCTGGGCGTGCCCGATCGCTATGTCGCCACGCCGCCGCAATCCCTGCCGACCGATCTTTCGCGATGGTGGGAGCGTTTCGACGATCCTGTGCTGGCACAGATCGTCTCTGAAGCAAATGCCGGAAATCTCGATCTCGCCGTGGCTGCGGCGCGGCTGACGCAGGCGCGCGAGGCACTGGTGCAGGCGCGGGCCGGGCGGGCGCCGCGCGTCTCGGCCTCGGGCGGGGTGGGCGGTAGCGCGGACGTGGACGGCGACACCCAGGCCAATTTTTCACTCGGCGCCGACGCGGCTTGGGAAGTCGATCTGTTTGGGCGGATCAGGCGCGGCGTAGAGGCAGCTCGCGCTGATGCCGAAGCTACCTTCTTCGACCGTGAGGCGATCCGCGTCGCGACTGCTGCAGAAGTTGCCTCCAATTACATGCAAGCGCGGCTGGCGCAGGCGCGGCTGCAGGTCGCGCGCGATACGCTCGCCATAGCCGATCAGAATCTCCAGATCGCCCGCTGGCGGGTGCAGGCCGGTCTCGCCTCCTCGCTCGATGCCGAGCAGGCGCGCGCGCAGCGGGCGCAGACCGCTGCGACTATCCCGACACTCGAAAATGATTTCAATGCGGCAGTCTATCGGCTTGCGGTGCTGACCGGGCGGTCGCCGGGTGCGGTGACACCGCTTCTGGCCGAGCCGCGCCCGATCCCCGAGGCTCCGCAGGATCTGTCCGTCGGAGTTCCCGCCGATACGCTGCGCCAGCGCCCCGACGTGCGCGCGGCCGAGCGCAGCCTTGCCGCCGCCACCGCGCGGATCGGCATTGCCGAAGCCCAGCTCTATCCCGCGTTGCAGCTGACCGGCAGCATTGGTGGAGCAGGCCTGTCAATCGGCGGCCTCGTCGACGCGATCACCGGCAGCGTGTTCGGAGGCCTCAGTCAACTGATCTTCGACGGTGGCGCCGCTCGTTCCCAGGTCCGCGCCCAGCGCGCCGTGGCCGAAGGCGCGCTCGCGACCTACCAGCAGTCGGTGCTGACTGCGCTTGAGGAAGTGGAGGACGCCTTGTCGGCGCTTGCGGCGGCGCGCGCACGCCAAGTGCAGTTCGCCGACGCGCTTGATGCGGCCCAGAACACCGCCATCCTGGCGCGCAGTCAATACCGCGCCGGCCTGACCGATTTCCAGACCCTGTTGGAAGCAGAGCGATCGCTGCTGTCGGCAGGTGACGGCCTAGCCGGCAGCCGGGGCGCAGAGGCGCTGGCGCTGGTCCAGCTCTACCGCGCTCTGGGTGGCGGCTGGGATGCCCCCGCTCCGCCCGCAATTGAGGCACGCCGATGAATGACGCCAGCACTCCCACCACGGTCAGCAATGGGACCGAGCCAACCGACAAGGCTAGCGTCGAAGAATTTCTGGGAGCGCCGGCGGCGCGGCCTTGGTGGCGCCGGCCGATCTTCCTCATCGGCCTGGCAGTGCTGCTCGGCGCCATCCTGCTCCTGGCCCGCTGCTTCGGCGGCTCGGACGAGACTGGCTATGCCACCGAAGAGGTTCAGCGCGGCAACCTCACGGTCACCGTCTCCGCCACTGGTAACCTCCAGCCGACCAATCAGGTCGAGGTCGGCTCCGAACAGTCGGGGCTGATTACCGATGTCTATGTCGACAACAATGATCCGGTGGCGCGGGGCCAGCCGCTGGCCCGCCTGGATACGGCGCGCCTTCAGGACACCATCACCCAGAACCAGGCGGCGCTGAGCGCGGCGCAGGCGCAGGTAGCCACCGCAGAGGCGACCGCCGCCCAAGCGCGCGCCGATCTGTCGCGGCAGGAAGAGGTGTTCCGCATCTCAGGTGGCCGGGTGCCGTCCGCCACGGAGCTCGACGCGGCCCGGGCTGAAAATCGCAGGGCGCAAGCGGCGATCCGCGCGGCTGAGGCTCAAGTGGCGCAGGCGCGCGCGGCCTTGTCGTCCGCGCAGACCAATCTTGCCAAGGCGACCATCTACTCGCCCATCACGGGCGTGGTGCTGTCGCGGGCCATCGACCCCGGCCAGACCGTCGCAGCGTCCTTCCAGGCGCCGGTGCTGTTCACCATCGCCGAGGACCTGTCCCAGATGCAGCTTGATGTGAAGGTCGACGAGGCCGATGTCAGCCAGGTGCGTGAAGGCCAGACTGCCACCTTCACGGTGGACGCGTTCCCCGGCCGCCGCTTCAACGCCCGGATTCTGCGCGTGGACCTCGGCGCCAATGCGAGCACGTCGAGTGCCAGCACCACCAGCACCACCGGAACCGTCGTATCCTACACTGCAGTGCTGACGCTCGAGAATCCGGATCAGATCCTGCGTCCCGGCATGACTGCAACGGCGGAGATCCTCACTGCGGAGAAACGCAACGTCCTGCTGGTTCCGAACGCTGCGCTGCGCTTCAACCCCGCAGGCGGACCTCAACAGCAGGGCGGCGTTACCAGCGTGCTGGTGCCGCGCCGAGCCGGCGGCAACCGGCCGGAACGTCAGGCCACCGTCGGCCGCGGCAGCCAGCAAACGGTCTATGTGCTAGGATCCAAGGGACAGCCGCAGGCGGTGCGTGTGACCGTCGGGGAGACCAACGGGTCGCAGACGGAGGTTCTTGGCGGCGATCTACGGCCCGGCATGAAGGTTATCACCGGACAACTCGCAGCAGGTGCCGCATCTGGCAGCACCAGTGGCTCGCGCGGCGGCAATCCCCCACCGGGCGGAAACTGAGGAACGCCTATGGCCCAGCCGATCATTCGCTTGCGAAACATCACCAAGACTTTTGGCGAGGGGGAAGCCGCCTTTCAGGCGCTGAAGGGCGTTGACCTCGACATTACGGAAGGCGATTTCGTTGCGGTGATGGGGCCGTCGGGATCCGGCAAGTCGACGATGATGAACATCCTGGGCTGCCTGGATGTGCCCACATCGGGCACGTTCGAGTTTCGGGACGTGCATGTGGAACGGTTGGATCGAGACCAGCGGGCGTTGCTTCGGCGCGGGTATCTCGGCTTCGTGTTCCAGGGCTTCAACCTGCTCGCGCGCACCAATGCGCTGGAAAACGTTGAACTGCCCCTACTCTACCGCGGCGAGGCCAAGGCGAAACGGCGCGCGACGGCGATGCAGGCGCTGGAACGGGTGGGGCTCGCCGATTGGTGGGACCATACGCCCGCCCAGCTGTCGGGCGGCCAGCAGCAGCGCGTCGCCATCGCCCGGGCAATCGTAACCAACCCGGTCGTGCTTCTTGCCGATGAGCCGACCGGGAATCTGGATACGAAGCGGTCGATCGAGATCATGGAGTTCCTGACCAGCCTGAACACGGCGAGCGGTATTACCATCCTGATGGTGACGCACGAACCGGAGATGGCCGGGTTCGCCCGCACCGTCGTCCACTTCAAGGACGGACTGGTCGAGCAGATCGAACACAACGATCACGGCCTGCTTGAGGCGCCCGCCTGATGCTGGGAACGACGATCACTCTCGCCCTGAACGAAATCCGGCGTCACTTGCTGCGCTCGTTTCTTACCGTGCTGGGCATCGTGATCGGCGTGGCGGCGGTGGTGACCATGGTGACGCTTGGCAATGGGGCGACGGCCGCGGTGCAGCAGCAGATTTCAAGCCTGGGCGCCAACATCCTTCAGATCCGCCCCGGTCAGGGCTTCGGCCGCGGCGGTGGGGGGCCGCCGCCGCCCGACTTTGAGTCCGCCGATGTGGACGCGATCCGCAACCAGATCGCCGGCGTGCGCGCCGTTGCACCGCAGGCACAATCGTCCGCGCTCGCCGTCCATAATGCGTCCAACTGGCAGACCACCGTCAACGGCACCACGTCTGACTTCTTCGCCGCGCAGCAATGGCCGCTGGCGAGCGGCCGCCTGTTTACCCCCGCCGAGGAATCGGCCGGTGAAGCGGTCTGCATCATCGGCAATACCGTTCGCCAGAACCTTTTTCAGGGGACCGACCCGCTGGGTAAGCGCTTCCGCCTTCGCGACGTCTCCTGCGAGGTGATCGGGGTGCTCACCGCACGTGGACAGGGCGGCTTTGCCGATCAGGACGATACCGTGATCATGCCGATCAAGGCGGTCCAGCGCCGGTTCACCGGCAACCGCGACATCCGCACGATCATGGTGGCGGTGGACGATGCCTATGACTCCGCGTCCGTCCAGGCGCAGATCCGCAGCCTGATGCGCGAGCGTCGCCATTTGGGGCCTGGCGCAGAGGACAATTTCAACATCTTCGATACGCGGCAGATTTCGGAAACGCTGTCAGGCACCACTCGCATCCTCACCACCGTCATGGGCGCTGTGGCGGCTGTAAGCCTGCTGGTCGGCGGGATCGGCATCATGAACATCATGCTTGTCTCCGTCACGGAGCGCACCCGCGAGATTGGCATTCGCTTGGCGATCGGCGCGCTGGGCCACGAAGTGCTGCTGCAGTTCCTGGTCGAGGCGGTAGTGCTGGCAAGCCTCGGCGGCATTATTGGCCTGCTTCTGGCGCTGCTTGCCACCGCCGTGGCGGCGCCGCTCATCCAGGTGCCGTTTCTATTCGATCCGCAGATCAACCTGGTCGCCTTCCTGTTCTCTGCGGCAATCGGGGTCGTGTTCGGTTACTTCCCCGCGCGCCGCGCGGCGAACCTCAACCCGATCGACGCTCTCCGGCACGAATAGGGATGGCTGCGATCGACGATACTCGAGCATAGCGCGGCCGCCCGCTTCACCGTGCATTGGCTCGCTGGATGAACCATTCGGCTTAAGTAACGTTGGTGCCTGTAGCCGCAACGACGTTAAGTCGAGGGGGGTGGGCACATGGACGACCCTGTTCCGACACAATCCGCAGGCAAAGCGCGCGAAGCCTTGTTCCGCTATCTTGTGCTCGCAACCATCGTCGGGGTGGTGACGGGCACGATCGGTTCGTTGTTTCACCTAGCGCTCAACACGCTGCAGCAATGGCCGATGCTGCTTCGCTCGCAACTAGATGGCTTGCTGCTGGTGCTGGTAGCTGCGCTCCTCACCATGCTCACCACGGTTACAGCCGTGGCGCTGGTCCGCCACGTTGCGCCGGAGGCTGGCGGCAGTGGCGTGCAGGAAGTGGAAGGCGCGATGTCCGGCCTCAGGCAAGTGCATGGGGCAAGGGTGCTGCCGGTCAAGTTCTTCGGCGGGATCGCGGCAATCGGCGGGGGCCTCGTGCTGGGGCGCGAAGGGCCAACGATCCATATGGGCGCCTCTGTGGCGTCAATGCTTGCGGGGCGGTTCAAGCTCGACGCGGCGGGCATGAGCGGCATGCTTGCGTCCGGGGCTGCAGCTGGCCTTGCCTGCGCCTTCAATGCGCCCGTTGCCGGCGTGCTGTTCGTGATTGAGGAGACGAGGCGCCAGTTCCCCTATCGGTTTGACACCTACATGGCGGTCATCATGGCGTCGCTGCTGGCGACGGTGATGACCGAGTTGATCGGTGGCAGAGGGCCAGACCTTTCCATGTCAGCCGCCGAGATGCCGCTCAGCACCCTGCCGCTATTCGTGCTGCTCGGATGCTTGCTGGGCGGGATCGGCGTTCTGCACAACGCCGGCATCCTGCGTGGCCTTGCATTGGCGGGCGCAATGGGAAAGAGGACGCCATATCTTTATCCCGCGACGGTGGGATTGGCGGTTGGCGCGCTGCTGGCGCTGCTGCCCGGCACCATAACTGGCGGAGAGGCATTGATCCCCGAATGGGTCCGCGCGAATCCGGGCACTTCCGTGCTGCTGGCATTGTCCGCGATCCGCTTCTGCACCACGATCGCCAGCTATTCGGTCGGCACGCCGGGTGGCATTTTCGCTCCGATCCTGTCGCTGGCGGCCTGCATTGGTCTGGCGTTTGCCGGCGTCGTGCACATGTTCGTGCCGGCCGGCGCTGGTGCATCCAGCGCCTTCGCCATCGCTGCGATGGGTGGGCTGTTCACCGCCTCGGTCCGTTCGCCGATGGTCGGCGTGGTGCTGACACTAGAGCTGACCGGTGCCTATGCGGTCACGCTGCCGCTCGTCGCGACCTGCCTATCTGCCAGCTTGATGGCCCGCGCGCTGGGAGGCAGGCCGATTTACGAACAGCTGCTAGAGCGCACCCTTCGGCTGGCCGGCGCTAACCCTCCCCGAGCCGCAAAGGACACCTGACGCGCTTCTGGGCGCTCTCAGCCGTCTATCCCCGGCCATTGGTTGGCCATTCGCCCTATTGGTATCGCGCAGGAGAGACGTCCATGTGGCGCGATGCTCAACGAAGCTGGCTGTCCTTGCTTCCGCGTCGGTTGATCGTGGAGTGGACGACCGCCTTATCCCGGGCCGCCTGGCAGCGCACACAAGTGCGTGCACCGGGCAACGCCTTACGACGCCGGTCCGGAATCCGATCGCCGCAATCTTCGCAATATTCACTTCCGTCGCCTGCAGGCATTCTGGCCCTAGCCGCTTCAATTGCGTCCTTTACTGTATCGTCAATTTGATCCTGAACCGCCCCATCCCGTGACCATCCTCCAGCCATATCCGTATCCTTGAACTTTCTATCAAAGAAAAAGTAAGGTCTGAACGGCTACTTTCAATCAAAATTTCGCGTAGGTAATTATTATTTTTAAATAAATCAAATATGCTAAATCCATTGCTGTAAAGGATTTATCTCGACATTACTCAGGAATCCGCCTACGATTACAGAATCGACTTCTCCGATCTGTGGCATTGTCGTCGAATGTGATCGCTTCCTAGCGCTTCCGCCATTTGCAGGAGCATGCTTGTGCCATTCATTTCAATTATTGACGCAGCCCAACCCCAACGCACCATCGATTTTGATGCTGAAAACAACAACGACATACTTCTTATTATGGAGCGCGTTGGATGTGTTGAAGGCCATATTTATCGAGACGGTCAGTATCTGATTACGGCCTGGAAAAGTGACGACGGCGTATGGTCGTTGCTGTGCCAAGAAAACATGATTAATTTCAGGCCGTTAAACCTTCCCGCGCAAGCGGGTCATAGGGAATGATGCCGGGCAGATAAATCAATATGCTCTCTAACCTGGGCTCACGGCGCGCGCGTCCGTGTCTCCGGGCGCGGCATCCTCAATACCTACCGCCTCACCACCACCGCGAATTAAACCGTTGAGCGCAAATATAATTGCAAGAGCAATAAAAATGCCGCCAATAATCCACACTAGTTTTCGAGACGGGCGACCTGATTCTTCGGACATACGCGCTCCTGTTATTATCCGCGGTTTTTGGGTTCTTCTTCCTTGGCCGGCTCGATCCGGCCGTCTGCCCGAGGTGGCTCCGCAGCCTGATTGGTCCACCGCCCATCGGGCGTTGATGCTGTCCCGTTCACGTTTCGCGAATCAACGGGTTCCAGTTCGCCACGATTGGACGGATCAGGTGGTTCCAGCTCGCGCCACGATTTATCTTTCGGGCCTTTCTCGCCGGCAACATGCCGGGAATCTTTAGGCTCATACTCGCCGCCTGCCATGATGGTCTCCTTCAGAGAGCTTTCTGAAGAGCCTAACGAGTTGAAAGCACGTATCGTTCCGTCGAGGTTCCGCTCTGACGTCCGCGAAACTCTGTTGGCCCGGTTTCCCGCGAAGTTGATGCGCTGCGGCTCGCACTGCGTTCACCTGCTTCGGGAGGCTGCCGATCGGACTGATTCTCTGTTCCAGCAAAGGATTTCGAATGTGCGGTGACCGACTGCCGTCCAAATGCGGGAAAAGTGATCATTAGCGGGCTGATCTGAATGCCGCGTCACTATTTATCGAGACCTGGTGGTAGTTCAGCGCAAAGGCCCCTGATTTGGGAAACTTTTCCTCCTCAATCGCACTGGTAATTACGGCATCTGATGCGCCTAGACTTCAACGTGCGTCACGCCTTGGCCAACAACCATCGGATCAGCGATTGGGCACCTGAGCAATAACTTGAATTGAACTTTCCGAAATCTTCACGATCAATGTGATGGCAACGTATAATTATATTGATTATACGTTTCTAGTACTGTGCTAGTTTCAATTATTGCATTAGATCTACTTTGTTGCACGCCGGCCGGGAGAGCGGATTCTAGATCCAAAAATGGTTGGGAACCTATCTCCCTCGGGATTTGTTTTTACGACATACATCTCGTGAGGATTTTTCATGCTCCTGCAACAAGACCGAAAATCGCCTGAATATTTCGCGGGCAGCGCCAACCAGCAGTTTTATTCCGACAACTTTCAGCGCTCGCTGGCTCGATGGAACAGGCAGCGACTACAGCCACAATTCCCGACAGAGGACTGGTCCGGTCGGATTGAAAGTGACAGCCACATGCTGAAGCTTGAAGGTGAATTTCTTGAGTTCCTCCGGTACGAAGTTACCGAAGAAGCAGCTGAAGCACCTTCCTCTCCCGGTCAATTTGTTGAGTGGTTTGAAAATCTCAAGGAAGTGGGGCCAGGGCAAGGCGACCCTCTCTTCCCTTGGTTGGCCGAGACAGCAGACGCAGACCAGCTGCGTTGGTTTTTTGAGCAAGAAGCAGCAGGCGAGGCCGGCTTTGATGATCTGGTGGCCTATACCCAGATCAAGTTGCCCGCATCGGCAAAATTGGAACTTGCCCGGAATTATTGGGATGAGATGGGCAGGGGCAATCCAAAGGGGATGCACGGCCCCATGCTGCAAAGGCTGGTTGAAGCCGTTGCAGTTAATCCGACCATTGAAACGACCGTTGGCGAGAGTTTGGCTTTGGCAAATGCCATGACAGCGATGGCAACTTGCCGACGCTATGCCTGGCACTCGGTCGGAGCTTTGGGTGTGGTCGAACTTACGGCGCCCGGCCGATCTGCCCAGGTCGCCAAGGGCCTTCAACGCATTGGCCTAACTGCGGAAGAGCGGCGTTATTTTGATCTGCACGCTGTTCTGGATGTGAAGCATAGCGAAGCTTGGAACCGTGAAGCCTTGTATCCGCTTGTAAGCGAAGACCCACGCCGCGCGCGAGCAATCGCAGAAGGCGCATTAATACGCCTTCATTGCGGAGCCCGCTGTTTTGATCGCTATCGCAAGCATTTGTGGGGAAGCTCCGGCTTCACAGTCAGTGAAAATCGTCATCGCTCTCACTGATGAGCGCCCAAATTGAAGCGTGTCAGCCCCCGGCAAGTTAATTAGCTTGGGGGTTAACCGCTTCGGAATCGCCGGTAGAATCCAGGGGCGCGCTTAATTTTAAAACCTACGGCCGCTATTCGCTCCACGTTCGAATAAGCGGGCTGTGCAAGCTCTTCGCCAAAAACGTCGGGTTCAAGTTCCCCATAATCCCATTGCCACCCCGAGGCCGGAAGACGGGCTCGAAATTGATCGAGCAATGGGTCGCGACCATCAACGATGGGGACGCCGGTATAAAGTATCAGCGCGCCCCCGGGTCGGAGTTTCCGCAACCCGGCCAGCGACCAGTCAAGAGACAGCTGCGTTCCATACAGATCGCCTCCGTCGCGATAGACGCGGCGCTCGCTATCCATCATGTAAGGTGGATTGGCGAGGATAAGGTCATATTCCCCGCTTACTTCATCAATATCATTGGCCTGAACGACGCGGAACGAAACTTTGGCAAACTCTGCGTTGATTGAAGCCAGAAAGAGCGCCTTTGGGTTTACATCGGCAAGGGTGACAGTGGTTCCGGGATTGGCAGCTGCTGCGATGATTCCGCCCACACCTGCTCCTGCGCCATAGTCGAGTATGGAATCACCTACCCGGAGGGGGTCGCTCCGAGCCATGATAAGCTGGGCAAACCGAAAACTGTCTGGCCCCAGAAACACCGAATCTACATCATTGGTCGGGTATTTTGAGTGCAGAAACAGGTGGCCGCGAACCGTCGATACCCTAACTGCAGCGTTTAGCAGCCCATCGTCGCGATCGAGTATGCCGCCGGCATCGTAGAGGAGTTGGAGCAGGTAAGGAGGAATGACCTCCGGACTGAATGGAAGGCTCCACCCCAATACATCGCGAACGTCACGCGCTTGCTTCCGATTAGGGCGGGAGACCACCCGTTCATGCGTAGCGGGTGTAGGAGTCACAAATTGATAATTGAGTTGGCGAAGCGCATCTAGCAGTCTGAGAAACGGCTCAGGGCTCGACTTCTCATCCCAACAAAATCTCTTCTCTACGGGGAGCAGGTTGCCTCGTGATCGCATGCCGGACTGCTGTTGGGTTTGCTCAAGCACTTTTGGCCTCCTGCCATGGACAGGCAAGAAACAAAACTCGTTGCGCTTTAGTTGCGACGTTTAGACCGCTGCGGACGATTTTGCGTGGGTCGTTGCTGAAAAGTTATGCCAAGGCCCGGTCGTTCTTCAGATCGGGAAAACATTCCCCAGCTTGTCAGGTGGCATCCCCTGCAACAAGACGGCCAATATTGCTGTCTTCAAATTGGTTCGATGGGAACGGACGAATTCTCGTCCTTCAGATCCTGCGAGATCATCTCTATTCGGAAGAGGTAGCTGCGGCACGCTCGGCTCAGGCGCCATCGCTAATGCGGCCCGGACAAGCATTCCCAGTCAGTCCCGAGAATGCCCGCCGGATTAAACTCGCAAATCAGAAGCGGTATTCTGCCTGCACACCATAGGTCCGCGGTGCTGACCAGTGCACGCCATCCGCAGAAGGCGTGATGAAAGCGCCGGCAATCGTCGCCTTGTTCGTCAGGTTCCGGCCAAATACCGAAAGCGTAAGCCCGCTATCATCAGGCGACCAAGCAGCACGCGCATCGATCTTCGCGAATGCGTCCTGCTTGATGCGCTGATCGAGTGTGTAGCTGACGCTTGACGAGTAATAGACTGACGCCGTCAGATCGAGCGTCCCGCCGCTTACCGGGATGTGTCCGTTGGCGCTAACAGTACCCGTAAATTTCGGCGCACGGATCATGCGTCGTCCGCTAGCGTCAAACGCCACGGTGCCGTTGCCGGTCAGTGTTGGCGTGCCAATGGTGCTGTCGCAGGCGAAAGTGGTGCAAGGCGCGTTGATAGCCGTGTTCTGGAAATCCTTGTACTTGGCGTCGATGTAGGCACCGGCCAAGCGCATATCGAACGCGTCCGAAAAGCGCAGCGTGGCATCCGCTTCCAGGCCGTAAACACGCGCTGCTTTAGCATTACGCAACACTGAGAGCGGCGCACCGCCAGCGATTTCGGTAATGATCGTGGTCTGAAGGTTGGTGTAATCGTAATAGAAACCGGCCAGATCAAGGCTCAAAATATCGTAGATACGTCCCTTGAAGCCCAGTTCGTAGGACGTGATTTTTTCGGGATTCACAACGTCGGGATCTTGGCCGAATAGCACTGTGAACGGGTTATTCGAATTGAACACCCCGCTCTTGAACCCTTGGCTATAAGTGAAATAGACGTTGCTGGTGGGCGTGACTTCGTACTTGATCGAAGCTCGCGGAGTGAAACTGTCCCAGCTCTTTTTGCCCACGTGCAGGAGTTGGGGCTTGGGCGCGTTGAGCACGCCGAATACCCCGTTGCCGTCCAGGTCACGCCCTTCCCAGCTGTAGCGCAAGCCGCCAATCAGCGTCAGCCTGTCAGTGACGTCAAAATAGACTTCACCAAAACCTGCGAGAGATTTGATCGACTGGGTAGCATAAAGTGTGACGTCAAAATCCGCGCCGGGCGAATCCACGCTGAGCGGCGTCCAGCCGCCCGATCCATCAACATAGTATGCGCCCACTGTGAAGTTCAGCGAACCATCCAGATCAGATGCGAAATTCAGTTCCTGGCTGAACGAACGGTCAAACGTGTTGGGGAAATAGTTCACGCCAAGCCCGTTCGGCGCATAGGCCATGTCGGAATCGAGGCCGTTGGTCATGTCCCGCTTCAGGTACGCGGTGATGGATGTGAACGTACCGACATCCAGGCTGAGTTCTGCGCGCGCTGAGAGATCCAGGCTCTCGTTCTTTTGCGGCTTCACATCATCATTGACTGCAACTTCGTAGGGTCTGCTGGGGATGATGGCATTGGGATCGAGCAGCCGCGTTACCGTGTTGCCGTTCAGCGGCGTGCCGTAGATCGCATAGGTTTCAGACCGCTTGCCATAAGCGCCAGACAGCACGACTTCGAGGTTGTTTTCGGCGTTGTTGAGGCGAACCTTGCCGCGCACCTGCCAGGAATCCTCGCCTTCAAGTTTGTTGTCGGGCCGCAGGTTTTTATAGTAGCTGTCGTTGTTGTGGTAGAACGCCGAAAGGCTGACGGCGATCGTGTCGGCCACGACTGGCACGCTGACGTGTCCCTTCACCAGGACATCATCGAAATTGCCGTAGCTGGCTGAGAAAATGCCTTCAGGCGTGTAAGACGGCTTGCGAGTGATGACCTGGATCGCGCCGCCCGTGGCGTTGCGGCCGAACAGCGTGCCCTGCGGTCCTTTCAGCACCTCCACCCGCTCAACATCAGGAAGATCGAACGTGCCGGCCGTGGTGGACGGCATGTAAACCCCGTCCACATAGATGGCGACGTTGTTGTCCATGGCCGGACCGGTGACCGTGCCGCTGATGCCGCGCAACGCCGGTGCTGTGAAGTTGCCCTGACGGTCAAGCTTTAGCGATGGGGTGAGCTGTTCGAGACCCGTTGTATCCGTGACGTTGGCTGTGGCCAATGCCTCGGCGGTAAGGGTCGTCAATGAGATTGGCACGTCACGGGCAAGTTCAGCGCGGCGCTGGGCGGTGACGATGATGTCGCCGGATGTCGATGCGTTTTCTTCGGCGGTACTTTGGGCGAATGCTGCGGAACCCAGCGGCCCCAGTGCACACGCGGAAACCAGCAAAAATGCTTTGAAATTCATGATCCACTCCCTGACAGTTATCTTATGCTTGGGGCCCTAATTTCACTGTCGTGTCCATTTGACAAGTGCCAGTGGAAGCCTGGCATCTGATCGGGATTTTCGGTGGATCATCCCATCACACTATTCATTGTTATGGCTGTTCAGTACGGATGCTTTCGTAAAGCCGCTGGATATCATCCGGTCGAGCAAGATCATGACCGGGACTCATTACTGCCGCGGTGCCCGATGCAATGCCGAAGCGGAAGGCATCAGCAATGTCCCAACCTTGCGAGATCGCAAACACCATGGCCGCGAGGAAACTGTCGCCCGCGCCAACGGCACTTTTCGCATCGATCGGAATGGCGGGCAGCAGCAGGTGTCCGCTTGCCGAGGCGAGCAATGCACCTTCGTGGCCCATCGTAACCGCGACATAACGGGCCTGCCCCGCCTCAACCAGGCTCAGAGCAGCGCGCGAGATTGCGTCGGTATCGCGAAGATCCCCACCCGTAAGCTGGCGCAATTCGCCTACGCTGGGCTTCACCAGAAAGACGCCGCCCTGGGCCAGACCGCCGCGCAGGCCCGGGCCGGAACTGTCCAGCACAACGGGAATATCGCGCTCCGCCATAATAGTGCCCACACGGCCGTAAAAGTCCTCCGGAACGCCGGGCGGCAGGGAACCGCTGAGAACCATGTATTTGCAGCGCACTTCGGCGATCTGGTTAAGGCATTGCTGCCACTCTCGTGGCTCGACAAAGGGGCCGGGCGGGACGAGCCGATATTCCTTGCCGTTCTCGCGATTGAGGACGGCGGTCGCAATGCGGGTGTGGCCCTTGATCGGGATCTGGCTGCGAATTAGCCCGTGCTCATCCAGCAGGCCGTCCAGCGCATGGCCGGTCGCGCCCCCGGAAAAGTAGTAATTGCGAGCGGTTCCCCCCAGCCGGCCGAAGACACGCGCCACGTTGATGCCTCCACCACCCGGTTCGTAGTATTCGGTACGGGTGCGCATCTTGTGCGTGTGGAAGACCTTGTCCACTTCGTAGGCGACGTCGATGGTTGGGTTCAGGGTGAGGGTTGCGATGCTGCTCATAGGTCTATTCACTCCCAAATTTGGCCAAGGTCTATCCGCAAATGATCGATCCTGCCGAATTACCATTTCAGGGGATCGGGTTTGACTCTGGCGGGCTCCGGCTACACTATGCACTGATGTTGACCGGCCGCTGCCATAATCGTTTTCGCCATAACGAAGGCCTTCTGCTCTCGGGCATTTAGCCCCGGGCCCGGTGCATCGCGCCCCGGACTCGGGGCTTACACGCCATAACGCGCGCGTGCCGAGCAGATCGGCGGTTCAATCAATCCGGAATCCCATACGATGACCAATCCAGTTGCCACTACAAAGGCGAGCCGCAGGCCGCCCATCCACATGATCGATACCGAAGCTGACCGTCTGGGCGCGCTGGCGATGGCCGCGGAAGAGCGCGTGCCGCAAGTGAGCGAACTGCTGTTGAACGAGATCGGTCGGGCGAAATTACATACGCGAGATCGCGTGCCGGACAATGTCGTTACCATGCATGCCACGGTGCGCTTTGTGGACGAGGCAAGCGGCAAGGAATCCACCTACAAACTCGTCTATCCAGCTGATGCCGACATATCAGCAGGCCGCATATCAATCCTGACGCCCGTTGGTGCGGGGCTGATTGGGATGCGTGAAGGGCAATCAATCCTGTGGCCTGATCGTGACGGGCATGAGCGCGAGCTTCGGATCGTCGAGGTTTCCCAGGCTGTGCAGGCGGATTGAACGCGCGGCTTCGAAATTCTGTTCAGACAAAAAACCCCGTCGCCAGTTATGCCGGGAGAGGGAGACGGCGACGGGGCTCGCCTGATCGCGAGTGCCGATCAGTGCGAAAAGAGCAGCGGAATCGGCGCTTCAGACAGTAGATCGCGGGTCACTCCGCCCAAGATCATCTGGCGTAGCCGCGAATGGCCATAAGCCCCGATTGACAGGAAATCAGCGCCGGTTTCCCGCGTGGCCTTTATCAGCGCCTCTGCATCGGGAAGGTTGCCGGACTGGACCGGAACCACGGTTGCGTTAAAACCGTGCCGGGCCAGATGGCGCGCGATGTCTGCGCCGGGTTCCGAACCGTGCCCTTCGGCTGATGACTTTGCATCCATAACCAGCACGTCGATCATTGCGCCCGGCGCGGCGAATTCCATTGCGGATCGCAAGGCAAGTGTGGCTTCGCGAGTCGCGTTCCAACCAAGAGCCAGGTGCTGGATCGTGCCGGGCCGGTGGCCCGTGGGGATGACCAGAACAGGCCGGCCGGATGAGAACAGGATGCTTTCCATCGTTTCGCGGCGGATATGCGGATATTCAAAACTGTCAGCCGGCCCGAAAAGCACGACATCTGCATAGCGAGCATGAATCGACGCTTTGGCAAAGATCATCGCGGGTTGATCGGATATGGCGCGGACTTCCACGTTCGCCCCGCTGGCCAACTTTCCGATGCGCGCACGTTTGGCCTCCACCGCTTCGGTGTCGTCCTGCAGCATTACGTAGGGTGAAGCGACGGTAAGCGTATAGTCCGCCATAGGAAGTGCGGAAGTCACCAAAACTGTGAGGCTGGCACCGTGAAATTCTGCCAAGGCCAGTGCATCTTTAACGAACTGATCGTCCTGGCTCCCGGCATCGACTACCGCGAGAATATCCTTGATTGCCATCAGTCCCTCCTGCTTGCTCAATCAGCATATTCGCAGCAGGGGTTGTGATCATTCGGGAGTATTACTTAGTCGGTATCGGGGCAAGACTGTATCGCATGGGCTCACTGGATGGGCGGCCGGTAATCCGGTTGTTGCAGTGTTAGTATGTAATGGGTCAGATCGCCTGTCTGCGTTGGTGTGAGTCCGAAGTTCATCACCTCGGGATAATTGTGCGAATCCTGTAGCCAGGGCCGGAGAGTTTCGCTGGTTAGTCCGGGCGTATTCGCGATCCCCGCGAAAGTCGGTGCTTGCGAGAGAGGCGAAAGGCCACTGTTGCCAATTTCGTGACAAGCAGAGCAATGCGCCTGTGCAAACGCCTTCCCGCGAGAAACAGCGGAAGTTTCAGCGTCCGGCAGTAGCGTGGCGGAGGGAGCTTTTCCCTCGCTTACAGTACCGCAAGCGGTCGTCAGCGATAGCAGCAGGCAGGCGAGAGTGCGTTTTGTCGGCATTATGAAACGCTATCCTGTCGAACCGCCATTGCGTCAATTACTATTGGCATAGTCAGTGTGGATGACGCGCCATGCCTTGCGCCATCGCGATCAAGGCCTCCATCATCTTTGCGCCAAGCTCTGCATCGACGGGAGCTTCCGCCACGGCCCTCCCTTCGGTATGTACAGGCGATCGGGGCAAGGATCCGATTAAGCTCGCCCGGTGAGGCGAGCGACAGCATTGCCCAAGGTATAGTCACGAATTGGCTTTTCCAGAACATGCGCAAAACCCTGCGCGCTGGCGCTCTCTCTGATATCGGCAGTACAAAATGGGGTGAGAAGTACCGCCGGGCCGGACCAGCCGCGTTGCCGCAAGCGAGCCAGGATCTCGATCCCGCTCAATTCCTCCAGATGGTAATCCGCCACGATGCAGCAGGCAGTATCAGCCTGCGGGTCTGCCAGCAGTGCAGCGCCCTTGGCGTAGGCGTGCACATCGAAACCGCGGGAGCGCAACAGCAACTGCAGTGATCGGCGCAAACCGGCATCTTCCTCCGCAAGAAGAAGAACGGGACGTTCCATTGTCCCAGATGCGCGAAGTTCGCTTGCCATTTACCACCATCAACATCGGCAAAATTGCCGTTCTTGTGGCGAAATGTCAGGAAATGGCCCCTAGGTCGTTACGTAACAATCCGAGGCAGACAGCACTTGGCCTAGTCGGTAATTCGGGCGGCAAAAGCTATTCGCAAAGCTTCTGACAAGCTTCGTACGCCAAGCTTGGTCATCAGATTGGCTCGATGAAGCTCCACGGTCCGAGGCGAAATGCCGAGGTCATAGGCGATGGACTTATTTGGCAGCCCCTGCGCCAATCCCTTGAGCACCTCGTACTCACGTGGTGAGAGCGTGGCGATGCGCACTGCGGCATCGGCAGCGCGACCAGCACTGCCCTGGCTTTCCGCCAAGCGTTCAAATGCGCTGTCTATGGCGCCCAGCAGAGTCGCTTTCTCGAATGGCTTTTCGATGAAATCGACAGCGCCTGCCTTCATTGCACGCACCGCGATGGCCACATCGCCATGACCTGTCATCACCACCACCGGCATGGAGATGCCGCGTTGGCAAAGTTCGCCCTGAACCTCCAGTCCGTCCATCTCCGGCATCCGGACATCGAGCAAGATACATCCGGGGTCGGCCTGCCTTGCGTTCTTGAGAAATTCCACGCCAGACGCCCAGGTTACTACCGAAAGCCCTGCCTTTTTCAGCATGAAGCCCGCAGACCTGCGGATCGCGTCCTCATCATCTACTATGTGAACGACACGGCTATCTTCCATCGAGGCCTTCTGCTTCAGTGCGAACGAGCGTGAAGTGGAACTGTGTGCCGCAACCTGCGGCCGGTTCCATCCAGATCCGCCCGCCGTTCGCTTCTACGATTGTGCGACAGATGGACAGGCCCAACCCCATGCCATCCGATCTCGTGCTGACAAAGGCCTTAAAAAGCTGATCGGCGACTTCGGGCGAAATACCTGTGCCTGTGTCCGCCACGATGACGCGCACCATTCCCGGCTGATCGGCGAAGGTACTGATCGTAAGCTCGCGGCGATCGCTGTTGCTCATCGCCTCCACAGCGTTGCGGATAAGGTTCACCAGAACCTGCTGGATCTGGATCTTGTCCACCAGCACGTTCGCAGCGTCGTGATCGATGTCGATCCGGGTTTCGATGGATTTTTCCTGCGCGCCCAGCATGCCAAATGCGGCGGCTTCGTTGATAATGTTGGGCAGGCTTTCGATCGTCTTTTCCACTTCCCCGCGGGCGACGAAGTCACGGAGGCGACGCACAATGTGACCGGCCCGGATCGCTTGACTGGCCGCATCCTGTAGCGCGCTCTGAATTTCGGGAAAGTCCTCCGGATCGGGCTCGTCCAGCATGTCGCGCACCGCTTCCACATAATTGGCGACCGCAGTGATCGGCTGATTAAGTTCATGGGCAAGCGTTGATGCCATTGTGCCCATGGCACTCACGCGGGCAACGTGGATTAGTTCGGACTGCAATTCTTCCAGCCTGTCCTGTGTCCTTTGGCGGTCGGTCAGATCGCGGATGAAGCCGGTGAACAGGCGTTGGTCATCGCCGGCAGCCTCTCCGACGGAAAGCTCCATCGGAAACGTGGAGCCGTCCTTGCGCATCGCAAAGACCACACGGCCAATGCCGATGATGTGCCGCTCACCCGTCATCAGGTAACGTTCCAGATAACCATCGTGACGTTCGCGATAGGGTGAGGGCATCAGGATCGAGACGTTCAATCCAATGACTTCAGCCTGCGTGTATCCGAACAGCTTTTCAGCCGCTGCGCTGAAGGAGACCATGGTGCCGCGTTCGTCGATCACGATCATCGCATCGGGCACAGTGGAAAGGATCGACCGCAGGTGCGCCTCACTGTTGCGCAGCGAGCTTTCAATCGCGCGCTGATCGGTGATGTCGCGCACAACAGCGGCAAACCCCCGCAAGCTATCGTCCGCATTATGCTTGGCGGTAATTGAGATATGAGCCAGAAATTCGCTGCCGTCCTTGCGGACCTGCCAGTCGTCGATCTCGATCTTGGCCCCTTCCCCTGCCATCGTCAGGTAGGTTGCGGGTTTTCCTGATTCCACTGCGTCGGGGGGATAGAACAGTGCGGCCGGCTTGCCGATCACTTCGGCAGCGCCCCATCCTTGCAGTCGCTCCGCACCCTGATTCCAGATGGTGACGTTGCCCTCCGGATCTAGCATGTAGATTGCATAGTCTTCTGCGCCGTCGATCAGAAGGTTCAGCTCTTCGGCCAGCGCCGCGCGGTTGTCAGTGATCTGCCGCGTAATGGATGCGGAGTTTTTCCATCCGCGCAAAAGCACCGCGATCGATGCGAGAAACAAGGTGACGGCGAGCCATTGGCTGGGCCCTGGGGGCCACCCGATGATGGCGAAAACGATCGCAATCGTTGTTGTGCCAAGACCCGCGGTGACGATCGCGTCGGCGCGCAAGATCCCGATTGCCATAGCCGCCAGGCTAAAGATCACGAAATATCGCGCGGTGTCGTCCATAGAGCCCGGGGGGATCGGTCGAATGGCGATTGGGATTAGAGCAATTGCCAAGGTTGCCACCAGAATGGCGAGAAGGCGCGACTGGAAGGGCCTCAGAGATAAAAGTGGTATTGCGTGGAATTTTCGTGGGCTGGCCGATTGCGCGTCGCTGTCGGAAAGAATGTCTTTGCTCTCAAATTGCGCGAGTGGGGCGCCAAGCGTCCCCGGGGCAGAGGCGCCTATCAATGTGGGGTGAAAAGTGCCATCAAAACTTCGCAGCCCTTGCGAGAGCCGATGCCCGGCTGATGGAAGCGTCAGAAGGATTTTTCTGATGGGGGGGGCATTCAGAGCATGGCCATCCCGGCCAATGCAGCAATTTCAATTATTTAAAATCATCAAAGTTCACAATGGCGGATCGTTGGGTCTGCCAGTGAATTCTCGCTATTCCGGGCCGCCACGTCCAAGCTTTTCGTTATCCGAAGCCTTCGCAAGCTGGCCGCCATTCATATAGGGAATGGGATTGACCGCCTGACCATCGACGCGCACTTCATAATGAAGATGGGGCCCAGTGGAGCGGCCAGTGCTGCCGACAAACCCGATGATGTCGCCCTTCTGCACGCGCTGGCCCTCAGCAACATTCAGCTTCGACAGGTGAGCATAGCGGGTCTGAAGGTCGCCGCCGTGTTCAAGGGAAATATACAGGCCGTAGCTGCTGAACCATGATGCCCGGCTGACAGTACCATCGGCGGTGGCGTAAATTGGTGTGCCAACCGGAGCGGAAAGGTCGATCCCCTTGTGAGCGCGCATGCCGCCGACGACGGGGTGAACGCGCATGCCATAGTCGCTAGTCAGGCGCATGCCGGCAAGCGGATTGCGCGAGGGGATGGAAACTTCGCTGCGTGAAGCGCGGAAGCCTGTGCTGCCCAGACCGGGCTTGGCAACAGCGGCCTGGCTTGCTTCGCCAACGGCTGCGAGAGCCGGAGCCTTGTTTTCTTCCATGGCTTGCCAGGAGTTGAAGAGCTTGCTGAACTGCTCGTCCTGAGCAGAAACTGACTGAGCGGGGGAGTTGGCGGCGCGGAGCGGGGCTGCAATATCAGCGCTCGCGCTGCTGTTGGCGATTGCTGCTGGCGCGAATAGCAGGCAGGCGAGGGCGGTCGTAAATCGCCGCGAGGCTACCGAGCAAATTTTCTTCACACCAACGTCCCTATTCTACGCCGGTCAGTTTTCCCGGAATAAACCAAGGAATCCAAACGGACCGATCGGGACAGAGCGTTACGGGCCAAGTCCCACTGCAAAATTTTCGAGAAAGGAGGAACCCCCCGCCTTGCTCGTGAGTTGGTTATGCGTGAAACTTTTCCGCTGGCAACAACGTTCGACCAACTGAGCGATAAGTTGCAGGAGGGACAAGCCGAGTCGTTGAACCACTGATGAATCAGACTTAATCGGCGCTCAATTCCGAACTTTTTTAGAGCCTCCGTGCGGCTGACCCCATTTACAGTGCACGGGCGGCTTCAAGAACCCGAGCCGCGTGGTCCTTAACCCGGACCTTGCTCCATATTTGGGCAATTTTCCCCTCGGAATCCACAAGATAAGTCGTGCGGACCATGCCCAAGTAGGTGCGGCCGTAGTTCTGTTTTTCCGTCCAGATTCCGAGAGCGTCTGACAGCCCGCCTTGTTCCGAATCGGTGGCCAAAAGTGTGCGCAAATCGTGCTTGGCGATGAAATTCTGATGTTTTTTTGGCGGGTCCTTGCTGACGCCCAGCAGTGCCACGCCAGCCTCGTCGAATTCCGGTTTCAGGGTGGAAAAGTCGATATTTTCGGTCGTGCACCCCGGTGTGTTGTCCTTGGGATAGAAGAATAGCACCAGCTTTTTGCCGCGGAAATCGGAAACCTTCACGGTGCCGCCTTCGGGAGTTTCCATCGCGATATCGGGCATTGCATCGCCAACGCCGGGAAAGTCGCTCATTCCTCAATCTCCAGTCTTTCGTCGAAGTGGGTGGCCCAGATATGGGCGACAAATTGCCGCGTCTCGGTCAACTTTGCGACAAGAGTGTCCCAATCATCCATCGCCGTTAGCTTGGCAAGAATTTCGCGAGCGTACGTGTGTGGCACCTGCAAATCCGGGCACAATAACCTTGCGGAGATCAGCAGCCGCGAAAGAAGTTCGTAGGCATCGATGGCAGCTAGGGGGAGCAAGTCCTTTGCCACAAGTTCCGTGATTGCCTGCCGCAGATCGGGGTGCAACGCGGTTTTATCCCGCAGTTGCAGGTAATGCGTGATGAACTCCAGATCGACCAGACCTCCGCGCAGCAGCTTTACATCCAGGGGCCCGGCGGGCTTCTTGTGGCTTGCCATGGTCGTGCGCATTTCCAGCACGTCCGACTTCAGCTTGGCAGGGTCGCGCGGCATCGTCAGCACCGCTTCGACCACGCCGTTTAGCTGCGCTCGCACTTCTTCTGAACCGTAAATCGGCCGGGCGCGGGTTAAGGCCATATGCTCCCACGTCCAGGCCTGTTCGCGCTGGTATCTCTCAAAAGAGTCGATGCTGGCAGCTGGGGGTCCCTGTGCGCCCGAAGGCCGCAGCCGCGTATCAATTTCATAAAGCGCGCCCGCTGCCGTTGGCACGCTTAGCGCCGCGATCACGCGTTGGCTCAACCGGTTGTAGTAGGCTGTTCCCCCCAGTGGACGGGGGCCGTCAGATTCAGCAGCATAATCACCGGTGAAAAGGAAGATGAGGTCAAGATCAGACGCATGGGTAAGCACTCTGCCACCAAGGCGACCAAGGCCAAGGATGACCAATTCGCTATCGGCAATCACGCCGTGGTTCTTTCGGAATTCTTCGATGGTGAGGCGGGTGAGCACCGTCGTCGCGGCTTCCGCTACTCGGGCGAGTGCCGCGCCGATCCGCAGTGGGCCGCTCGCGCCCTCGATCAGTTGGACGCCCAGCGCAAAGCGCAGTTCGCCCACTTCCCGCCGCACGGTATCGAGCATTTCCTCGTAGCCGCTGGTCGTGGCGGTCTTCTGCGACATGCGGGCCACCAGATCCTCGACGCTGCCCGGCAGTTCGAACGCGCTGGAGTCGATCAGCGGATCGAGCAGGTCTGCGCGCCGGGCCAGTTCCTCTGCCAGCGGGTCAGCCAGTGAAAGGGTGCGCGCCAGCACGTCCAGCAGACCGGGCCGCGCCTCCAGCAGGTTGAACAGGTTTAGCGCGCTGGGCAAATGGCTGAGCAGGCGTTCCCAGCGAAGGATCGCCTGATTGGGATCCGGTGCATTGGCAAGGGCGGAAAGCAGCGCGGGCGCGATGGCGTCGAAAGCGGCGTTTGCGGCTTCGCTGCGCAGCGCCTTGAATTTGCCGGATCGCCAACTTTCGATACGGTCAGCAAGCTGATCCGGTTCTGCAAAGCCCATGCGGCTCAGCTCACCTTTCAGCGAAGCGCCGGACAGGGGAACAGCAACCTTGGTCGATGAGCGTTCGTTAGCGCGCAGAAGTTCGTCATAGCGCTGGCCCACTGCTTCGGTGATTTCGCTGACCTCTTCGATCAAAGCGGCCGCATTTGGCAAACCGTGCAGCTTGGCAACGCCTTCCAGTGCATCCTCGCGTTCCGGCAAGCTGTGGGTCTGTTGATCGCGGACCATCTGCAAGCGGTGCTCAAATGTACGCAGCCGGTCATAGCTTTCGCCCAGAAGATCGGCGTCCTCTCTGTTGATGAGCTGCGCACTGGCAAGCGCGTTCAGCGTTTCGCGCGTGCCTTTCAGCCGCAGCGCCGGATTGCGACCACCGTGAATAAGCTGATGGATTTGGGCGTAAAATTCGATTTCGCGAATGCCGCCGCGCCCCTTTTTAAGGTCGAAGCCGGGGCCAACATGTTGAGCGGCCTTGCTGCTGTCTCTGATCCGGGCCGTCAGCCGTGCGATCTCTGCGATCGCCCCGAAATCGAGGCCTTTGCGCCACACGAAAGGCCGGATCGCAGCAAGGAAGGCATTGCCTTGTTCAATATCCCCAGCGCAGGCGCGAGCACGAATGAAGGCGGCACGTTCCCATGCCAATGCCGAGCTTTCATAATGAGTGAGCGCGCCATTCAGTGAAATCGCCAATGGGCTGACTTCGGAAGCCGGGCGAAGACGTAAATCCACGCGGAAGACATAGCCCTCATCAGTCACTTTGCTGAGCGTTTCGATCACGCGACGCGCCACGCGCTGCGCCGCTTCGCCCGGATCGTCCCGTTCGCGCCGGGGAAGGGTGGCAGGATCGAACAGCAGGATCGGATCAATGTCCGAACTATAATTCAGTTCGCCCGCGCCGTGCTTGCCTAGGGCAAGGCCAATGAAGCCCGCTGGTTCGCTATCCGGCACGCGCTGGCGGATCGCTTCGTTTATGGCCGCATCAAGCGCACGGTCTGCAAACGTGCTCAGTTCCTTGAAAACGCGCGAAAGCGGGAAAGCACCGGCAAGATCACCAAGCGCCAGCGTCAGGGCAAGTGCGATGCGCTCTTTGCGCAAGGCCACGCCTACATCGTCCACGTCGGTCCCGGCGTGCTTGGCAGCGATCAGGGCTTCTTCGCCCTGGCCGGCCGCAAGCATCTCCGTCAACTCCGGCAGGCGATCCATCGCCAGTGACAAAAACGGTGCGTGTGCCCGCGCCCGATCAATTGCGCCTTGCCAGTCTTCACTCATGACTCTGTGATGGCATCCATGGCCGAAAGGGCAAGCCCGGCTTGAGTAAAAGCACAGGGTCTGGCACGCGCAATGCGTTCCATTTTTCCATCGTGAAGGCTGCGTCCCGTGAGAGTTTTCTTTCCGCTTGTCACCGCGTTAGTGCTTTCAGCCTGTGCGACTGTTCCCGATAGCGGCGCTTCGCGTGCCGATCCGGTTCCAGAGATATCTCTCGAAAGGATGAAGGCGGTCACCGAAACCCTTTCTAGGGACGAGTTTGAAGGGCGCGCGCCCGGCACGGCGGGTGAGGAAAAGACGCTGGCCTTTCTGGTGCAGGCGTTTGAGCAGGCAGGGCTCACACCTGGCAACAAGGGCAGCTGGTTTCAGGACGTGCCGCTGATCGAAATTACAGGGCGCGACTATTCGGACCTCGTTATAACCGGGGGATCAGCGCCGCTGCGCTTTGCTTTCGGCAAGGACTATGTCGCGGTGTCTCGCGTTCCGGTGCCGCAAAGCGAGCTGGCAGATAGCGATCTGGTGTTCGTCGGCTATGGCATCAATGCCCCGGAAAAGGGCTGGAACGACTATGCCGGGATCGACATGCGCGGCAAGACCGCCGTAATCCAGATCAACGATCCGGACTACGAGATGGAAGGGTTGGACGGCCCGTTCAATGGCCGGGCGATGACCTATTATGGGCGCTGGACCTACAAGTTGGAGGAAGCTGCTCGACAAGGCGCAGCCGGTGCGCTGATCGTGCATGACACCTTCCCTGCAGCTTATGGCTGGAACGTGGTTGAATCCTCGTGGACCGGCGCGCAGGCTTATGCGGACGGGGATGCCAGCGCTGGCCAAACCATTGCCAATGGCTGGGTGCAGAAGCCAGTCGCTGAGCAGATTTTCAAGACTGACGGCAAGGATTTCGCTGCGCTTTCGCAAGCTGCGAAGCGCAAGGGCTTCACTGCTGTGCCGCTCGGCCTAAAGGCGAACATGTCCTTTGCGAACGATGTGCGGCGCTTTGCCTCGAAGAACGTCATCGGCCTCTTGCCCGGCAGCGAGCGAGCGGACGAATATGTGCTCTATTCCGCGCACTGGGACCATCTGGGCCGTTGCAAAGCTGCCGAGGACGGCGACGATATCTGCAACGGCGCAGTTGATAACGCGACCGGGACCGCGGCACTGGTGGCGCTGGCAGACGCACATCTCCGGGCCGGACCACCTGCGCGCAGCCTGCTTTTCCTGGCGGTCTCGGCGGAGGAATCCGGGTTGCTCGGTTCCGACTATTACGGGGCCAATCCCGTGTTTCCGCTGGCACGGACGGTGGGCGGCGTGAACATGGACGCGCTTTTCCCCAAGGGCCCTTCGCGCGATGTGAGAGTGATAGGTGGCGGCAAGTCTCAGCTCGACGCGGTGCTGGACCGGGTGTTGGCGACAGAAGGCTTGAAAGCCGCGCCTGATCCCACGCCGGAAAAGGGATACTATTACCGTTCGGACCATTTTAGCTTCGCCAAGCGCGGCGTGCCGATGTTCTATGTGGAAGCGGGCGAGGATCTGGTTGATGGCGGTGCCGAGGCAGGACGTGCCTTTGCCGATGCTTACACGCAGAACCGCTATCATGCGCCCAGCGACGAATATTCGCCAGATTGGAACTGGTCCGGCATCATGCAGGACCTGCGCCTGTATTACCGTCTGGGCCGGGATCTGGCGCAAGGCAGCGAATGGCCGAATTGGCATGAAGGTGATGAATTCCGCGCAATCCGCGATCGAAGCTGCGCGAACGAACAAGGTGGTTGTTGAAATGTCCTATAAATTCCCTCCCGAATGGCATCCGCAGGAGTGGATCTGGATTGGCTTTCCGCATGATGCGCATGAGTGGCCGGGCGTTCTCGAAGTAGCGCAGGAGCAGATTGCTGTTTTCGCCAGCGCAGTTGCGGATAGCGGGCAGGAAGTTCGCCTGCTGGTGCGCGACAATGCGAGTGAGGCTCGGGCACGCGCACTGGTTAGTGAAAAGGTGAAGCTGGAACGCCGCGTCTATGGTGACGTGTGGGTGCGCGATACCGGGCCGCTAGTGGTCCGCGATGATGCTGGCAATCTGCGTGCGCGCCGGTTCGGCTTCAACGGGTGGGGCGGCAAGTATCTGATGGATGGCGATCAGACCATTGGCGCGGAACTGGCGCGGGATGCGGGGCTTGAGGTCGATACGGCTGACTGGATTCTGGAAGGCGGCGCAATTGATACTGATGGCGCCGGAGTAGTTGTTACTACCGAGCAGTGCTTGCTCAACCCCAATCGCAATCCGCTGCTATCGCGGGGTGAAATCGAAGACCGGTTGAAGCGGGATCTGGGCTTTGATCGGGTTCTGTGGCTGGGTGATGGTCTGCTGAACGACCACACCGATGGGCATGTCGACAACCTTGCGCGCTTCGTTGCGCCCGGTGTTCTGGCGCTGCCGCGTGCGACCGGGCCAAACGATCCCAACGCCGCGATCTATGCCGATGCCAAGGCGCGGGCGGAGGCTTTTGGTCTGACGGTACAGGAAGTTCCCTCGCCGGGTCTTGTCGAGATCGCCGGGAGGATTGAGCCGGCGAGCTTTATGAACTTTGCGATCACTACCAATCTTGTTGTCGTGCCCACATTTGGAACGTTGCATGACGCCGAAGGGGTTGCGGCGGTTGCGGCGCTGTTCCCTGATCGCGATGCCATCGGCCTGCGGGCCGATTTCGTTCTGGCGGGCGGCGGCGGCTTTCACTGTGCCAGCCAGCAAATGCCGCGGGCTTGACGCCGCAGGGGTCCGTTTAACGCTTTGGCAAGCATTGGGGCGCATCGTCGCCCCATGGAACGAGCTACCAAACTCTGGCGCGCGCGGAATTCTGACAGGCTGCTGGAAGGCGTGCGTGCCGTGATCGTGCTGTTTTGCGCCCTTGCGCTCATCACTGCAGGGCGTGCGCTGCCGTTCTGACCTGCGCCCCGGTTAACGAGGCTGCAGGGTCGCGAACCAGATCGTATGCTTTGGCCCCTTGCCGTTTGACCGGGCGGCTACGCGGATTTCTTCGACGCTAAATCCCGCTTTCGTAAGTCTGCGTGTGAACGCCGGGTCTGGTCCTGCAGACCAGATCGCCAGCACGCCGCCAGGCGCAAGTGCTGCTTTGGCAGCGCGTAGCCCGTCGCGCGAATAGAGCCCGTCATTGCCCTGGTAGACGAGGCCGTCTGGCCCGTTGTCCACGTCGAGCAGGATTGCGTCGTATTCACCCTGCACTGCGCCGATCGCCATGGCGACATCGCCCATCCGCAGCGTTACGCGCGGATCGTCAAGGCACCCGGCGGCCAGTTCTGCCATCGGGCCGCGGGCCCATTCGATGATCTTCGGAACAAGCTCGACCACGGTGACGTGCCCATCTTGCCCCAGATGCGCGAGCGCGGCGCGCAAGGTGAACCCCATGCCATAGCCGCCGATCAACACATGCGGCGCTTTCGCATGAGCAATCCGCTTCAGCGATTCGGTCGCCAGCGCTTCTTCCGAACCCCATTTGCGCGTGGACATCAGTTCGTTGTTGCCCATCACGATCATGTAATCGCGATCATGGCGGATCAGGCGTAGTTCCACACCGCCGAGCACATGGGCGGTGTCAATGTGTTCGCGCTGTATCACCGCAGGTCTGGCGGAGTGGCCGCTGCCTTCAACATTGCGATTGCCTCGGCCAGTGGCATCACGCGCTGGTCTTTTTCACCCAAGGTGCGGATCGCGACAGTGCCTTCCTCCGCCTCACGCTTGCCGACAACCAGCAGGTGCGGGACTTTCGCCAGCGAATGTTCGCGAACCTTGTAGTTGATCTTCTCGTTGCGCAGGTCCGTTTCGACCCGGATGCCCGCGGCGCGCAGTTGCTCCATCGCCTGCATGGCATAGTTGTCCGCGTCTGAAACAATGGTCGCAACAACGGCCTGCGTCGGCGCGAGCCAGACGGGCAGGCGGCCAGCGAAATGTTCGATCAGGATGCCGATGAACCGCTCATACGAACCGAAGATCGCGCGGTGCAGCATGACCGGGCGATGCTTTTCGCCATCTTCGCCGATGTAGTTGGCATCCAGGCGTTCGGGCAGCACACGGTCTGATTGGATCGTGCCAACCTGCCAAGTGCGGCCGATGGCGTCGGTAAGGTGCCATTCCAGCTTTGGCGCATAGAAGGCGCCTTCGCCTGGCAGTTCCTCCCAGCCATATTCCTCGGTAGCGAGACCGGCTTCGATAACTGCATTGCGCAGTTCCGATTCGGCCTTGTCCCACATTTCCTCGGTGCCGAAGCGCTGTTCGGGGCGCAGGGCGAGCTTGATCGCGTAAGTGAAGCCAAAGTCCTTGTACACACGGTCCGCCAATTCGCAGAATGCACGCACTTCGGAAATGATCTGGTCTTCGCGGCAGAAAATGTGCGCATCGTCTTGCGTGAATTGGCGCACACGCATCAGGCCGTGGAGCGCGCCGTGCGGTTCGTTGCGGTGGCAACAACCATTCTCGTACAGCCGCAGCGGGAGATCGCGGTATGAGGTAATCCCCTGCTTGAACACCAGCACGTGTGCCGGGCAGTTCATTGGCTTCAGCGCCATCCAGTCTGCATCTTGGGAAATGACCGGGCCTTCGTCATCCACGTTGGGCACTTCATCGGGCACCACAAACATGTTTTCGCGATATTTGCCCCAGTGGCCGGACTTCTCCCACTGGCGTGAGTCCATCACCTGCGGCGTTTTGATCTCGCGATAGCCCGCACCGTCGATAGCGCGGCGCATGTATGCTTCCAGTTCGCGCCAGATGCGATAGCCGTTGGGATGCCAGAAGACGGAGCCGTGCGCCTCTTCCTGCAAATGGAACAGCTCCATCTCGCGCCCAAGCTTGCGGTGATCGCGCTTCGCGGCTTCCTCCAGCCGCATGAGGTGAGCGTCCAGCTGCTTCTTGTTGAGCCAACCGGTGCCGTAAATGCGGGTAAGCTGTGCATTTTTCTGATCGCCGCGCCAATAGGCGCCAGCAACGCGCATCAGCTTGAATGCCTGCGGGTCCAGCTTGCCGGTAGAAGGCAGGTGCGGCCCACGGCACATATCCAGCCAGTCGTCGCCGGACCAGTAAACGGTAAGCTCCTCGCCTTCGGGCAGCTCGGCCGCCCATTCGGCCTTGAACTGTTCGCCTTTTTCCTTCCAGCGAGCGATCAAATCTTCGCGGCTCCACACTTCGCGACGCAGCGGCTTATCTGCGCGGATGATCTCGCGCATCTTTTCCTCAATCGCGGGAAGGTCATCCATGGAGAATGGCTCGCGACCGGCGGGCGCCATCACGTCGTAATAAAATCCGTCGTCGGTGGCGGGACCGAAAGTGATCTGCGTGCCGGGCCACAGGGCCTGCACTGCTTCGGCAAGAATGTGTGCAAAGTCATGCCGCGCCAGTTCAAGAGCTTCCGCCTCGTCGCGCGAAGTGACCAGTGCAAGAGTAGCATCGCCAGTGAATGGCTGTGTCAGATCCACCAGCTCCCCATCGATTCGCGCGGCGATTGCCGCCTTGGCAAGGCCGGGGCCGATTGCCGCGGCAACATCGGCAGGAGTGGAGCCCGCCGCCATTTCGCGAACGGAACCATCGGGCAGGCTGATCTTGAGAGTCGCTGACATGGCGATGCGCTTAGCGCCGTAGCGGCTTTGTCTCAACGCTCTTGTGGTATGGACCGGCATGCGCCAGTTTCCCGGGCATGAGAGGAACGCAATTTCACGAGATGCCGGACGGCAGGCGAATCGCTTACCGCTTCACGCCCGGAACCGGGCCGACGCTGGTATTTCTGCCCGGCTATATGTCCGACATGGCGGGCGGAAAGGCTTGCGCCGTGTTTGATTGGGCGGCCGCGCGGGGGCGGGCCTGCTTGCTGCTTGATTATTCGGGTTGCGGGGAAAGCGACGGCCTCTTTGCTGATGGCACGCTCTCGCGCTGGCGGGAAGAAGTGCTGGCGCTGATCGCGGCGGCGACAGACGGTGGGCCGGTCACACTGATCGGTTCGTCGATGGGCGGGTGGTTGATGCTGATGGTGGCGCTTGCTCTGCCGCCGGAACGTCGCGCTGGTCTGGTCGGCATCGCAGCTGCGCCTGATTTCACGGACTGGGGCAAATCACCAGAGGAACGCGCGAAGCTGGCGGCAGGCGAAATAGTGCTGGAGCCGAATCACTATGGCCCGGAACCGACGCCAACGCATCCCGGCTTCTGGACTGATGGCGAGGCGAACAAGCTGCTCGACCGGGAAATTCCTCTCGATTGCCCGGTGCGGCTGCTTCACGGCCAGGTCGATACCGATGTGCCGTGGGATATATCGTTGCGGCTGCTCACCGATTTGCGGGCGAGCGACGTGCAATTGACGCTCATCAAGGATGGCGATCATCGCCTGTCGCGCGATAAGGATATTGCCTTGCTGTTGCGCACCATCGAAGCACTGGAGGTGCAGCCATGATCCCGCTTTCTGTTCTAGATCTGGTTTCAATGCGCGAGGGGGGCACGGCCGCCGATGCCTTGCGGGAGACTGCTGCTGCGGCGAAAGCGGCGGAGGACGCGGGGTACAAGCGGTACTGGACTGCCGAGCATCACGGCATGGGCGGGCTGGTTGGCGGGGCGGTCTCCGTCGTGCTTGCGCACATCGGTCATGCCACTTCGAAAATTCGAATCGGATCAGGCGGCGTGATGCTGCCCAATCACAATCCGCTGGCGATTGCTGAACAGTTTGGCACTCTCAATGCCATGTTCCCGGGCCGGATCGACCTGGGGCTGGGCCGTGCGCCGGGGGCCGACAGCCGAATCGCCCATGCGTTGCGCAAGGATATCCATCAGGCCGCCGAACACTTTCCGCAGGATGTGATGGAACTGCGCGCCTATTTCGGCGATCAGGCTGAATTGCCGTTCAAGGCCCCTGTGGCGAAAGACGCTCCGATTGAAATGTGGATGCTGGGCTCCAGCCTGTTTGGCGCGCATCTCGCTGGGCTGCTGGGCTTGCCCTATGCATTTGCCTCGCACTTTGCTCCGGCGCTGCTGGACCGCGCGCTGGTGACCTATCGCGAGAACTTCCGTCCTTCAGAAACGCTGGCTGCGCCCCATGCCATGGTGGCGATGACAGTTCTGGCTGCCGACACGGATGAGGAAGCAGAATATCTCGCCACGTCGATGGATCAAAGCACCATCGCTTTTCGCTCTGGCAATGTGAGTGGTGGCACCGGCCTGAAACCACCCGTGGAAGGCTATCGCGAGACGCTTTCACCGCACGAACTGGCCATACTGGAGCAAATGCGCGCCGTGAGAGCGGTGGGCGGGCCGGAAACGATCCGGAGAGAGGTCACGGCATTCATTGAACGCACGGGTGCCAATGAACTCATCATCGGCGGATCGGTTTATGATCAGGATGCGCGGCACAAGTCGCTGGCGCTGACGATGGAGGCTCTCGCAGGCGAAGCCGCCTGACGCCGGAGCGATTGACGCTCCCGCAATAATCACAACCATTGACGGCGACGTGAATTTATCGAATCGGGCGGACTATGGAACAAGCAGACGTAGTAATCGTGGGAGCAGGTCATGGCGGAGCGCAATGCGCCATCGCCTTGAGGCAGAACGGATTTGAAGGTTCAATCGTCGTAATTGGGCGAGAGCCAGAATATCCTTATGAGCGTCCGCCGCTTTCCAAGGAATATTTCGCACGCGAAAAGACTTTTGACCGGCTTTACATCCGCCCTCCTACGTTCTGGGCGGAAAAAGAGGTCGATTTTCGCCTTGGCGTCGAGGTTACGGCGATCAATCCCTCAGCGAAGGCTTTGACGCTCTCAGACGGTTCGACATTCAGTTATGGCAAGCTGGTTTGGGCGGCAGGCGGCGATCCCCGCCGACTTTCGTTGCCAGGTGCTGATCTGGCCGGAGTGCACGCGGTGCGCACGCGGCAGGATTGTGATCTGCTGATGGCCGAAGTTGACGACGGCACGCGCAATATCGTGGTGATCGGCGGTGGCTATATCGGGCTTGAGGCTGCGGCCGTGCTTACCAAGCTGGGCTGCAAGGTTACGCTTCTGGAGGCGCTGCCGCGTATCCTCGCGCGCGTCGCGGGTGAGGAACTGTCCGCTTTCTACGAAAAAGAGCACCGCGATCACGGCGTGGACCTGCGCACCAATGTGCAGGTCGCCAGCATCGAGGGCGATGGTCACAAGGTAACTGGCGTAAAGCTGGCGGATGGCGAAGTCATCCCGGCTGAAGCGGTGATTGTGGGCATCGGGATCATACCTGCCGTTGCCCCGTTGATCGCGGCGGGTGCGGCTGGCGGTAACGGTGTTGATGTGGATGAGCACTGCCTGACTTCACTGCCCGATGTCTATGCCATCGGCGATTGCGCGGCTTTCGCGGCGGCTTATGCCGGTGGGCAGGTGATGCGGGTAGAATCGGTGCAGAACGCCAACGACATGGCCACATGCGTTGCCAAGGCGATTTGCGGCGATCCCAAGCCTTACCATGCGTTTCCGTGGTTCTGGTCCAACCAGTTTGATCTACGTTTGCAGACCGCCGGGCTTAATGTCGGGTATGACCGTGCAGTGATTCGCGGGAACCCGGAGGATCGCAAGTTTTCAGTCGTTTACTTGCGCGAAGGCCGCGTGCTGGCGCTCGATTGCGTGAACATGACCAAGGATTACGTGCAAGGGCGCAAGCTGGTTGAGGCAGGCGCAACGCCGGATCTTGAGGCGCTTGGTAATGCGGAAGTGC